>NZ_OZ208512.1:705000-1013500 GCF_964512435.1 Tenacibaculum insulae | reverse complement strand
TGTACGTCAACAGAATCGATAAAAAATTGCTTAATACCATCTATACCATTAGTTGATTTTTCAAATTTTTTAAAAATAGCACTTACTTTTTGTTTGTAACATTTTAGACTTTCTAAAAATAGTCCGTGTTTATTACCAAAGCTCGCATAGATAGAAAACTTGTTAATTCCCATTTCTTTTTCAAGCATTTGCATTGAAGTAGCTTCGTAACCATTTCGCCAAAAAAGATTCATAGCTTTTTCTACCACTTCCTCTTCGTTATATTTCTTTTTACGTGCCATAGTGTTTAATTACAGTACAAATCTAAACAATCGGTTAGTAATAAAAAAATATTTAACTTTTATTTATTAAAAAAATAAGTTTTTGTCTAATAATATGCTGGCTATTAAAATTAAAAAAGGTGGTAAAAACGTAATCTCACCACCTCTTTTACTACTTGTTTTTAGAGCTTATATATGTTTTCCTTTTTCCCATCCATGTTTACCTAAATATTGATTTCCGCTCTCTACGGCACCATTTTCAATTGAAGTTCCCATAGAATCATTCCATCTATTTAAATATCCGAAGAGAGAAATAACACCTAACATTTCTACAATTTCTCCTTCATCCCAATATTTATACAACTCGGTTTTTATTTTATCATCTACCATATTTGGAACTAAAGAAGCAGCCAACGAAAAATCTAACGCAGCACGCTCAGCATCCGAAAAAGCAGCATGCGTTTTATATTCCCAAATATTATCTAATTGTTCTTGTTCTGCGCCATAACGCTCGGCAGCTCTAATAGCGTGCGCCTGACAATATCTACAACCTGTTGCGTTACTCGATACCCAAGCAATCATTCTTTTTAAAGCAGATGTTACTTTTCCCTCATTCGCCATCACTGCTTTATTTAAGTTGATAAAAGCTTTTGAAATGGCAGGTCTGCGTTGCATTGTTAAAACCGAATTGGGACAAAATCCAAGTGTTTCATTAAAAAATTCGGCTAATTCTTTTGTTTCTTTATCGTGTTCTGCAGATAATGGTGTTACTAATGGCATATGTTGTGTTTGTTTTTTGATGATTTTACTATAAGTTTATACAAAGATTAAGTAAGAATAATTTACACTTCCTTAAATTTGCTTATGCAAGAAACAAAAAAATAATTAAAATTATGGCATCACATACTGTTACAACCGTTTGGAAAGAAAATATGCAATTTGAAACCGACAATCCAAGTGGACATAAAATTTTTATAGATGTAGGTGAAGAAAATGGTGGTAAAGGAGATGGATTAAGACCTAAAGCAATGATGTTATCTGCCTTAGCAGGATGCTCTGGTGTTGACGTTATTCCGTTATTAGAAAAAATGCGTGTTGCTATTACTGATTTTAAAATTGAAATTATAGGAGAATTAACCGAAGAACATCCTAGATATTACCATAAAGTCTTTGTTGATTATCACTTTTACGGTACCAATTTAAACGAAGCTAAAATTAACAAAGCAGTACAATTATCAGTAGATAAATACTGTGGTGTAATGGAAATGTTTAGACGATTTGCTGAAGTAAAAACTACCAATCATTTTCATAATCAATAAACACTCGCATTAATTCATAACTTTTACGTCATTCTAAATTTATTTCAGAATCACACATAATAAACAGCTTAGGGTTGCCTCACATAACCCTTTCGTTTTAAATTAAAAATATGCGTTGGACTTTAAAACAAGAACCTGATTTGGTTAAAGTAAATCAATTAGCTAAAGAATTATCAATTGATAAAACTTTAGCTAAAATTTTAGTGCAACGCAATATTGATACTTTTGATAAAGCAAAACAATTTTTTCGTCCTTCGTTAAGCGATTTACACAATCCTTTTTTAATGAAGGATATGCAAATTGCTGTAGATCGAATTGAAAAAGCAATTGCGAATAACGAAAATATTTTAGTTTTTGGCGATTATGATGTCGATGGTACCACGGCAGTTTCTTTAATGTCATCCTATTTAAAAACCATTCACCCAAATATTGCAACTTATATTCCTGATAGATATGCCGAAGGTTACGGAGTTTCATATATGGGAATTGATTTTGCACAAGACAATGATTTCTCATTAATCATCGCTTTAGATTGCGGAATAAAAGCCATCGATAAAGTTGCGTATGCATCACAAAAAAACATCGATTTTATTATTTGCGATCACCACAAACCAGGGGCTGAAATTCCGAAAGCTGTCGCAGTTTTAAATCCAAAGCAAGTAGATTGCAACTATCCGTATGACGAATTATGTGGTTGCGGAGTTGGTTTTAAATTGATCCAGGCATTAGCCTCTAATAGAAATCAAACGATTAATGATTTAGTTGGATATTTAGATTTGGTTGCCACTGCAATTGCAGCCGATATTGTACCAATGACAGGCGAAAACCGAACGTTGGCTTATTGGGGTTTGCAAGTAATTAATTCGCAACCCAGAAACGGAATTAAAGCGATCATTCATCAATTAGATAAAAAAGAATTGACGATTACCGATGTTGTTTTTATTATCGCTCCGCGGATAAATGCTGCCGGAAGGATGAAACACGGTAATCATGCGGTAGAATTGTTAACCGAAATGGATTTTGATGCGGCTGTAGATTTTGCTTCGTCTATTGAAAAATATAATTCAGACAGAAAAGATCTTGATAAAAAAATTACCCAAGAAGCCTTGCTTCAAATTGAAGAAAACGACGAAAAAGAAAAATTCACTTCTGTTGTTTTTGATAAAAATTGGCACAAAGGAGTTATTGGTATTGTAGCGTCTCGTTTAATAGAAACCTATTACCGACCAACGTTAGTTTTTACCAAAAGTGGCGATAAATTAGCAGCTTCTGCACGATCGGTAAAAGGATTTGATGTGTATAATGCCTTAGAGCAATGTGCCGAATTTATTGAGCAATTTGGAGGACATAAATACGCTGCAGGTTTAACTTTATTACCAGAACAGTACGAAAATTTTAAGAAAAAGTTTGAAGAAGTGGTTGCTGCAACTATTGATAAAAATTTACTAACTCCTGAAATTAGTATTGATGCTGAATTAGATTTATCAGAAATTTCTCCTAAATTCTATAGAATTTTACAGCAAATGGCGCCTTTTGGGCCACAAAATATGAAACCAACTTTTTCAACTCAATCAGTAAGAGATAACGGCTACGGAAAACAGGTTGGAGCTGATAAAACACACTTAAAACTAAACATTATTTACGGTTCAGATAAGAGAACTTATAATGCTATCGGATTTAATTTAGGAAAAAAATTACCTTCAATTCAAAATGAATTTGATATTGCCTATAGTCTTGACGAAAATACTTGGCGAGGAAATACTTCTATTCAATTACTTTTAAAAGATTTAAAATAATTTATTTAGAATAATTCTAAATAAATTATATATTTGTTTCCGTAATAAAATTATTTATGGAAGAAATTATTAAAATATACGATAATAAAATTGGTATTTCATTTCATTGGAAAGACAGAGGTATTAATTTAATTCAATTAATATTTTGCGATACGGGTTTTCATTTAACTGAAAATGAAATTGAAACTTTTTTAGAAAAAGTAATCGACTCTAAAAATCAAAAAAACTGCGCCACTTGTGTAAAAGGAGAAAATTGTAAATCTATTTTATTACAAACTCCGTCAGAAAAAGTAAGTATGGCTGTTTCGCAAATAGAACTCGCACAAATAGACGATTTATTAAAAGGAACCTTGTTTCAAATAAAAATGAATAATTACTTAGTAAATTTATGTAAAAACTAAAAGGGTTTGTATTTCATAAACTCTTTTAGTTTTCTTTTATCAAATACATGTAAACCGGATAATGGTCGCTGTATCCACCAGTGTATTTTCCGTAAGAAAAACTTCTAAAAGGATACCCTTTGTAACGTCCTTTTTTTTCTGTTAAAAAGCGTTTATTAAAAATTGCCGATTTAAACATTTTGTAGCTATAAAAATCTTTTTCATCTTTATTTAGCAGCGGAAAACTTATAATTATTTGGTCAAACAAATTAATATTATCTCGATAACCTAAAGTATTAAATCCGCGGCGAAACATGTTTTCATACGGGTTATAAAGATCGTTTTTTGTTACATTTTTCTTTTTTGATTTTGTTTTTAAAACAGTTTTAAAGCTAGTGTTTATAGGATCATCATTAAAATCGCCCATAATTAATAACTTCGGATTTGGGTCATTTTCTTTAATTTTTTCAATAATTTTAGTAACCTTATAAGCCGCTTTTTCACGTAACGGCCTACTTTTAGCTTCCCCACCTCTACGAGACGGCCAATGGTTTATTAATAAATGAATTAACTCATCGTCTAAATACCCAGAAACCCACAAAATATCACGTGTATATATTTTTTTGTTTTCACTATAAATATTTGGATTAAAAGCTTGGAAATGGATTGGTTTAAAATATCTTTTTTGATAGAGCAATGCTACGTCAATTCCTCTCCAGTCAGGAGAATCAAAATGAATAATTCCGTAATTTTTCTTTTTTAATTTTTCAGAGTTTACTAAATCCTCTAAAACTTTTTTATTTTCAATTTCGGCTACGCCTAAAATAGCAGGACTTGTATTCGCTTTTTCGGCACCTAACTGTAGTATTACACTGCCTAGTTTATCAATTTTATTCCAATAAATTTTTTGTTTATCACCCTTAATTTTCATGATAGGACTCGCTTCATCATTTTTTTCAGGATCATTAATCGTATCAAAAAGATTTTCGAGATTATAAAAAGCTACCGTTCTTATTTTATATTTTTTTTGAGCTTGTAAAGGCGATAAAATTACAGAGATAAACAACGTAATTATAAGTATTGTTACTTTTTTCATTTTCATCATTTTTTTTAAAAATAGTAAATTAAACTGTAACAATCTTGTTTTTAATGTGTTGCAATTTTTTATTCAGACAATTTTTCATTATTTTCACTGTGCTATTTAAAAATAAAATTGTTTATGAAGAAAAAGAAAATAACATTGTTATTACTATTTTTTGCTGCCCTAAATTTAAGTGCTCAAAATATAGTAAAGGGAATCGTAATTAATGGCGATTCAGAAAAACCACTTCAAAATGTACTTATAAGTGTAAAAAAAACGAACAACAATAGTTTAACGGATGCTCATGGTTTTTTTACATTAAATAATATATCCGAAGGAAAACAAGTTGTTGTTGTATTTTTAAAAGGATATGAAACTCAAAACTTTCCAGTTCAATTATCAGGTAAAATATTAGATTTAGGTACTATTTTAATGTATAAAAATAGTACTGAAGCTGAAGATTTAAGCACCATTATAATTACAGATGATGAATTAAATGACGATTCGAGCTCTGCTGATAATATTTCGGGTTTATTACAAGCATCAAAAGACACTTATTTACGTACTGCTGCTTTTGATTGGAGTTCCTCTTTTTACCGAATTAAAGGGTTAGATTCTGAAAACGGAAAGGTTTTAATTAACGGAATTGAAATGAATAAGTTGTATAACGGTCGACCCCAGTGGAGTAATTGGGGTGGATTAAATGATGCGTTGAGAAATCAAGAATTTAGCAATGGTTTAGCACCATCTAATCACAATTTTGGAGGCGTTTTAGGTACAACCAATATAAGTACTCGAGCATCAGAATATAGTGAAGGCGGAAGATTTTCGTATGCTTCAGCAAACAGAAGTTATACGCATCGTTTAATGGCAATGTATGCTTCTGGGTTATTAAAAAGTGGGTGGGCAATAACAGCTTCTGGTAGTAAAAGATATGCCGAAGAAGGTTTTACAGAAGGTACATTGTACAATGCCTTTTCTATGTTTATTTCTGTAGAAAAGCAATTAAATGAAAATCATAGTTTAAACTTTACGGCAATTCAAGCTCAAAATAACAGAGGTAAATCAGCAGCGAATGTGCAAGAAGTGTATGATATAAAAGGAATTAAATACAATCCGCATTGGGGAAATCAGAAAGGAAAAACCAGAAATTCACGTATAAAAAGAGTAGAAGAACCTATTTTAATGCTACATCATTATTGGAATATTGGTACTAAAACTACTGTAAATACAGGTGTTTCTTATCAGTTTGGTGAAATAGGAAATAGCCGTTTAGATTTTAATGGTGGTAACGATCCGAGTCCTACTTATTACAGAAAATTGCCGAATTATTATTTAAACGATCCTGATGGAGCCGATTATGCGGATGCATACAAAGCATTAGAAAATTTTAAAAACGACGGACAAATAAACTGGGAAGATTTATATATAGCAAATGAATATAGTGGCGATAATGCGAGATTTGCTTTATATGAAGATCGTAACGATGATAAACAATTAACGATAAATACAATTGTAAATACTGAAATTTCAGATAATATTTCGTTAAATGGTAATTTAGAATATAGAAATTTAGATTCTGAAAATTTTGCGCAAGTGTTAGATTTATTTGGCGCTACAGGATATTTAGACATCAATAAATTTGGAGATATTACAAAGGATGATTATCAAAGTGATTTGTTACATCCGAATAGAATTGCTAAAGAAGGAGATCGGTTTAAATACAATTATAAAATAGCTTCTAAAGTTTATGGCGGATTTGCACAATTACAATTCAAATACAATAAAGTAGATTTTTACATTGCAGGTTCGGCACACAAAACAACACACCAAAGAGAAGGTTTGTATCAAAACGGAATTTTTCCTGGAGATGCTACAGATGTATCTATTCCTACTTCTTTTGGAAAGTCTAAAAAATTGGATTTTTTTGGATTTGGAGCCAAAGGAGGATTTACCTACAAAATTTCGGGGCGCCATTTATTAGATTTTAACGGAGGTTATATTAGCAAAGCGCCATCTATTCGAAATTCTTTTGCAAACTCAAGATCTAACAACTTAACTGTTGCCGATGTTAGTGGTTTAAATAACGAAAAAATTAAATCTTTTGATGCAAGCTATATTTTAAGAACGCCCTTTGTAACCGCAAAACTAACAGGATATTACACAAAAATTGAAGATGCTACAGATATTGCTTTTTATTTTACAGGCAGCGAAAATCTTTTTATTCAAGAAATTGTAACTAATATAGATAAACAACATTTTGGAGCTGAATTAGGTATAGAAGCACAAGTATTATCAACCTTTAAGTTAAAAGCAGCCGCAAATTTTGGGCAATACACTTATAGTAATAATCCGAATGTAGCATTGGCATCCGAAATTAGTACAGATTCTGATTTGGCAGGTTTTGATAAAAGAGGAATTAAAGATTATGGTACCGCAAGTTTAAAAGACTACAAGGTAGCTTCTGGACCACAAAAAGCCTATTCTTTTGGTTTTGAATATAGAGATCCTGCATATTGGTTTGTAGCCCTAACAGGTAATTTTTTAGAGGAAGCTTACGTAGACCCATCACCTATAAAAAGAACAACTTCTTTTATTTCTGATGATGGACAACCGTTTCCAAATTTTGATCCTTTAGTAGCAAAACAATTATTATTACAAGAAAAATTTGACAGTTATTTTACCTTAAACGCTATCGGAGGCAAAACATGGAAAGTAGGCAAAAATAAATATGTAGGTTTTTTTGCAAGCTTTAGCAACATACTTAATAAAGAATATAAAACAGGAGGATACGAGCAAGGAAGAACAGCAAATTACGAATTAGAAAAAGCAGATCAAGAAAATGGAACTCCAAATTTTGGAAGTAAATATTGGTATGGTAGAGGAGCTACATACTTTTTAAATATAAATTACAGATTTTAAAAAAAGCTAAAACAAAAAAGATGAAAACTAAAAATATAATTAAATACGTAGCAATACTTATGATTGTTTTTTCTTCTTGTGTAGAAGATGGAGATTTTGAAATTCCAACATTAGGCGATGATAAAGAATATGCTAATTTAAAATCATTAAGTGAAATAGCAACGCTGTATCAAAGTGGTATTGTAGATTTTGAAGAAGAAATTACCACTTATGGTTATGTAATTTCTGATGATAGAGATGGTAATTTTTTCGGAGCCATTACAATTCAAGATAAACCAGAAAATCCAACAATAGGTTTTCAAGTAAGAATAAGTGGTAACAATTTAAGTGCTCGTTATAATGTTGGTAGAAAAATATATATAAAATTAAAAGGTTTGGCTTTAAGTAAATACCACGAAACTTTTCAGATAGGAGTTAGAAATGGTTATATTGTAGATAGAATGAGCGAACATGAGTATGTTAAATTTATAGACAGATCATCTGAGGTGGCCACTTTAATTCCGACCGAATTAAAAATTAATGAAATAACAGACGATCATGTTAATATGCTGATAAAAATTAACAATTTACAATCAGAAATTAAAGGATTAACCTTTGCTAATCCTACTAATAATGATAACATCAACAGAAATCTTATAAGCTGTGACTCTTTTGATAAAATTATTTTAAGAACTAGCGGATATTCAACATTTAAATCCGTTCCTATTCCTGATAAAAAAGGAAGTATAACTGCTGTTTTAGGTAAGTTTGAAAACGATTATCAGTTATTAATTAGAAATACAGATGATGTTGATTTAACTCAAGAATATGGATGTTATAATAATCCTACACAAACTTCTTTAGCAGCGGTGAAAAATTTATTTTCTGGTTCAGAAACTAGAATTACCGAAAGTTTAAAAATAAAAGTGGTAGTTACATCAAGTTTAATTAAAGGTAATATTTCTAACAAAAATGCTTTTGTTCAAGATGCTTCTGCGGCAATTGCATTAAATTTTAGCGATACGTACAACTTAAATTTAGGAGATGAAATAGAAATTGCAGTTGGCGGATTGTTATTAAGTAAATACAACGGTTTGTTGCGATTAAATTTAGCTACTTCAGATATTTTAAGCACAACATCGGGTACGTTACCTACACCAGAAATAATAACTTTTACGCAAGCATTAACAGGAGATTATGAAAGTAAATTAGTTAAAATTAATGATGTGCAGTTTAAAGATATAGCTAAAACCTATGCAGGTAATAATGTTTTAACTTCAGATTGTACTGATGCGTTAAAACTAGTTTCGGTAAAAACAGATGCTGCTTTTGCGAACAATCAAGTAAGTGATAAAAAAGGAACGATAACGGGAATCTTAACACAATCTAACGGAGTTGAATTGTACATTAGAGATGAAAATGATGTTGATTTTACGGCAACTTATGATTGTGTTCCGTCTGGAACTAGTAATGATTTATTTTTTTCGGAATATGTAGAAGGTAGCAGTAGTAATAAATATATTGAAATTTACAATACTACAGGAGCCGATGTAGATTTATCAACGTATAGCTTAGAATTATACGGTAATGGTTCGCCAACAGCTACCAGAAATTTAGATTTAAGTAGTTTAGCAACTACAACTTTAGCAAATAATGAGGTTTTAGTATTATATAATTCTAGAGCAGATACTGCTATTATAAACGAAGGAGATTATTCGTCTTCAATCCCTTTTTTTAATGGTGATGATGCCGTTGCGCTGTTAAAAAACGGAGTTGTAATAGATGTTGTAGGTAAAATTGGAGAAGATCCAGGAGCGGGATGGGAAGTGGCAGGTGAAACCGATGCAACTAAAGACCATACATTAATTAGAAAATCAACAATAATAACAGGAAATACTGATTGGGCAATAAGCGCAGGAACTGATGCTTCTAATTCGGAATGGGAGGTAAAAGCTAAAGATGATTTTTCATCCGTAGGAAAAAGATAACAAAATAAGACTTTAGAAAACACACACAACCTCTTAGAATTGTATTTCTAAGAGGTTTTTGTTTATGGTATTTAATGAATACTTTTGTTATTATGAATACAACAAAACCTTTTTTCGCACACGAAACAGCTGTAATAGATGATAATTGTATTATTGGAGCTGATACTAAAATTTGGCACTTTAGCCATATCATGCCTAACTGTAAAATAGGTGTTGGTTGTAATATTGGTCAAAACGTGGTGGTTTCGCCTAAAGTAACTTTAGGTAATAATGTAAAGGTTCAAAACAATGTATCTATTTATACAGGTGTTATTTGCGAAGATGATGTTTTTTTAGGCCCATCAATGGTATTTACTAACGTAATAAACCCTAGAAGCGCCATTAAAAGACAAGATCAATATTTACAAACGGTTGTTAAAAAAGGAGCAAGCATTGGTGCAAATGCAACTATTGTTTGTGGTAATGATATTGGCGAATATGCATTTGTTGGTGCAGGAGCCGTAGTAACAAAAGAAGTATTGCCTTATGCATTAGTGGTTGGAAACCCATCTAAACAAATTGGTTGGATTAGTGAGTTCGGACATCGATTAGAGTTTAATGAAAATGGAGAAGCAATTTGTGAGGAAAGCAAAGAAAAATATAAATTAAAAAACAATAAAGTATTAAAGGTGTGAAATAAATGTTAATTTTTAAAAAGTATTTGTTTAATACCTAACTCTTTTTTATATTTGAATAGTGGTTGCAAGACCACTTTCTTTTTCATAGCAATTTTTCCCACTTAATTTTTTAAGTGGGTTTTTTTATGAACATTTCCCAAGTTAAAAAGCTATAAACAATTAAATATTCTACAAAAACAACCCATAAATTTTCTTTCCAGGGTTGATTAGCATAAGCTTGATAACTTAAAATGATAACAACACTCCAAATTAAAGGAAAACGATATTTGGTAAATACTGATAAAATTAAAAGCGTTGCAATATACCAAGGATGCATGGTAGTTGAGGTAAAATAATAGAAGGATAAACCAAGCAACATTGCTGTTATTAATTGAATGGTTGATTTATTGTTTCTAAAAAAAGTGATAAATATTAAAAATAAAATGGTTAAAACAGGGGCAATTTTACCAATAATTGCGATTTCGTTATAACCTCTAAATAAATAACCAATTTCTCTAAAAACATAATAAAAACTAGCGTTAAATTCAAAATTACGAAACCATAATCCGACAGAGTTAGTGTAGTTTGTAATTAATTGAGATGCATAAAACGGAATAAATAAGAGTATTGAAGCGACAATAATTATAGTGTAAAAACTCAACAATTTTAAAAATTCTTTAGGTTGAAATTTAAAACCAATCCACTTAATTATGTTCGAGTTTTTAGTTTGTAAAGGTTTAATAAATGATTGAAAAAATAAGGGTAAAAATAAAAGCGGAATTAATTTTACAGATACCGAACAGGCTAATAAAAGAGCCGAAAGAATCCATTTTTGCTGCTGTAACTTATACAAACTCCAAACTAAAAAAAAGAGCATTACGGGTTCAAAATGTAAGTTTCCCGTCATTTCAATGATTATAAACGGATTTAAAGCGTATAAAAAGATATTGTAAACTGATAAACGAAGTTTTTCTAATAATAATTTACCGAAATAAAGTATTCCAATATCTGCTAAAATTATAATAACTCGCATTACAATTACACTGCCTAAAATACTTTTGTTTGCAAAAATGGCTGCAATTAAAAAACAAAATTGATTTATAGGTGGATAATTGGTATAGTGACTTCCGTTCATGGCTCCCATGCCCGCATATAATTCCGTAGCTTGAGAAATTGGATAATTTTGATGCTCAATAAATGTTTTTGGCAATGATAAATAGGGATTAAGTCCTTCTAAAATCATCCTTCCGTCCCAAATAAATCGATAAAAATCTTGCGATAAATTGGGTATTGAAAAAAGAAAAATGAGTTTTAAAAAAATAGAAAGTCCTACTAAGGTATTAAAAGAAAAGGTATTACTTTTTAATAGCCAATAAAAGCATCCGAAGAGAGTAATCCACAGAAAAAATAGTAATTCAAACTGTGTGCGTTCTAAAAAATATCCGAAGAAAAAATATAAAATAACGCTTAGTAATACAGCGAAAATTCCATTATTTTTTTTCAAAAATTCCATTTATGCTTTAGAAAAAAGTGATTTAAAAAAAACGTATCCAAAACCAATGAATAACATTAAATGAAAAGGAAACAGTCCAAAATCGCCTCCTTGATTGCCAACAATAAATGCGCTGTACATACCAAAAGCAAAATATAAAGCTAAAAATCCTTCAATAATAACGTGTAAAGAAACGTTTTTACTAATGTATTTGTTGTTTTTCCAGCCGTCTTTAATACTCTTAATATTAAATTTTGGTGTACGAACAAACTCGCTTTTTTTACCAAAATGACCTTCTAAAACAGCAATTGTATTGTGTAAAGAAAAACCTAAAACAATGGTGAAAAATGTAAAAAATGCGCCAATATATTTAATAAAATTTTTAAAACCTTTACCGTAAATATTTTTATACATAAACCAGTAACAAGTAAAGAAAATGATTGAGCTTAAAACAAAGAAACTCATCACGTAAAAAAAGGGCTTTAAATGTGCATATTCATTTTTTATATACAACATAGGAATACTTAAAACAGCCACTAAAAAAATACAAGTAAACATAGAGCTGTTTAGCAAATGCAATAACCCATGAATTTTTGTTTTTACTGATACGTTTTTGTTAAGAATAATGCGTTTTGTCATTTTCTGAAAATTCTCTGCACCACCTTTATTCCAACGAAATTGCTGCGATCTAGCCGCGCTAATAATAACGGGTAATTCAGCCGGAGTTTCTACGTGTTCTAAATATTTGAATTTCCAATTTTTTAGCTGAGCTCTGTAACTTAAATCAATATCTTCGGTTAGAGTGTCTCCTTCCCAATTCCCCGCATCTAAAATGCATTCTTTACGCCATGCACCTGCGGTTCCATTAAAATTAATAAAATGCCCTTTACTATTTCGTCCTACTTGCTCTAAAGTAAAATGTGCATCTAAAGCAAAAGCTTGAATTTTAGTTAAAGTAGAATAGTTTCTGTTGATATGCCCCCAACGAGTTTGCACCACTCCAATTTTTGGGTTTTTAAAATACGGAATCGTTTTTTCTAACCAATCTTCTTGCGGTAAAAAATCGGCATCAAAAATAACAATAAACTCTCCTTTTGCAATTGCTAAACCTTCTTTTAAGGCACCTGCTTTAAATCCTTGTCGATTTTCTCTTCGGATGTGAACAATGTCTAATCCTGTTTTTTTTAACTCAGCAATATGTTTTTCGGTTGATATTACCGATTCGTCTGTAGAATCATCTAAAACCTGAATTTCTAATTTATCAGCAGGATATTTAATTTTTGCAATGTTGGTTAATAAACGTTCCATCACATATAATTCGTTAAAAACTGGCAATTGTATGGTTACCAACGGAACTTCTTCTGGCTTAGAAAAATCGAATTTAGCATCGTTATCTGTTTTATTTTGCGCCTTTAAATAATTAAACAATAAGTTTAATTGTGCCAAAGCATACATAAAAATTAGTAGCAACGAAATAGCATAAATTACTATTATTATATATTCTACAACCATTATTTAAAACTGTATTTAAATATCCAACTTAAAATTTTAACGCCAGCAAAGATACTACCTTTTACGGTTCCTGAAACTTTCGAAACTCCAATTCTGTTTCTATATTTCATAGGTATTTCGGTATATGTAAATTTTTGTTTTAAGGCTTTTAATTGCATTTCAACGGTCCATCCATAAGTTTTATCTTCCATGTTAAGAGCAAGTAATTTGTTGTATTTAATTGCTCTAAATGGGCCTAAATCGGTAAATTTTGCACCAAAAAATAATTTCATTAAAAAAGTAGCCAACCAATTACCAAATATTTGTTGCGGTGTCATAGCTCCTTGTTCGCGTAGTTTTTTTACACGAGCACCAATTACAAAATCTATATTGTCGTTTATAATTGGGGCAACTAATTCGGTAAGTTGCTCAGGATAATCAGAATAATCACCATCTAAAAAAACAATAATATCTGGCTTGTTTTTTTGATTAGTGATATATTCCATCCCTTTTAAACAAGCGTATCCGTAGCCTTTTTTAGATTCTTGTAAAACTGTTGCACCAGCATTTTTTGCGTTTACTTCGGTAGCGTCTGTAGAATTGTTGCTAATTACAATTATTTCATCAACAATTGATGGAATGTCGTTAATTACAAGCCCAATAGAATCTTGTTCGTTATAGGCAGGAATAATAACTTTTATTGATTGCTTCATTTATCTTAAATCGAACAGTTTATTTTCTTTTTTAAAAGATTTTAAATCTGTCCATTCTTTTATTTTTTCTCCTTGTTGATATTTTTCAGCTTTCACCAATTTTTGATGATTGTAACGTAAACAATATCCGTTTTTGTGATTGTTTTTTAATTGACATTTATGGTTTACAAAACCGTTGGCATCATAAAACAACCACCAGTTACTTTTTTTACCATTTACAAAATGACCTTCTTTTTCTAATTGTCCATTTTCACGGTAAAAATACCAATATTTTACAGAGAGATTCTGTTTAAAGTGACCTTCTTTGTAAATTTTTGTATTATCAAAATAAAATCTCCAATATTGTGTTTTTTGTCCGTTTACAAAATGTCCTTCGCTTTCTTTTTGTCCATTTTTATGATAGGTAATCCAATAGCCAATAGGTTTATCATTTTTATACTCTTCTTTAAATTTTAACTGTTTATTGTTATAAAAACTTTCCCAAAAATTAGTTTTTAGATTGTTTTTAAACCAGCCTTTATCAGAAATTTCTTTGTTATTATGATAAAAGTACCAATATCCATTTTTTAGATTGTTAGTGTAATTTCCTTCGGATATTTTACTGCCAGTATTATTATAGGTTTTCCAAAATCCTGTTTTTAAATTTTTGATAAAAAAACCTTCGCTTTTAACCGTTCCATTTTGATGATAAAAATACCAGTAATCGGTCTTTTTTTCGTTTAAAATCCAACCTTCTTCTTTTAGCTTTCCGTTCTTAAAATATTCTTTTTGATATGTTTTTTGTGAAAAACCAATGGATGAAATAGAAAAAAAGAATAAAAACAGTTTATTTTTCATTTACCAACGTCATTAAGTCAACATCGTTACCTAATAATATTTCTGTCGGATTTATTCGTCCTTCTTCTGGTCCATTTTCTAATTTTAAAACCCCACGTGGGCAAACTGCTGAACAAACTCCGCAACCTACACAACTAGAGCGCACAATATTTTCTCCCTTTTGGGCATAAGCTCTTACATCAATTCCTTGCTCGCAATATGTTGAACAGTTACCGCATGAAATACATTGCCCTCCGTTTGTGGTAATTCTAAAACGAGATTTAAAACGTTGTACAAATCCCATATAAGCTGCTAATGGACAACCAAAACGACACCAAACTCGGTTACCTAAAATAGGGTAAAATCCGGTTCCGATAACTCCAGAAAAGATAGATCCTATTAAAAATCCGTAGCTAGTTTGTACATCGTAGGCAGAAATACCAAAAGCAAGTTCTTTCCAGCTTTCTATTTCAGCAAAATAAGTGTAAAGCGTTAAGGCGGTCATTGCTAAAGCAAAAACTAATACAGTGTGAATTAAATAGCGTTCAACTTTCCAAGAAAATAATGATTTACTAGATAGTTGTCTGTACGGATCACCTAGTGTTTCTGCCAATCCACCGCAACCACAAACCCAAGAGCAATACCATCTTTTTCCGTAAAAATATACCATTACAGGTACGATAACTAAGGTTAGTAAAATACCCCAAACCAACATAAATATTCCCATGTTTCCACTTTCTAATAAATTATTGATATTCCAATCGAAAAAGAAAGAATAATTTAACGGAAAAGCATTTTTAAAATCGAACCAAGGTTTGTTAAATGCCACTAATATTTCAGGAATTAAAAAAGCAAAAGCTATTTGAAAAAATAATACCACTGCTGTTCTTAGTATTTGATAATTATTATGACGATATTTAATAAACATTCTAATTGCAAAAACGCTCATTACCGCACAATACATAAATCCGTATAAAAACCACTGACTAGCAGGATTACCACTTAGCATTTTACTAATAGGATTGGTTGCCAAAATAGGATTTACTAAATAATTTGGAAAGAAATATAAAAACATATAAAAACCAACAAAAAATACAAAAGCTAAAATTCCTAAATAACCTCTGTTAGTTGCCGAATGCTGAAAAATACCGTTATTTTTAATTCCCGCAGGACCTAATAATTTATAATCAGTAGCAAATGCAATGCTTCCTCCAAGAATGGCTAAGCCAAAGGTTAAAAAGAAAAATAATCCTTGATTTTCTTTTACCCACCCATTTGCAGATGCTCTTACTAGCGGATACACAAAATCTTTAGAGGTTTTGTTCCATTTTAACCAAATAATTTTATCCCAAGAAATTTCTTTTTGAGATTTATAATATTCGTTTGATACTTTAGCTATTTCAATTATTTTGTTTGATAATGCGTAGGCACTTAATTCTTTATTTACTATTTCTGATTGTGCTTTTTTAATAAAAAACTCACTTTTTACTTTTTGTTTAGCCCAAGAATCAAAGGTTTCTTGCGAAACTTTATTTGTACCTGTAAATATGCTTGCGGTAAAAATTGCAAAACCAATAAAGCATAGTATTAATCCGATGTTTTTAACTGTTTTCATATATTATGCTTTACTAAAAATTCGTTTCCAACTTTTCTTTTTTAGTTGAATGTTGGTGTTATTTTCTTTATTAAACTTGGTAATAATTTCTGGCTCATGAAGTTTAAAAAATTCAGGATCAAAATTAGCATCCGCTAAATGTTCAAGTACGTATTCTACTGATTTTTTATCGGTTAAAATTTTGTCAAAAAATTCGTGACGCATTCTAATTCCGAAATTATTTATTCCGATAAACTCTCGTGTTTTTTTATCATAATTTATATGAATACATTTTTTACCACTTTCGTGTTCCCAATAAAACCGAGCTTCATTTTCTTTAGGTTGCGCCCAAACCCAACCATAAGTTTGGTATTCAATATCTATAAATTTTGCGGAGTTAAACCAATGTCCAGGTTTGTATGCGGTACGATTACCACAAATAGTTTGCGCAACGGTTTCGCCCATCATCCTTCCTGTGTACCAAACAGCTTCAATTGGTCTGCGTTGATCAATAGCTTCGTGTTGCTCAGCACAATCGCCAATCGCATAAATATTTTTGCTATTTGTTTCTAAAAAACGATTTACTTTTATACCTCTTCCTATTTCAATATCAGAAGATTTTAAAAAATCGATATTTGGTGTAACACCAGCGGTTAAACCAACAACATTACATGCAATTTCTTCGCCAGTTTCAGCAATTATAACAGATTTTACTTGTCCGTTTTCATCCGATTTAATTTCTTTTAAATTAACTCCCAAACGTAAATCAATATGATTATCTAAAATTTCTTTATTAATCATTGCCGATTCTTCTGCAGGTAATACTCCGTTCCAAAAACTCTTTTCGCGCACTAAAAAAGTAACAGGAATATTTCTGCTATGTAACATTTCTGCAAGCTCAATACCTATTAATCCGCCGCCAACAATTACAGCTCTTTTACATGTTTTATTATCGGGAGCGTATTTTTCTAATTTCTCTAAATCTTGTTTATGGTACATTCCCATAACGCCATTTAAATCTTGACCAGGCCATCCAAATTTATTAGGTTTAGATCCAGTTGCAATAATTAATTTATCATAATTAAAAATTTCTCCATTTTTAAATTCTAATTGTTTATTAGCAGAATTTATATTGGTAACAAGTCCTTTTTTAAGCTCGATACGGTTTTTTTTCCAAAACCAAGATTCGTAAGGTTGCGTATGCTGGAATGTTAGATGTCCCATATACACATACATCAAAGCTGTTCTAGAAAAGAAATATGCTGTTTCTGAAGATATGATCGTGATTTTTTTGTCTGATAATTTTCTTATGTGTCTCGCGGCTGTAATCCCCGAAATTCCATTACCAATAATAACAACGTGTTCCATAAAAGTTGATTTGCAATTAGGTCGTTGCTAAAGTTAATAACTTAATGAAGTAAATAAATTTAGAATGATTTTAAATAAGATGATTCTGTAAGCTGTTTAAGTTTTAATCGTCCGAATATGAAATTATAAAAGAATTTAAATATGAAAATTAAATATAAAAAAACAGCAATAGTAGTTACATTATTAATTGGTTTACAGGGGTTTTCTCAAGAAAATGAAGTAGTAAAAGAAGAAGAGAATGTTGCACAAAGTAATATACAAACTTATACCCCATCAAAATTATTAAATAAAGGGCAGTGGGATATTAAGTTTTTTAATAGTATTTATACTCAAACTAAAAAAACAGATTCAGGAAGTAAGTCAACAACTATACCTAGAGAAAACTTTTTTACTTCAACAGCTGAGGTTTTTACAGGTATTTCTGATAATAATAGAATTAATGTAGGTGCAATTTTAGAATTTCGTTCGAATACTTTTGGCGGCAGGCAGGCATTATCTGTTTTTAGTTTAGAAAACACTACTACAGATAGAAAAGGCTTAACCACTATTGCACCAGCAATTAAATTTCAACCGCTTAAAAATGTAGCTAACTTTTCTGTACAATCAGCAATTCATATTCCGTTACATAGTGAAGAAGTAGATGCTAATGGTGCTTTTTTAGATCAAACAGCTTGGGCTTTTCAAAATAGATTTTTTTATGATTACACTTTAAAAAACGGTAAGTGGCAAGTTTTTACAGAACTAAATACTGAATATAATTTTGGCGATGAGGATAGCTTTGCTGATAACACTTTTGTAATAGCTCCCGGAGCTTTTTTAAGTTATTTTCCAAGTAATAAATCTACTATACTAGGTTTTGTACAACATAATCAACGATTTGGTGATTTTAAGCAAAACGGAACATCTGCTGGTTTTGGTGGTAAATATCAACTATCAAAAATGTTAAATATTGAAGCTTTGTATAGTAATATTTTTAGAGGAGAAAATTTTCAGGGATTAGGAAGTACTTACAGTATTGGTTTACGTGCATTATTTTAAAAAACAGTAATTTAGGAGTTATGAAAATAGATAAACTCCTTATAATTTGCCTTTTTTGCTGGTCTTGTAAAAGCCAAACTAAAAAAATAAACGGAATTAGTTTTGTGGCTTCGTCAGAAAAAATAACCCAACAACATATTTCCCCTTTGCAAAAGGTATCTGCCAATTATGTTGCGTTGATGCCTTTTGGTTTTATAAAAGATGTAAGTTCTCCAAAAATAATATATAATACAGAAAGACAGTGGTTTGGTGAAACTGAAAAAGGAATTCTTCAATACGGAAAAGAGTTTGCTAAAAATAATATTCAATTGATGATAAAACCACAAATTTGGGTTTGGAGAGGCGAGTTTACTGGAAATATAAAAATGGAATCTGAAGAGAATTGGGAAATACTTGAAAACTCATATTCAAAATTTATTTTAACCTATGCAAAAACTGCACAAGAGTTAAAAGCAACAGTTTTTTGCATTGGTACCGAATTAGAAAAATTTGTAATAAACAGACCAGAATTTTGGCAAAAATTAATAAAAGAAATTAGAAAAATTTATAAAGGAAAACTAACCTATGCTGCTAATTGGGATGAATATAATAGCGTTTCTTTTTGGACAGAGCTAGATTATATAGGTATTGATGCTTATTTTCCTTTAACGGATAAAAAGTCACCAACTATTAAAGAGTTTGAAAACGGATGGCTACCTCATAAAAAAGAGATTAATAAGGTAAGAAAGGAAGTAAATAAACCTGTTTTATTTACAGAATTTGGTTATAGAAGTATTGATTTTACGGGAAAAAAACCTTGGAAATCAGATAGGGTTATTGGTAAAATAAATCTTCGAAATCAAAAAAACGGAATGCAAGCAATTTATAATCAATTTTGGAAAGAAGATTGGTTTGTTGGTGGATTTTTATGGAAATGGTTTCATAAACATAACGAAGTTGGAGGAGAAAAGAATAATAGATTTACACCTCAAAATAAACCCACAGAAAAGTTAATTCAAAAATTATATGCGCAGTAAAATAATAGTTTTTTTAATTATATGTAGTAGCTTTAGTTTGTTTTCTCAAGAAAACACAATTCTTGATGTGAAAATTAAAGGGTTAAAAAAAACAAAAATAGCATTGATAAAAAAAGTTATAGAAACTAAAAAAAACACTTCTTTAGATTCTGCTTTGTTAAATAAAGATATGGTGCGGTTAAAACGATTACCTGCAATTTCTCATGCGTATTTTCAAGTATTTCATTCGCATCAAAATAATTACAATGTTTTTATTAACGTTGTAGAAAATCATACTTTAATTCCTGAATTTAATCTTTGGACCACTACTAACGAGAAAACAGCTTATAAAATAGGACTTTCGGATTATAATTTTTTAGGACAAAATATTACTCTGGGTGCTTTTTATCAAAATAACGGATTCGATTCGTATGGTATTAATTTTAAGGCACCAACATTGTTTTCTAGTAAATGGGGTTTGGCTTTAAATCATCAAAAATGGACAAGTGAAGAACCTTTATATTTTGATGAGAAAACCGCCAATTATAAATATCAAAATACCTCATACGAAGCACTTGCTTTGCATCAAATAAATTTTAAAAACAATCTTCACTTCGGATTAAATTATTTTAAAGAAAAATACGATTATCTAACAGGAAGCACAGATCCTACTATTCCATTAAAGCTAGATGTAAATAAATGGTTGTTTAAAACTGTTTATACATATGTTAATTTAAATTATTATTACCAATATATAAATGGATTTAAAAGTCAATTTTACGGGCAATATGTAATTTCTGAAAACGAACATCAAGATAATTTTTTAATTTTTTGGAATGATTTATTTTACTACAAAAGGGTAGGTAAAAAAGGAAATTGGGCAAATCGTTTGCGCATAGGTTTATCATCTAACATAAAAAGTCCGTTTGCACCTTTTGCGTTAGATAATAATGTGAATTTGCGTGGTGTTGGAATTTTAGTTGATAGAGGTACAGGTAGTATTGTTTGGAACACTGAATATAGGCATACTTTGTATGAAAATAACTGGTTGGCAATACAAGGAAATACATTTATTGATGCTGGAACTTGGAGAAATCCCGGAGGAAAATTGAGCGATTTTGTTAAAGAAAAAAATATGCAAGCATACTCTGGAGTTGGATTGCGATTTATCAATAAAAAAATATTTAATGCAATTTTTAGAATTGATTATGGCTATGGTTTAACCAAAAATGCCTCAAAAGGATTTGTTTTCGGGATCGGGCAATATTTTTAGTTTATTTTTTTCCTAGCGGATATATTTCTTGTTGTAAAAAATCAGCAGGAAATAGTTCGTCGTTTTCAAAACCTAATTCAATATCTCTTCCGTTATGCGGAATGTAATTTGTTTTAAAAATATAATCCCAAATACTTAAGGTAATTCCAAAATTAACACCTTGTTTTCTTTTTGAAGGAAGTTCTTTTGCATGATGCCAAATATGCATTTTTGGGTTATTTAAAACATACTTAAAAACACCATAATCTAGGTTGATGTTTGCGTGATTTATATGCCCGATTATGATATTAAAAAAATGAACAAAAGCAATGTCTTGCGCTTTAAATCCACCCATAATAGCCAAAGGAATGTATTTCATCGAGTTGTAAAATACAGGTTCCATCCAATGGTAACGTAAATGTGCTGCAAATCCCATTTCTTTTACAGAATGATGTACTTTATGAAAATTCCATAAAAACTCATATTTGTGTAATAATGTATGTGTAAACCATTGCACAAAATCAATAACAATAAAAAATACAAAAATTCGAACCCAAAACGGAAATTGATTAATATCAAAAAATTGAAAGTTAGCAATTGAAAGGTTAAAAACGCCTAGAAAATCATTAAAAATTTGAGCAGCAAAATTAGATAAAGCGATTAATACAATTAGATTTAATAAAAAGAAATTAAAAAACATATAAAAAGCATCTAGCCAAAAATCTTTTCTAAAAATAGCTTGATTCTTACGCCAAGGAAATACGATTTCTAATAGCCAAACAATTATGGAGATTATAATTAATCCATAAAAATAGTTTTCCCAATTCAATTCCATGAAAACAGATTGTTTTAGGTAATTCCAATAATCAGCATAAGAATTTTTTATAATGTCGATGTATTTATTCATTGGAATTATATTGTTGTGAAAATTGGAAATAAATGTACTAATTTTAGGCTATGAATTCTAATGATTTAAAAACAAAAGCACTTATAAAAGCAGCTATTGGCAAGGTAAGTATCCAAGATAAAATAATTTTACTAATTACTTTATAATCTGCTTTTTTTGTAACGGTTCCTATTCCAAAAAGCGAACCGACAGAAACATGCGTTGTAGAAACTGGTAAACCATGAATACTTGCCGTAGTTACTAATAAACCAGTAATTATATTGGCCGTAAAACCTTGACCTGAGTTCATTTTTGTAATTTTTTTACTCATAGTTTCTCCTACCTTCTTTGCGTTTATCAGTCCGCCTAAAGCCATAATTACTGCAACAGAAATCATGCTCCATTTAATGTTGATTGTATTAATAATTATTAACAAGCCTACAATTTTGGGAGTATCGTTTAATCCTCTAGCAAAACTTACAATACCTGAACTTATATAATGTAAAGAGTCTAAAATTTTATGAGAACTTATGTATAGTAAAGTTGGTTGTTCTTTGTTTAAAGACGGTATTTGTTTTCGTAAAAATTTAAAAAATAAATAAGTAATTAAGCTTAAAAATGCAGCCATAAGTGGACTAACAATTAAAGGTATTAAAAAAGTATTACCGAGTTTAGTAAAATTAAATTCGGTACCTACTGCCATAACTCCAGCACCAAATAAACCACCAACTAAACTATGAGTGGTAGAAATTGGCATACCAACTTTAGTTGCAGAAAAAACAGTAATTGCAGCACCTAAAGCAATTGCAATGGCAAAGATGGGCATTTGTATTAATTCATTTGGTACAAGCCCTTTTCCTGAAAAATTTTTAACTAATTCTTCTGCTAAAAAAATAGCAGCTACAGAGCCTGAAAAAGTGGTGATTGTTGCCCAATTTATGGCTTTTTTATAATCGGTAGTACCAGAGCCAAATAAGGTAGCAACACCTTTAAAGTTGTCATTTGCGCCATTACTATATGCTAAAAAACAAGCCGCAATAAAAAGAAGTAGTAAAATCATTGAATTTAATTTTTCAATTTTGACGTAAAACTTATTTTAGACTTACGGATGTAAAAAAGAAAACCATCAAAGAATACTTTCTTTGATGGTTTTTATAATTGTAAAAAAGTAATTGTTACTTTTTGTTAATGTCTTTAATAAATTTATCTAAAGCCATTGTCATTGATGGTGTTTCAGGTGTTGGTGCAGCAATATCCACACGTAAACCTCTATCTTCAACAGCTTTAATTGTTGAGTTTCCAAAAACAGCAATTCTGGTATCGTTTTGTTTAAAATTCGGAAAGTTTTTAAATAAACTATCAATTCCTGATGGGCTAAAAAACACTAAAATATCGTAAAAAACATTTTCTAAATCCGATAAGTCACTTACTACAGTTTTATATAAATCTGCACGTTTCCAATCAACACCTAATTTATCTAATTCAGCAGGAATTAAAGGTTTTAATTTGTCAGAAGAAGGAAGTAAAAACTTCTCGTCTTTATGTTTTTTTATTAGTTTAGTTAGTTCAGGGAAAGTTCTGCTACCAACATAAATTTTACGTTTTCTATAAACTACATATTTTTGTAAATAATAAGCTACAGCTTCTGATTGGCAAAAATACTTCATGCTATCAGGTACTGTGAAGCGCATTTCTTCAGCAATTCTAAAAAAATGATCTACAGCATTTCTACTGGTTAAAATAATTGCAGTATAGTTGTTTAAGTCAACTTTCTGAGCCCTAACTTCTTTTCCGTCAATACCTTCAACATGAATAAACGAGCGGAAATCAATTTTCACTTTTTGTTTTTCAGCTAAATCAAAATAAGGAGAAGTTTCCGTCTTAGGTGCAGGTTGAGAGACTAAAATAGTTTTCACTTTCATATTATTTTCCTCTTTATGTTGTCGTTGTTATTTTATAAACAATTAATAGCGGTGCTATTTCGAGGGTGCAAAAGTACAAAATAAAATAAAACAACTTACGTATAACTATTTTTTTGTTGTTCTTTAAAATTAAAAAAGCTCTGAAAACAAATAAGATAAGAAATATGATGAGTAAAAAAAGCTTACTTGTAAATGTATATTGATATATAATTATTGCAGGAAATAACCATAAACAGAGTGTTTTTAGGTAGCTAGATTTTGTGAATAAAAAATATTTAGTTACAGAAGTTAGTCCTAATACATTTGCTAAAAAAGCATCTAAAAAAAAACGAGAAATAAAGTAGATAGTAGTAAAACTAAATAAAATTAGGTAGTTAAGCCAACTATGTTCGTAAGTGTTAGGAATAACAACTAAAAATAAAAATAAAGAAACAATTATGGTTGAAAAAAAGAATAAAAACAATGTAAAAGGCGCATAAAAAGGCGGATTATCTTCTACTCGTTTATTTAAAAAACCTGGCGTAAAAAAGGCAATAGTATAACCTAATAATTTAGTAGGTTTTAATAATTTCATTACTGCCAATAAAACAAAAGCAAATATGATTACCAAAGTAATCCAGTTATCATTATTTATAATACGTTCAATTGCTTGCAAGTGTATTTGTTTTATGCTTTTATTTAACACAAAATTAGTGATTATTTAGTGTATATTTGCTTAGATTTAGATGAAAATTACATGAAATCAAACGCTTTAGTTATAATTCCTACGTATAACGAAAAAGAAAACATAGAGGCGATAATAAAAGCAACTTTTTGTCAAGAAAAAGAGTTTGATATTTTGGTTGTTGATGATAATTCTCCTGACGGAACCGCTAATATTGTAGAAAAGTTACAAGAAAAATATCCCAAACAACTTTATTTAGAAAAAAGAAAGGGTAAAAACGGATTAGGATCTGCTTATATTCATGGCTTTAAATGGGCAATTAACAAAGGTTACGATTTTATTATTGAAATGGATGCTGATTTTTCTCATAACCCCAACGATTTAATTAAACTTTACAATGCATGCGCTTTTGAAGGTGCCGATGTTTCGGTAGGTTCGCGTTATTCAGTTGGTGTAAATGTGGTTAATTGGCCCATGAGCAGAGTTTTACTATCTTATTTTGCATCAAAATATGTGCGTTTAATTACAAGAGTGCCAATTCACGATACCACTGCAGGTTTTGTTTGCTACAAAAGAAAAGTGTTAGAAACGATAAAATTAGATAAGATTAAATTTATTGGATATGCTTTTCAAATAGAAATGAAATTTAAAGCATGGAAACATAAATTTAAAATAAAAGAAGTTTCAGTTATATTTACTGATAGAGTTTTAGGAGAGTCTAAATTAAGTTCGGGTATTATTAAAGAAGCAATATTCGGAGTTATAAAAATGAAATTAAAAGGGTTACCAAAATAATTATGAAATCATATTTAATAAAAAACGCAACAATTGTTAACGAAAACAACGTTTTTAAAAGCGATGTTTTAATTGAAGGAAATTATATTAAAGAAGTTTCGACTAAAATTGATGCAGTTTCAGGTGTAGAAGTAGTTGATGCCGAAGGAAAATATTTAATTCCTGGGATGATTGACGATCAAGTGCATTTTCGTGAACCAGGATTAACGCACAAAGCAAATATAGCTACCGAAAGTAAAGCGGCCATTGCTGGTGGAATTACATCGTTTATTGAAATGCCTAACACAAATCCGCAGGCAACCACTCAAGAATTGTTAGAAGATAAATTTAAAACCGCTGCTAAAACATCGTATGCAAATTATTCTTTTATGTTTGGTGGTACAAACGATAATTTAGAAGAGTTATTAAAAACAAACCCTAAAAACGTTGCGGGAATTAAACTTTTTTTAGGATCTTCAACAGGAAATATGTTGGTTGATAATGAAGAGGTTTTAGAAAAGATATTTTCATCAACCGATATGCTAATCTCAGTACACTGCGAAGATGAAGCAACGATTAGAAAAAATACCGAAGAATACACAGCTAAATATGGCGATGATATTCCGTTAAAATATCATCCAATCATTAGAAGTGAAGAAGCTTGCTATTTATCATCATCAAAAGCAATTGAATTAGCTAAGAAAACGGGAGCACGTTTACATGTTTTTCATTTATCAACAGCAAAAGAAACGGCTTTATTTAGAAATGACATTCCGTTAGAAGAAAAGAAAATTACCGCTGAGGTTTGTGTGCATCATTTATGGTTTACAGATAAAGATTACGATACAAAAGGAACGCATATTAAATGGAATCCGGCAGTAAAATCACAAAAAGACAAAGACGGATTATGGGAGGCTTTACTAGATGATAGAATTGATGTGATTGCAACCGATCATGCGCCACATACTTTGGAAGAAAAAGACAATGTGTATACAAAAGCGCCAAGTGGTGGTCCTTTAGTACAACATGCTGTAACTGCGATTTTAGAAAAAGTAAAAGAAGGCGTTTTACCAATTGAAAAAGCGGTTGAAAAAATGTGTCATAATCCTGCAAAATTATTTCGAGTAGAAAAACGAGGTTTTATTAAAGAAGGTTATTTTGCCGATATAGTTTTGGTTGATACAAACAAAAATTGGACAGTAGCTAAAGAAAATATATTATACAAATGTGGATGGTCTCCTTTTGAAGGTGTTGAATTTTCAAGTAAAATCACACATACTTTTGTAAACGGAAATTTGATGTTTGCAAATGGTGTTTTTGATGAAGAAATAAAAGGAAAACGATTAGAATTTAAAAACTAGATGAAAAAGGTTTGTTATATACTTGTTTTTATAATTTGTACTTCATGTACAACAAGTAATACGATTTATAAAAAGCCAAAAAATCTTATTCCAAAAGATTCAATGGTTGCATTACTAACAGATATGTATATAGCATCATCTGCTAAAAGTTTTAAAAATAAGTTTTTAAAAAAAGAAAAGAACTATGTTTTTTTAGTGTATAAAAAATATAAAATAGATAGTACGCGTTTTAATGAAAGCAATATGTATTATACTTCTATAGCAGAAGATTATACAGAAATGCTAAAAGAAATAAAGTTAAATATAGATTCTTTAGAGGTTTTTTATAAAAAAAAGCAATCAATTAAAGATTCAATAACCAAAATGAAAAAAAGTAAGGGTAAAAAAACACCTTTAAAACTATTAGAAAAAAACGAGAAATTATTAAAGTCTAAAAAATCTATTAAGAAAAAAAATTCTCGCAAACTCGATTAATTGTTTTATTTATCGAGTTAAATTTAAAATTTAACTTTTTCGTTATTTTTTTTGATGAGTAATAAGATTTATTATGAGAAGCCTTTGCTGAATTTTTAGTTAGCAAAGGTTCTTTTTTTGTTAAAAAGGTAAGTAGCCAATCTATTCTCCAAAATACAGCAGTTGCTGTTTTTCCAATTTTAATTGAAGGTTTCTTTTTATCTAAACCATTTGCGATAGCAACTAAAATATCTTTAAATGATTTATTTTCGGCAACCAAAATAAAACGTTCGTTTTTAATATTAGAGTTCATCAGTAAAATCATTGATTTCACTACATCTTTTACGTCAACAAATCCGGTAATTCCTTCAGTGTAAAATTTAAATCCGTTGTTTATTTGAGTAAATAATTTTCCAGAACCTTCAGTCCAAAAACCACTACCTAAAATAACTCCTGGATTTACAATTACAACTTCTAATCCTTCTTGACTTCCTCTCCAAACCTCCATTTCGGCACCATATTTTGTAATAGAATATTCGTTGTTGTTATCACTGTCAGCCCATTCATTTTTTTCATCAATAGGCTTTCCGTTAATAGCGTTACCAACGGCAGCAATAGAACTTACAAAACAGAATTTTTTAATATGATTGTCAATAGAAAGATTAATCATATTAGCAGTTCCGTCAATATTTACTTGACGCATTTTTCGATAATCCTTCGGATTAAAAGAAACCAAAGCAGCGCAATGATAAACTTCTGTTATATTTTTAAAAACAGGTTCTAAAGAAGGTACATCAGTAATATCTGCTTGTACCCATTTTATTTTAGAAAAAGGTAGCGTAACATCATCTGTATAAAAAGAAAATATTTTTTTTACGTGTTCTTTTTTCTCATCAGTTCTATAAATAGCTTTAATTACATCATTTTTTTGAGTTAAATGATATAATAAATGTGAGCCTACTAAACCTGTTCCGCCTGTAACTAAAATCATAGTACGAAAATAGAATTTTTTGAACGATAAATGTATCTTTGTTGCTTTAAAACTGATAAAAATGACCAAAAATTTAGTAGAAGAATTACGTTGGCGTGGAATGATTCACGACATGATGCCAGGAACAGAAGAGCAATTGCAAAAAGAAATGACGGCAGCATATATAGGATTTGATCCAACCTCTGATTCGTTACATATTGGAAGTTTAGTGCCAATTATACTACTTGTACATCTTGAAAAAGCGGGGCATAAACCTGTTGCTTTGGTTGGTGGTGCTACGGGAATGATTGGTGATCCGTCAGGAAAATCAGACGAGCGTAATTTGTTAAACGAAGAGGCGTTAGCTAAAAATGTAGCTGGTATTCAACGAACTTTAGCTCGATTTTTAAATTTTGATAGCGATAAAACAAATGCTCCTTTATTGGTTAATAATTACGATTGGATGAAAGATTTTTCGTTCATTGAATTTGCGAGAGATGTAGGTAAGCGTATCACGGTTAATTACATGATGGCTAAAGATTCTGTAAAAAAACGTATTTCGGGAGATTCTAATAGCGGAATGAGTTTTACAGAGTTTACGTACCAATTAATTCAGGGATACGATTTTTATCATTTGTACAAAAACCATAATTGTTTACTACAAATGGGTGGCTCTGATCAGTGGGGAAATATAACGACCGGTACCGAATTGGTTCGTAGAATGAATGTTGGTGAAGAGGCAAAAGCGTATGCAATGACCTGTCCGTTAATTACAAAAGCTGATGGCTCTAAATTCGGAAAATCAGAAGGAGGAAATGTGTGGTTAGATGCAGATAAAACATCTGTATATAAATTTTACCAATTTTGGTTAAATACTTCAGATGAAGATGCTGAAAAGTATATTAAGATTTTTACGTTCTTAAACGAAGAAGAAATTAATACATTAATAGAAACCCATAAAGAAGCACCGCATCAAAGAGCATTGCAAAGAAAATTAGCAGAAGAAGTTACTACATTTGTACACTCTAAAGTAGCGTTAGAAAAAGCAATTGCAGCCTCTAATATCTTATTCGGAAAATCTACTTCAGATGATTTAAAGAGTTTAGATGAGCAAACATTTTTAGATGTTTTTGATGGTGTACCGCAAGCGGAAGTTACAAAAGAAGCTGTTGCAAGTGGTTTGTCTATGATTGATGCATTATCTGGTAAAACGAACTTTTTAAAATCTAATGGAGATGCAAAACGTGCATTAAAAGAAAATGCTGTTTCGGTAAATAAAGAAAAGGTAAAAGAAGATTTTGTTGTTACTGAAAAAGATTTAATAGCTAACAAATATGTGTTATTACAACGCGGAAAAAAGAGCTATTTTTTATTGAAAGTAGTGTAATTAAGAAGCTAATTTAATATCAAAAGTTAAAGGGCATCGCTTACAGTTGATGCCTTTTTTTTGGTACTTATTACAGCATTTATTTTTTGGTTTTATACAGTTTGAAGAACAAATTGATGAGCACGAAGTTTCTTGTTGTATTAAAACAATCGGACTAGCTTTTTTATTTGCTGTATAAAATACAATCATGTTTTCTGTATAAATTTGTTGCAAATATAATTATTATTTAGAATAAATTAAAATAAAAAATCTTAAAACATAATCCCGATAGTTTTCACATAACTTTAATATAAATTAAAGTATGGTTATGTAACTTTGAAAAACTAAAGATTAAACTTTTAAAGATGAAAAAAAGAATTTTAACATTCGTAATTTTAGTTGTAGCTGTAATGTTTTCTAACGAAGCAATTGCACAAAAATTTCCAGGGTTAGATAAAAGTCCAATGGATGCAGCAACTTACCCAAGTAGTCACAGAATTTCAGATAAAAAAGTAAAGGTTGTATATAGTCGTCCTCAGTTAAAAGGAAGAAGTCTTTCAAAATTAGCGCCAAATGATAAAGTTTGGAGAACAGGAGCTAATGAAGCTGCAGAAATTACTTTTTATAAAGATGTAAATTTTGGAGGAAAAGATGTAAAGGCAGGAACATATACGTTATTTACAATTCCTGGAGATAAAGAATGGACGGTAATTTTAAGTACCGCTAAAAATGTGTGGGGAGCTTATCTTTATAACGAATCTGAAGATGTTGTTCGTGTAAAAGCAGCAGTTTCTAAAGCAGCGAAAAAGGCAGAAATATTTTCTATTGTCTTTGAAGGAGAGGAAGTCGTTTTTAACATGTATTTAGGTTGGGAAAAAGTAATTGTTTCGATACCTGTTAAAGGGTAGTTTATATATTATTAATGGTAAAAATGGCTTTAAAAATCACACGATTTTTAAAGCCGTTTTTTATTAGAAAAAGAAACAAAAAAAGTATTTAAAATAACCGTAAATTTGCAACTTCTTAAAAAGAGACAAAATGCAATATAATCATCAAGAGATAGAAAAGAAATGGCAACAATTTTGGGCAGATAACCAAACATTTAAAGCCAGTAATGAATCGGAGAAGCCTAAATATTATGTGTTAGATATGTTCCCTTATCCATCAGGAGCAGGGTTGCACGTTGGGCATCCATTAGGTTATATTGCGTCTGATATTTATGCACGTTACAAGCGTCATAAAGGATTTAATGTATTACATCCGCAAGGATATGATTCTTTTGGTTTACCAGCAGAACAATATGCAATTCAAACAGGGCAACATCCTGCGGTTACAACCGAAGCGAACATAAAAACATACCGTCGTCAGTTAGATACTATCGGATTTTCTTTTGATTGGTCTCGAGAAGTTCGTACTTCTAGTCCAGAATATTATAAATGGACACAGTGGATTTTTATGCAACTTTTTAACTCTTGGTATAATAAAGATACCGATAAAGCAGAAGATGTTTCAACGTTAATTGCTGTTTTTGAAACAGCAGGAAATGCAACGGTAAATGCTGTTGCTGACGAAGATATTACTGTTTTTTCTGCGGATGAATGGAAGAGTTTTTCAACAACCAAAAAACAAGAAATACTATTGCAATATCGTTTAACGTTTTTATCAGATACCGAAGTAAATTGGTGTCCGGAATTAGGAACCGTTTTAGCAAATGACGAAATTGTAAACGGAGTTTCAGAGCGTGGTGGACATCCAGTAGTTCGTAAAAAAATGACCCAATGGTCTATGCGAATTTCTGCATATTCGCAACGTTTATTAGATGGTTTAGAAACGATTGATTGGCCTCAGCCTTTAAAAGATAGCCAAACCAATTGGATTGGTCGTTCGCAAGGAGCAATGGTAACTTTTAAGGTAGATGCTTTAGAAGCACCGGAAGGCGGAGTAAAATTATCTTTCAAAGAATTAGAGGCACTAAAAGAAATGCGTGCTAATTTATCGAAAGCAGAAGAAGTGCTTTGGAATGAATTAAAAAACAAAAAAGGAGCCGCAAAATTTAGAAAAAAATATACTATTGGTACATTTTTAGTAGATTATGTGTGTTTAGCAAAAAATATAATTGTGGAGTTTTCAGGTAAAGAAGATGAAGCAAAAAGAGATGCTTATTTTGCAAGTGAAGGATTTAATGTAACTCGTTTTACAAACGAAGAAGTGTTAGAAAATGTTTTAGGTGTAGTATCTAAAATAAACAACACAATTCAGTTTGCAAAACCGATTGAAAAATCAACAGTTGAGGTTACAGAAACGGTAGTGCAAAACGATTATAAAATAGACGTTTTTACGACCAGGCCTGATACTATTTACGGAGTTTCGTTTATGACCTTAGCTCCAGAACATGAGTTGGTAAATAAAATTACAACTCAGGCACAACAAAAAGCGGTAAATGCTTACGTTAAAGCAACAGCAAAACGATCTGAAAGAGATAGAATGGCTGATGTAAAAACGATTTCAGGAGTTTTTACTGGAGCGTACGCTTTACATCCGTTTACGGGAAAACAAGTGCCAATTTGGATTGGAGATTATGTGTTAGCAAGTTACGGAACCGGAGCAGTTATGGCGGTTCCTTGTGGGGATCAACGTGATTATGATTTTGCAAAACATTTTGAATTAGAGATTCCTAATATTTTTGAAAACGTAGATGTTTCTGAAGCGGCACATGCCGATAAAGAAGGTACAAAAATTGCAAATTCTGATTTTTTAAATGGTTTATCGTATAAAAAAGCGATGAAATTAGCCATTTACGAAATGGAACAACGTGGCTTTGGTTTTGGTAAAATAAACTATCGTTTACGCGATGCTGTATTTAGTCGTCAACGTTATTGGGGAGAACCTTTTCCAGTATATTATAAAGACGGAATGCCACAAATGATTGACGCAAAACATTTGCCAATTGTTTTACCAGAGGTAGAAAAATATTTACCTACAGAAGACGGAAAACCACCTTTAGGAAATGCTGAGGTTTGGGCTTGGAACACAGTAACTGCTGAGGTAGTTAGTAATGATTTAATTGATAATGAAAATATTTTTCCGTTAGAATTAAATACGATGCCAGGGTGGGCAGGAAGTTCTTGGTACTTTAACCGTTATATGGATTCTACCAACGAAAGCGAATTTGTAAGTAAAAAAGCAGTTGATTATTGGAAAGAAGTAGATTTATATATTGGCGGTTCTGAACACGCGACAGGGCATTTATTGTATGCTCGTTTTTGGCAAAAATTCTTGTTTGATAAAGGAGTTTTACCAGTGGATGAATTTGCGAAAAAACTAATCAACCAAGGAATGATTTTAGGAACTTCAGCGTTTGTTTATGAAGCAATGTTTGAAGGGAAAACGAATAATTTATATGTTTCTGCTGATTATTTTCAAGGAGAAAATCAAATAACAGAAAAAGACGCTAAATTATTTTCTAGATTAGAGAAAAAATTAGTTGAAGCTGGTCTTACAGAAGAAAACGAAGGAAGTTTAACTTACCGACCAATTCATATTAGTTTAACTGCTCTTGAAGGTGATACAAATGTAAATATAGAGGCGTTAAAAGAGTGGAGAGACGAGTTTAAAACTGCCGAATTTGTTTTTGGAAGAGAAAATAAATTTTCATGTTATCGTGAAGTCGAAAAAATGTCGAAATCGAAACATAATGTTGTTAATCCAGATTTAATTTGTGAAGAATTTGGTGCTGATGCATTGCGTTTATTCGAAATGTTTTTAGGACCTTTAGAACAAACAAAACCTTGGAAAACTTCAGGTATTTCAGGTGTATATTCATTCTTAAAGAAACTTTGGAAATTGTATGTTGGTGAAGAGGGAGTTATTGTAACAGATGTCGAACCAACAAAAGAGGAGTTAAAAACATTACATAAAACAATTAAAAAAGTAGAAGAAGATATTGAGAATTTTTCATTCAACACCTCAGTTTCTACCTTTATGATTGCTGTAAACGAATTAACTGCTTTAAAATGTAATAAACGTGCAATTTTAGAACCTTTATTAGCATTAATTTCACCGTATGCTCCGCATATTGCTGAAGAATTATGGAGTAAGTTAGGTCATGAAGGCTCAATTTCAACAATTGATTTCCCTAAGTTTGAAGCTTCTCATTTAGTGGAAAGTTCTAAAAATTACCCGATTTCATTTAACGGAAAAATGCGTTTTACGTTAGAATTACCATTAGATTTATCAAAAGAAGAAATTGAAAAAATTGTAATGGCAGAAGAAAGAACAAAAGCTCAATTAGGAGATAGAGTGCCTAAAAAAGTAATTATTGTACCAGGTAAAATTATTAATATTGTAGGATAATTTTTAGCAATTATATAATTAACACCCTTGTTTATTGTAAATAAATAAGGGTGTTTTTTTGGTTAAAAGTTAAAAAATTACGGAAATTTGCAATAAAAAGAATATGAAAAAATTACCCTTCAAAAGTTATTGGCTTTTTTTATTAATTCCTTTCGGAGTTATATTTTTTGTACTAATACCAGAGCTCGATAAAAAATATGAACAGTATGATGAGCATCAAACAACACTTAAAAATGATATTCACACCTTAGACTCTTTAAAACAATTAACAAAGTTAACTTCTAAAGAAAAACACTTATTAACAAAATTAGAAATTACGGTACCTATTCATAAAAAAGTTTATGGAGGCGAGAAATTTATGTTTTATAAAATATGCGGAATGTTACTTGTTTTTGTATTTATGGGAGTCGGTATGGTGTTAACAAGTTATATTTCTAATAAAAAGAAAACATCGCCCAATAATAAGCAAATCGATTTTGTTTTTGAAGATCCTACCAATGATGTAATAGGGCAGCAAGTGCCGCAAGGTGCGTTAGAGAGCACGAGTAGTAATTTTGCAAGCGAAGTGTTAAAAAAAACGACTACAGGTTATAAAATAACATCTAGTTCGTTTACCAAAGTATTTGCATGGAGCTTTTTTTTAATAGGCTTAAACTATGTGGCAATTTCTTTTTACGAGTACTATCAAATCAATGCTGTTCCACTTAGTTTTATGAAAGGAGGAAAATTATTTTTTACATCAGGAGGTCCTTTTTTAATTATCGGTTTAGTTTTATTATTTATGTTTTCTCCAAAAGTATTTATACATACCAGAAAAAGAAAAATACTCATTGGCGGCGAAATAATTTCATTTCAACAAGTATATGCGTTGCAAGTTTTACAAAAATTTGCTGCGGGTAGCGGATCATCAGGAAGTTATTTTTGTTATGAGTTAAATTTGATTACCCAAAAAGGAGAGCGATTTAATTTATTAAATCACGGAGATAAGACCTATATTTTAAGTGATATGATTAAAATTAGTAGGTTGTTAAAAGTGCCTGTTTGGAATAATGGCGTGCTTTAATTTTGGTTAAATAAACTTTTAGTAATTTACACTCAAAATAGAAAGGGGTCTGTGAATTTTTTATCTTCTTGTAATCATACTTTAAATGTTCAATATTTTGATGACATTCATAAAGTGCCAAAAATTATTTGGCAACAGTTAAACTGTACAGAAAATAAATATTATCATCCACAGTATTTAGATGCTCTTCAGCACTATAATCCGAAAATAAAATTCGCCTATATTGTTTTGTTTGATGACAATAACAGTGCGGTTGCATTTGCAACAATTCAGATAGTAGATTTTTATTTAGATAGCGTACAAAACGAAATGCAGTCTGTTGTAGATTGGATAAAATGTACCGGTAGAAAACTTAGGATTTTATCACCAGAAAAAGCATTTAAAATACTTACTTGCGGTAATACTTTTGTTAGTGGAGAACATGGGACGTTTATTAAAGACGATCAAAATAAGAACATAATTATTCAGAAAATAGCAAAAGCAGCTGTAGATTATACAAACTTAAATCCTCAGAACAAAGTGGATTTTTACATGTTAAAAGACTTTGAGAACGAATCATTATCAATTACGAATGAATTGCACGAAGTAGGTTATAATTCGTTTAATGTAGAGCCTAATATGGTGTTGCATTTAAATGATGACTGGAAGAGTTTTGACGATTATTTGGCGGCTTTAAAAACTAAATTTAGAGTAAAAGCAAGAAAAGCTTTAAAGTTAAGTGCAGCCTTAAAAATAGAAAATGTTACTGCAGATAGGCTTAAAGATTTGTTGCCAGAAATGACGGCTCTTTATAAAACTGTTGCAACTAAATCGAGTTTTAACTTAGGCGATTTTAACTTAGAAACCTATAAATCGTTAAAAGATAATTTAGGAGAAAATTATTTTTTACGTGCCTATTGGCTAGAAGATAAGTTGGTTGGTTTTTTATCAGGAATTTTTAATAATAAATCTCTTGATGCTCATTTTGTAGGCTTAGATTATGTGCGCAATAAAAAATATGCAATTTACCAACGTATGTTGTACGATTACATTCTTTTAGGAATTAAACAAGATGTAAAAACGATTAATTTTGGAAGAACAGCGAGTGAAATTAAAAGTTCGGTAGGTGCTGTTCCGCAAGATTTAACCATTTATTTACGTCACAAAAAAACAATAACAAATCGTATTTTAAGTTTGTTTTTAAAACGAATTCAACCTTCGGATTTTAAACAAAATCATCCATTTAAAAATAAAGAATTAATAGCGAAAGCTAATTTATAACAATGAAAAACACCAAAGAATTATTAAATATATTAACTTTAAAAGATTTAGGGAACAATAATTTTAACGGAGTTAGTAGAGATATTGGAAGTCCGAATGTGTTTGGAGGCCAAGTTTTAGCACAATCGTTAAATGCTGCTTATAGAACCGTTTCAGAGAAACGTATTTTGCACTCGTTGCATTCGTATTTTTTAGAAGCAGGAAATTTAGAGTTGCCTATAACTTATAATGTACAAGTTATTAGAGATGGCGGAAGTTTTTCTACCAGACGTGTAACGGCGCATCAAAATGATAAAACAATTTTTATTTTGGCATGTTCTTTTCATAAAAAAGAAGAAGGACATGAACATCAAATGCCAATTAAAAAAGACATTAAACAACCTGAAGAATTACTTAGTTGGACAGAGATGTTAGCGCAATTTGGAGATTTTTTACCTAAAAAATTAAAAGCTTTTTTAAGTATTGAACGTCCAATAGATTTTAAGCCTGTTCATATTGCAAATCCGCTTGAAATAAAGGATTTACCACCTGTTGTTGATGTTTGGTTTAAATTAAAAGGAGATTTGGTAGATTTAAATTTAGCATTAAAACAGCAAATTTTAACCTACATTTCTGATTATAATATTTTAACAGCCTGTTTAAATCCGAATGCGAGTGTTGCTAATTTTGGGAATACTCAAATGGCTAGTTTAGATCATTCGATGTGGTTTTATCGCGATTTCGATTTTAACGATTGGATGTTGTTTTCAATAGAAAGTCCGAATAGTTTTGGTGCACGAGGTTTTGCTTGTGGAAATATTTATACTAGAGAAGGAGTGTTGGTAGCATCAGTAGCTCAAGAAGGTTTAATGCGACCGATGAAAAAATAACAATTTTTAAATCATAAAAAAAACCGAGTGAATCATTCACTCGGTTTTTTTAGTTTTATATAATTACTCTATGCGTTTTTACTACTTATGTGAAACTCTTCATAAGTTTCTAGTAAACTCATAAGAGCCGCAACTAAATCTTGTGTTTCAATTAAAACACTAAAGTATAAAGTTGTGTTTTTAGGACTTGTTTCGTCTGTTCTAATACGAGCAACTTGTTTTTCGATAGAAGAAGCAACATCTTTTAAAAGCTCTTTCTTTTCGTTAATAATATGTTCTAAATTATCAAAACTTCTTTTTTCGAAAGTTATACTAATATCATCTAGTAACTTAGAAAGTGTATTGTCAATATGTTTTAAATCTTTTAACTGACCTTTCTTTAAGTTTTTATGATTATTGTTTACGTGTTTAAAACTTGCTCTAGATATATAACTAATAGATTGTGCTACGTCTTGTAAGTAACCTAATACTAAAATGTAAAATTTACTAGCCTGTACAGAGGTTTCATCTAAAGATTTAATAAAGTAGAAAACCCCGTCCTTTAGTCCATCAATTTCATCATTTAATTTACCAACGTGTTTATCGGTTTTACGTAGTTTGTTTAAATCATGATTAGCTAAATCATTTACAACATTTGTGTATAATTTGTTTACACGTGTTGCAACTTCAGCAATATGATCTGCACTTTCTTCAATTACTCCGTTTATAGTAATTAGTTCAGCACGTTCCATATAAACTTGTTTTTTCTCTTCTTTAGATTTTTTTCTATGAATTAACGTGTTTCTACCAATTAAAAGTGCTACTACTAATAATAAAATAGGAATCATTACCATGTTAAAGCTAATTAAATAAGCCACTACTGCAGCTGTTAAAAAGGCAGTTAAGGCAGTTAAAAACCATCCACCAATAACATTAATTACCCCAGCAACTCTATATACTGCACTTTCACGCCCCCAAGCTCTATCAGCTAAAGAAGTACCCATGGCAACCATAAATGTTACGTAAGTTGTAGATAAAGGTAATTTCATTGAGGTTGCAATAGATATTAAAATACCAGCAACAATTAAATTAACAGATGCTCTTACTAAATCGAAAGCAGGCATTTCGTATGTTTTGTCTTTAGGTAATTCTATTACAGGTCTTTGAAATTTAGCATCTACAAAAGCCAGTGTTTTTTTAGGTACAACTGTGCTAATCCCTGCGTTGATTCCCATAGCAGCTCTTACTACTATTCTTGATAACGGATTTGGTTTAAACTTTTCGTGTCCTTCTCCTTGACGAGATAAATCAATCCCCGTTTTAATTACATTCTGAGCCTTGCTAGATGTCCATAAAGTAACTACCATAATTGCCCCGGCTAATAATAATAACCAAACGTTAGAAGGCACTTTTTTAGCTAAAATACCCATAGAAAAAGCATCTGCAGATACTCCAGAAACTTCCCAAGCTTGGTACGAGTTCCAGGCAGCAATTGGTACCCCAACAAAGTTTACTAAATCGTTACCAGAAAATGCCATTGCTAAAGAAAAAGTTCCAACTCCAATAATCAACTTTAAAACATTTATTTTAAAGAAACTGATTAATGCCTGAGATATAAAGCTCCAAACAACAAAACTTCCTGCAATAATTAATAAAGTATTTCCTTCTATTAAATGCTTAATGTCTTTATAAAAAGGAGTTCCTTTCATTCCTTTAATAATAATAAAGTAAGTAATTGCTGTAATAGCAAAACCACCAAATAAAGCGTTTATATAATTGGCTCTTTTTTCAAAATTGAAAGAATATATTAATCTTGATATAAATTGAACAATGGCTCCTACAGAAAACGCAACTACCACAGAGAGTAGTATTCCGTTTATAATTTGAATTGCTTTTTTATGGTTGATGTAGTTCCAGATATCTGAAATTGATTGTGTATCACTAGAAGATATTTTGATTAAAGAAATACATACAGCAGCTCCTAATAATTCGAAAACAATAGAAACTGTTGTTGATGTAGGCATTCCTAATGAGTTAAAGATATCTAACAATAAAATATCTGTAATCATAACCGCCATAAATATAAACATGATGTCTTGAAACATAAACATGTTTGGGTTAAAAATACCTTTACGTGCAACTTCCATCATACCACTAGAGGTAATTGCCCCGAAAAACACACCTACACTGGCAATTATCATGATATTTCTAACCTTGATAGCTTTAGAACCAATAGCTGAGTTTAAAAAATTTACAGCATCGTTACTAACACCTACAACTAAATCAACAATAGCTAAAATAGCTAAGGCAACAAGCATTAAAATATATGGATCTCCCATTTTTTAGTTTTTAATTATAATTTTTTGCAAATCTATAGACAACACATGTCGCCTATGTTAGGTTTACGTTATCTTTTTATTTATTAAAAGTGAACATCTACTTGTAAACGGCACATTAATTCGTTAGTGCCTGTTGGTAAATCTAAATAACTTACGTCGGTTTGTATTTTTAATTTATGACCTACGATATATTTTGATAAACCTAAAGTATATTGATTTTCAATCCCTTTTCCAGTAATTTTCTCATCTAATTTTACATTGGTATAACGCCCTGAAACCTCCCAGTTTTTGGCAAATAAATATCCTGTTTGTAAATTTAGACCGCTACCTACTTGAACGATGTCTCCTGTTAAAGTTCCATCAGAATTTTTAGCAATAGGATCTTTAGCATCTCTATAAGCATATTCGCCCATAAAAGAAAAGCCTTTGTATTTAAACATTGTATCAATAAAAAGAGTAGAAATATTAGTTCTGTGAAAACCTACATCATTTTTCATATACGATCCTTGGTTACTTCTGTTTTTAACAGCGTTGTTGTTAAAGTCGTAACTAGTACCGATAGTTAATTTTGGTGTTTTTTCTCTTTTTAAATCGCTTCCTTTGTAATCTCCTTTACTAGTAAAATTTCCGAAAGGTAAAAACTCTAAACGAGCAGTATACTGATGTCCTCCAAGGTTTCCTGTAGTAACATTTCTACCTTCTCCTTGTGCGATTGATAGTGTTTCGCGAACAATAAAATCATCAGAAATATTAAAATGATGTCTTAATTGTAAGCCCATATCTCTATCAATATTAAAGCGTTTATTTAATAAAGAACGGTCAACCATTTGTAAGTTTGCTGATGAAATTACACGTTCTCTATTTCCAGGGAGTTTAGTTTGACCTACCCATAATTCGAAGTTTTCATGGAAATTCCATTTTATAACTGCATCTAAAATATACCTAGGTGCGTTGTTGGTAAATTCTGAGGCTCCTCCAATGTCTCTATTACTTAATCCTAGCTCTAATTTATATTTTAATTTAGTAGAAAAGGCAAAACCTTTAAATTTTAAACGGGCTCTTCTTACAAAAAATGAAGAATACGGATTTGATAATCCATCAGAATTTGAATCCCATTGTGCAATGGTTAAAAATTGCATTCGAGCTCCGATATTCATAGACCAAGTACTGTCTTGTCCTATTAAATTAAAAAGTCCTTTACCAAATTTTGGTGCATTTGGTTGTTGTGCGTATGCGTACGATAACACAAACATACTTACAATTGTAAGTGTTGTTTTAAAGTTCATTAGAATGTTGTTATTAGTTTTTGTCGGTGCAAATAACTAACACTAATGTTAACTTATTGTTAATAGGGTATTAAATAAAAAACTGTCTTGGCCAAAGACAGTTAGCCTAATAAAATAGTCGACAAAAACTAATATTTACTAATGGCTTTTAGCTCTTATAAGAGAGATGTATCAAAAGTATTTATTTCTTTTTATTGTAGTATTAAGTGAGGTTTAATAAACTGTTACTTAAATAGTGAATTTTGTACTTGTAAGTTAAATAATTATTAAAATGATAAAAAAACCTCTTAGAAATAGAATTCTAAGAGGTTTAAAGCATATTAAATATGTATTTCTTATCCTAAGAAAGGATATTTGTAATCAGTAGGTGTTACAAACGTTTCTTTAATTAAGCGAACAGAGGTCCAACGTAATAAGTTTTGAGCAGAACCAGCTTTGTCATTTGTTCCAGAAGCTCTAGCTCCTCCAAATGGTTGTTGTCCTACAACAGCACCTGTTGGCTTGTCGTTAATATAAAAGTTACCTGCAGCGTTTTCTAAAGCTTTAGAGGCTTTCTCTACAATATATCTATCGGTAGAAAAAATTGCTCCTGTTAAGGCGTACTCTGTAGATTCATCAACTAATTTTAATGAAGCTTCCCACTCTGCATCTTCATAAACGTAAATGGTCATTACAGGACCAAATAACTCAGTTGTCATTGTTGCAAAGGTTGGTGTTTTTGCTACAATTACAGTTGGTTCGATAAAATATCCTTTTGATTTATCATGACCACCACCAATAATTACATCAGCATTGTCATCTGCTTTTGCAGCATCAATATATTGTGCAATTTTATCGAAAGAACCTTCGTGAATTACAGCATTTACAAAATTAGTTGGATCTTCAGGAGAACCCATTTTTAATTCTGATGCTTGTGCAATAAGGTGTCCTTTAACATCTTGCCAAATAGAAGCAGGAATATAAGATCTTGAAGCGGCAGAACATTTTTGTCCTTGAAATTCGAAAGCTCCTCTGGTAATTCCAGTAGCAACTTGTAAAGGATTTGCTGAGTTATGCGCCCAGATAAAATCTTTTCCACCAGTTTCACCAACAATTCTTGGGTATGTTTTATAGGTATGAATGTTTTCTCCTATTTGTTTCCATAAGTTTTTGAAAACATGTGTAGATCCTGTAAAGTGTAATCCAGAAAAATCTGGAGAAGCTAAAACTGTATCCGTAATCATAACAGGGTCACCATAAACAACGTTAATTACACCGTCTGGTAAACCAGCTTCTTTAAATAAATCTACAATTACTTGTGCAGAGTATGCTTGGTGATCAGATGGTTTCCAAACAACAACATTACCCATTAAAGCTGCTGCTGCTGGTAAATTTGCAGCAATAGATGTAAAGTTAAAAGGTGTAATTGCGTACACAAATCCTTCTAAAGGTCTGTACTCAACTCTGTTCCAAATTCCAGGAGCAGAAGCTGGTTGATCCTTAAAAATATCCGTCATATATTCTACATTGAAACGGAAAAAATCAATCATTTCACAAGCAGCATCAATTTCTGCTTGGTGTACATTTTTAGATTGTGCAATCATTGTTGCAGCATTCATTTTAGCACGGTAAGGACCTGCTAATAATTCGGCAGCTTTTAAAAAGATAGAAGCTCTTTCCATCCAACTAACGCTAGACCATGCTTCTCTCTTGCTAATGCTGTAGCAATTGCAGTATCTACATGCGATTTATCTGCAGTGTGGTATTGCCCAACTACATGTTTATGATCGTGTGGCGGAGTAATATTTTTGGTGTTTCCGGTTCTTACTTCTTCACCATTAATATGCATTGGCACATCAATATTACTATTAAACATTGCTTTGTATGTTGCTAATAACTCTTCTCTTTCTGGAGATCCAGGAGCATACCCTTTTACAGGTTCGTTTACTGCTTTAGGAACATTAAAAAATCCTCTTGCCATTTTAGTATGTTGTTTGTATGTTAAAAAAAATCTTTTTAAAAAGCGAAAAACAAAATCTAAATGCTATTAATTTGCATAGATTAGGTTGCTTGCTTTGTGTAACAATCTGTTGATTGTTTTCAGGTACAAAGTTAACACTTATTTTAGTAATTACTAAGTTGTTTTTACGTCTCATTTATCAAAATAAAATACAATATGTGCACGGTAACTTATTTGCCTTTAGAGGGTAATAATTTTTTACTAACTTCAAATAGAGATGAAGATCCGAAGCGAAAAACAATTTTACCTAAAGAGTATGATGAAGATGGTGTAAAATTAACATATCCGAAGGATGAATTAGCTGGTGGTACTTGGATTGGTTTGTCTGAAAAAAAACGATTAATTTGTTTGCTAAATGGTGGTTTTAAAAAGCACAAACGAGCAAGTTCTTATCGAATGAGTAGGGGAATAATAGTAAAACAATTATTAAAAGTTGATGATGCTGTTAAAAGTATCAATGATTTTAATTTTGATAAAATTGAACCATTTACTATTGTTTTGATTGATTGGAAAAAGGATTTAAATGCTTACGAGTTAGTTTGGGATGGTACAGATAAGTTTTTTGCAAAATTACCCCAAGCTCCTAAAATTTGGTCATCGTCAACCTTATATAGTCAAGAAATGAAACAATTACGATGTACTTGGTTTTCTGAATGGTTAAAAGAGAATCCAACTTATCTTCCACAAGAAAAAATAATAGCATTTCATAAAGATGAAACAAAAGGAAATTCTGAAATTTCTTTAAAAATGAAACGCTCTGGTGTAGAAACAGTTAGTATTACAGCTGTATCAAAAATAAAAAACAATGCAGTTATGCAGTACTTAAAATTATAAATTAATTTTATTTATGGCTAGATATAGGGATTGCGAAACATTGCTTTTTGGTTATTTTTGTAAAAAAAAGCAATGTTTAAAAAACAAGTATTATTACTAGCAATTCCTCTTTTGTTATTTACAAGTTGTTTTGAGTTTATTGAAGAAATATCTTTTAATAAAGATGGTTCAGGAACAGCAATGTTAACGATAAATTTAAGTAAAAGTAAAACAAAATTGGCTTCTATAATGTTGTTAGATAGTGTTAATGGTTATAAGGTTCCGTCTCAAAAAACAATAACACAAGAGTTACACAAAATAGTTAAGAAGATTAAAGCTACAAAAGGGATATGTAATGTAAAAAATACTTTGAATTTTAATGAGTTTATCGTTACGGTTTCTTGCGATTTTGATACAGTTGATGCTTTAAACACTGTTTTACTTGCTTTTAGTTCTAAAAAAGAAGCGTTAGCAATTAAAAATCACAAACATTTTACTTACAATAAAATGGATAAAACATTTATCCGAAGTCACCATTTTAATATTGGTAAGGCATTTCAAAAAACAAAAATGAAAGATCGTAAAGTTTTTGAAACAGCTACATATACAGGTGTTTACCGCTTTAAATCTGCCGTAAAATCATCTGAAAATAAACTTGCAAAAATATCTAAAAATAAACAAGCAGTGATGTTGCGAGTTAAAGCTCAAGATATCATAACCAATAAACAAACCATTAAAAATAAAATACAATTAAACCATTAAAATTACTTATGAAAAAAATTATTGCTACACTATTATTGGTAAACACATTTGTTGTTTTACAAGCTCAGAAACTAGAAAATAAAATACCTAAAAATGCAGATGTTGTTATTACGGCAAATGCAAATAATTTATTCGATTTAATAAGTGTTTCGGATGTAAATAATAATATTTTAGGGAAAGAGATATTAAAAGACATTAATAGAAAAAGAACAGAGAAAATTACTTCGGTAAGTAAAGCAGGTTTTAATATTAAATCGAATGCTTACTATTTTTTTAAGAAAACAGATAGTATTTCATATCATACTTTTTTGGTAGAATTAAATGACAAGGCTTTGTTTGAATCTATGTTAAAAGAAAGAGATATTAAGAAAATAAAAAAAGAAGGTGGTTATAGCTATATTGAAGGTTATAGTGATTTAAGAATATGGAACGACGAAGTGCTTTTAATTATTAGTGGAGATAAATCTCGCGGTTATTTTAAAGAGCATAAAACCCGTTTTGAAAAATTAAAAGAAGAAGGAGAATCTATATATTCGGTTAGAAAAAGATTTGCACAATTATGGACTAAAAAGTACGCTTTTTCTGTGTTAGAAAATAGTTTTTCAAATGCAATTAAGATTAATTCTAGCTTTCAAAAAGGAAAACAAAAAAATGCTGTAGCTACTCTTTGGGTTCGTAATTACGGAATGTTAATGGCAGATTTAATTGGTTCATTTAGTAAAAGTTTACATTCGTCAATGTCTTATTTTATGCCTCATAAAAATAAAAACATTTATGGCGTAGAAGAAGTAACAGCTAATTTGTTTTTTAATAAAAATAACGCAAGTATTGTGTTAGACATGGCTATTAGCGATGATATGACAAAATCTTTTAAAAAGGTTTATAACAAAAAAATGAATAGCACTTTAATAAATAGTTTTAACCATAATAAAGCGTTGGCTTTTTGGAGTGTTTCTATGAATACTGAAGAATTATTAGTACAATATCCAGCAATGATAAGTAAAATGTATGGTGGTATTGTGCCAAAGTTTAAGGAAGAAATAGAGGTTGTTGGTGATGTTTTATCATTAGTTGTTGATGAAAAAGCAATTGCAGAATTAGTAACTGGTGATGCTTTGTTTGTATTAAATGATTTTTCTGAAAAAGATGTTACGTACACAACTTATAAATACGATGAAAATTATAAGCGTAAAAAAGTTACCAAAACAAAAAAGGAATTAGTGCCTGATTTTACTTTAATGATAGGTTCAGAAAAAAAAGAACTATTAAATAAAATATTTAAATTAGGGCAAAAGCACGAAATAATAAGTGTAGCTAATAATGTTTTTCAATTTGTAAAAAGTAAAGAAAAACTTCATCTTGATTTGTTTGCTGTAATTAAAAATGATGTTTTATACATTACAACATCACAAGCAAGAGCTATAACTATTAAGGCAGGTAAGGTTAGTTATAAAGGGGCAAAGTATAGTAAATTAATTAAAAGAAATTCGAGCGTAATTTATGCTGATGTAAATGCTTTGATTAAAAATATGCCAACAGAATGGTTGGGGAGAGATGAGCGAAAAATGGCAGCTATTTCTAAAGAAAACGTAAAAGATGTTAGCTTTAGAGTGTCTAAAATTAAAGGAAACAAAGTATCATCAGAATTAAGATTAAATACTAAAGGAAAAGAAGAAAATACCTTAAAGTTATTGCTTCAAGTAATTAATAATGTTGCTAAATAATTAGATGATTAAAAAGATAGTTTACACTCTTTTAATTACACTTGCTGTGTTATTTACGGTTGGATATTTCAGGTATAATTCAACCGTAAATATTGCAAATAAAATACCTGTAAATGCAGATGCTGTTATTCGTTTAAATTTGCGAGAAATAGAATATAATATGTTAAAGGATGTTGTAAAGCATCCTTTTTTGTATTTTAAATCAACCGATACATCAATTAATAAGGTTGATGAAAGTAAGGTTTCTTTATTTGATGGAGTTGAAATTCCTAAAAACTTGTTTTTTTATACAAACAACAGTAGTTTAAAAAACACCTGGGTTAGTAATGCGGTTAAAATTACTGATAAAAAGAGGTTGCAATCGTTTTTTAAACAAAAAAAATTTGTAAAAAGTAACAGTAAACTAAATGTTAAATATTATACGTTTAAAAACTTTGTTTGCGTTATAAATGGTACTGAGTTAGTTGTTTTTTTTGCTTTTAATAGAATCAAAAACGTTGAAGGTAAACTGAACGCTGTTTTAAAAAACAAAACTTATCTGTTATCTAATAACGCAATTTTTGATAAAATAAAAACAAGCACTCAATTAGTTTCGATAGCAACTAATAAAGATGTTTTTTTTGAGTTAGGAGTTCGATCTGAAACTTTATTTTTAAAAGGAGAATTAACAAAAAACAGTAACCTCTTCTTACAACATAACACTCAAAACAACAAAGAATCTTTAGTTAGCATTTCGGGGAAAATAGATAAAAACCTTTTGTTAGGTTTTGTAAACAATAAACAAAAAAAGAAGTTTAAAAAACTTACCAATTTGTCGTTAGATAGTATTTGTAATTATTGGAATGGAGAGATAAATACACAGCTAATTTCTTTTATCAGCAAAAAAGATACAATACTAACTTATGAGTATGATGATGATTTTAATAGAATAACTAAAAAAAAGGTTCAAGAAACGATAATTCCTAACATAAATATTAAACTTGGAGGTAAAGGTTTTTTTGATTATTTGTTTTTTAAACAAGCAATTAAAAAAGTAAATAACGATAGTTTGTTGGTTATAAATCCTTTTTTTAAAACTTATGCAAACACCTGTAATAACGAGTTAATTTTATTTTCAGAAGAAAATACAACTCGTGGCTTTAAAGGTGTTGAAAAAAATAAATTTTCACTTATTTTTAATCCAGAAAAGTATTTTAAAAAGAATGGTAAATCATCCCATTTTTTAGTTGATAAATATTTTTATTCAATAAAAAAAGTTGAGTTTTTTGTCACAAATCAAAATAAGATTAGTGCAGCGGTAAAATTTAAAACTTCGCCTCAAAATTACTTATATCAATTGTTAAAAGGTAATTTAGTACAAAGCAAAAGCAATAAATGAAATGATAAGTGAGCCTGAAATTGCTAATAAAAAAAACACAAAATTTGCCATCAAGTATTTTATAAATGTTTTAAAATAGCCTTGTTTGTAAAATTTTTTCATGGCCATAAATAGGTATATTGTAAAAAGTATTAGAAAAATACCTAATAAAAACTCAGAGTCTTTAAAATAACCAATTAAGTAAAAGACAGAAAAAAGTAAAAAGAAAACGGTTTGGGTATGAAAAACAAAAACTAAATGTTCTACATAAGTAAATTTTCTTCGGATGTAGATTATTCTTAAAAATAACGTAAAAAGCGGCAGTAAAATAAAAAGTGCTATTGAAGCATAAGAAAGTATTTGTTTGTAAAATTTTTGAGTTTCACTTTGTTTGGAGATAAAAGAATTAAATACTTCGGTACGAGAGTATAAAAAACGGTTACCAAAGGTTTTTTCCATCTTTAAACTATCTAGGGCAACATCTGTGGCTGTTTTCGGATGTTCTTTTTGAAATTTCATAAGCCTGGTAATCATATTAGAGTTACCAAAACCTATTTTTAAGGGCGATTCATCAAGTTTATTATCCTTTTTTAAAGAATCTATTTGTTGATTTATTAATTTGGCTTTAATAGAATCTTTTTTGTTTATTTCTTTAAAAAGAACATTTTGTATCGAGTCTAAATCTACATTTATTTCGTTAATGTCGTCTTCATTAATTTTAATTCTTGAAGCTGTGTTTTTTGTAGATTTTCCGTTTTGTAATTCCTTAAATTTATCATAACTATCTGTTGTTCCTATAATTAAAAAGAAAAGAAGTGATACGGTTAAGTAAAAGCGAAAAGGGTTAGAATAGCGACTTCTTTTACCTTCGGTATAATCTTTAGATACTTTTCCTGGGTTTATTAATAGCGGAATTAACGTTCTCCAAAATTTAGCATCCCAAGAAAAGAAACCAGCAAAAACCTCTCTAATAAAACTGGTTAATGTAATTTTTTTGCCTTTGTTTTTTTGTCCACATTCAGGGCAAAATTTTTCGTCTTTTGTAAACGGATATCCACAGTTTAAGCAATTAGTTTCTTTTATAATTGCAACTTTATTTCTTTTAATCATTAGTTTAAAGACGGCGTAGAGGTTAGTTGAAAAGTTGGTATAGTTACCAAAAACTCTTCTTTAGTTTCTAAATTAATCATTTTGTAATTACCCTTCATTGCTCCTGAGGTTGAAAGTAAAAAACAGTTAGATCGGTAGTTGTAAGTTTCGTTTGGTTTTAAGGTTGGTGTTTCTCCTATAACGCCTTCACCTTTTACGGTTTCAACCTTGTTAAGTGAGTCAAATATTGCCCAAAAGCGTTCTGTAAGTTTTACTGTTTCTTTTGAGTTGTTTTCAATAAAAACGTAGTAACTAAACGAGTAGTATTTTTGATACCCACGATATATATCACCATTAAAAACGGTTTTTACTGATATTTTTATGCCTTTAGTTATTTGTTGAAACATCTTATAAATATAAACTTTTTTAGGTTTTCATCCAATTATAATTAAAAGAAGCTATCTGTTTTGATTAAAATACCCATTTCCTACTCCAATAACTCTGTCGTAAGTTTCGCCAAAAGGTTTGTAATAAATAATAGCAGTATATTCATTTTCAGTTTGATAAAAAGAACCGTCAATTTCGTTTAAGTTGATGGTGTTGTTTTTGTTTAAAGTTACATAACTGTAATTATAAAAACCTTGCTTAAATTTTATTGCAGCTTCGTAAATCTCGTTTTTCGAGTTGTATTTCATTTTATTTTTATCAGACAATTGATAGTTGTTAAAAGCACCGTACACAAAAACATCTTTGTTGTAAAAAGGTTCAAAAGCATCTAAAGAAAAATGCACCATAGAGTAATCAGCTTCGGTATTAGAATCGGTAGTTTCTAGGTTTCTTATAAGGAATTGCCCATTAATATCTGGATTGTATGTGTAGGTTTTATAAGCTCTTTGCTCGTTAGTGTACAAATAATTATGAAATATTTCTTTTCTATCAGTTTTGGCAATATTTAAACTTGTGCTGCGAATGTGTTTGCTATCAAAATTTAAAAATTCATTTCCTCCCCAAAAGTCAGTTTTTAAAGTATGATTGTAAATTAACTGATTTGGTTTTATAAATTGAGGTTGTATGTTGTTGATGGCGGTATTCCAATTATGATTTTGAAATAAGGTTACGTTAATTTCTTGATTTGCATTGTTGATGTTTAAATCAGGATGATTTACGGTAAATTGTACGGTTTGTTTTTGATTGTTAGATTTTGTGTTTCTACTTCTAAAAACAGCAATACCAACGGTGGTTATGTCTTCGTAAAAAACACAGCGTCTTGAAAAAATAACGTTATAATCTTCATTTAAAACCGAAATTAAATAGTTGCCACTTTTTGTAATAATGGTATTTTGATTGGGAATTTCAACAGAATAATGCGTGTAAGGTTGTAAGGTGTTAAAAGAATTGGTAACATTTAATATTTCATTTTCATCAAAACCATCAATGTATTGATTGGAAGTTAAATTACTTGGTTTCCAATCGTGTGTCATGTGTGTAATTTTATATTGATATTCTTTGTTGTCGGCCTCTAAATCATCAAAAGAAAGTTCTAAAACGGTTCCTAGTTTTACAATGGCTGCAAACTGATGTACGTTGTGTTTTGGACGTAATTGAATTGTTTTAATATTTTGTGATTTTACCGTTAAAGATAACACGCAACAAAAGCATAAAGTAAGATGTTTTATCATAAATGCAAATGTATCAAAATGTAGACCAAAGACAAATCTTTATTTAGAACAAATATAAATAAACAACTATCCAAAAGATAAAAATACAAATCCGTACCCAAAAAAATCAAAATCTGTAAATTTGCGTGTTTTTAGAAAATCAATTTAATCAGTTCCTATGTCAAAAGACATCCGTATTAAGAAAGGCTTGGATATCAAGCTCGTTGGCGATGCAGAACCAGTAACTACCCAACTAGCGTTAGGTGGTACGTTTGCAGTTCAGCCAGATGATTTTCACGGCGTTATTCCTAAGGTTTTAGCAAAAGAAGGTACCGAAGTAAAAGCAGGTGAAGCACTTTTTCATTCAAAAAGTGACGAACGCATTTTATTTTCAAGCCCTGTTAGCGGAAAAATTACAGAAATCGTTCGTGGAGCCCGTAGAAAAGTTTTAGCATTTAAAATCACTGCTGATGCACAGCAGCAATACAAAGATTTTGGTAAAAAAGATGTTGCAGCAATGTCTGGCGAACAGGTGAAAGATCACTTGTTAGCTTCAGGTTGTTGGCCATTTGTAAAACAGCGTCCGTATGATGTTGTTGCAGATCCAAATCAAGCTCCAAAAGCAATTTTTGTATCGGCTTACGCAAGTGCACCATTATCGGCAGATTATGATTATACTTTAAAAGGTAAAGAGGCTGAATTACAAGCAGCTTTAGCAGCATTAGCAAAACTAACAGCAGGTAAAGTACACGTTTCAGTTGCAAAAAACTCAACAACATCTCCGTTAAAAGGAATGAAAGGAGTTGAACTGCACAACGTTTCTGGACCGCACCCAGTTGGTAATGTTAGTACACAAATTGCACAAATAGATCCTATTAATAAAGGTGAAGTTGTGTGGGTTGTTACACCACAAGATTTAGTAATAATTGGTGAGGTATTGTTAACAGGTAAGTTTAATGCAACACGTACAGTTGCTTTAACAGGATCTAAATTTAGCAAACCACAATATGTTACTGCTTTGGCAGGAGCAAATATTGCTGATATTGTAAAAGGAAACTTAAATAATGATAACACTCGTGTAATTAGTGGTAACGTTTTAAGCGGAACACAAGTTAGCGAAGAAGGATATTTAGGATACTACGAAAATGTAGTAACTGCAATTCCTGAAGGAGATGATTATGAGTTGTTTGGATGGAATAAACCTGTTTTTAACAAGGTTTCTACCTCAAGAGCATTTACGTTCTCTTGGTTAAATCCGAAGAAAAAATACGATTTAAATACGAATACAAACGGTGAGCATAGAGCATTTGTGGTTACAGGTTCGTACGAAGAAGTATTTCCGTTAGACATCTATCCGATGCAATTATTAAAAGCTTGTATGTATAAAGATCTTGACGAAATGGAAGGATTAGGAGCTTATGAAATTGCACCAGAAGATTTCGCTTTAACAGAATTTATTTGTGTGTCTAAACAACCTCACCAAAAAATAATTCGTGAAGGATTAGATTTAATGAGAGAAGAATTAGGATAAGATATGGGCTTAAAACAAAACTTACATAATTTAAAAGAAAAATATAAAGGTACTAAGATGGCACCTGCGTTTAACGCAATTCACACCTTTTTATATTTGCCAAATGAGACAACTCACGGAGGAACTCATATAAAGGCCGCTGATGATTTAAAACGTACAATGAACATAGTTATTATGGCATTAGTACCGTGTTTAATCTTTGGTATGTTCAATGCAGGTTATCAACATAACGCTGCAATTAACGGATTTACAGAAGGAATGTCTTTCTTTAGTGGAGATTTCTGGAATATGGATAATTTCTTAATCGGTTTAGTTAAAATTTTACCATTAGTAATTGTATCATATGTTGTTGGTTTAGCTGTAGAATTTGTGTTCGCAGTAATTAAAGGACACGAGGTAGAAGAAGGGTATTTAGTAACTGGTATGTTAGTACCGTTAATTGTACCAATCGATTTACCTTTATGGATGCTAAGTGTAGCCGTAGTTTTTGGTGTAGTTATTGGTAAAGAAGTTTTTGGTGGTACAGGGATGAATATCTTAAACCCAGCATTAACAATACGTGCATTTTTATTCTTTGCATATCCAACTTGGATGAGTGGAGATAAAGTTTGGGTAGAAGGCGCAAGAGAATTGGCAGGAACTGCCGATGCTATTTCTGGTGAAACAGTTTTAGGAAGTTTAGCGCAATCACAACCATTAACACATTCGGTTTCTGATATGTTCTTCGGATTTATTCCGGGTTCAGTAGGAGAAACATCAACATTTTTAATTTTATTAGGAGGGCTTTTCTTAATCTTAACAAAGATTGGAAGCTGGAGAATTATGTTATCTGCAGTAATCGGAGCCTTAGTAATGGGATTCATCTTTAATCAAGTAGTTGATTTAGGGTGGATTGGTGAAACAAGTAAGTTTTACGGATTAATGAGTTTAGATTTCTGGAAACATTTATTAATTGGAGGTTTTGCTTTTGGTGCCGTTTATATGGCAACTGATCCTGTATCAGCATCGCAAACCAACAAAGGAAAATGGATTTATGGTTTCTTTATCGGATTTATTTCGATTATGATTCGTGTATTCAATCCAGCCTATCCAGAAGGAGTAATGTTAGCTATTTTATTAATGAACGTTTTTGCGCCAACAATTGACCATTATGTGGTTCAAGGAAATGTAAAGAGAAGATTAAAACGTGCTAAAGTTAAAACTGCCTAATTATGAGTAAGAGAACAGACAGTAATGGATATACGCTACTTTTTGCCGTAGGAATGGTATTAGTAGTAGGTGCGTTGTTAGCTTTTACAGCTTCATCACTTCGTCCGATGATTGACGGAAATAAACGTATCGAAAAGCAACAAAATATTTTGTACGCAATGGGTGTTAATGAAAATGATGAAAGTAGCGCCGTTTTTGTATCAAAAGACAAAGTAGCTGATGAGTTTTCAAAATACATCAAAAAACAATTAGTTATCGAAGGTGATAAAGTTACCGAAGATGCTGAAGCGTATTTAATTGATGTTAAAAAACAACAAACAGCTGCAAAAGCAGGAACAGTAAGAAAATTACCATTATTTGTGGGCGAAAAAGACGGTAAAACGTTTTACATCGCACCTATTAGAGGTAAAGGTCTTTGGGATGCTATTTGGGCATACGTTGCAATGGATAAAAATATGGTAGTGCAAGGTGCGTTTTTCGATCATAAAGGAGAAACACCAGGTTTAGGAGCTAACATTAAGCAACGTTACTTTATGGATGATTTTATTGGTGAAAATTTAATGAACAACGGTTCTTTTAAAGGAATTGCAGTTTCTAAATCAAACAATGATCCAAAAAACGAAGATAAAAATGATAACGAGGTAGATGCAATTGCAGGAGCAACAATTACTGGAGACGGTGTTGCAGCAATGATTAAATCTGAATTAGGTTTATACGTGCCTTACTTTAAAACATTAAAATAATTATGGGACTTTTATCAAAAAAAGACGCAGTTTTAATTACAGATCCGTTATTAGATAACAACCCAATTACGATTCAAGTATTAGGTATCTGTTCAGCATTAGCAATTACAGCAGAGCTTAAAGCATCAATTGTAATGGCAGTTTCTGTATTATTTGTATTAGGTATAGGAAACGTGGTAATCTCTTTAATGAGAAATATTATTCCATCAAAAATTAGAATTATTGTACAGTTAATCGTAGTTGCTGCTTTAGTAATTATTGTAGATCAAGTATTAAAAGCATTTGCTTACGAGTTAAGTAAAACACTTTCGGTATTTGTTGGGTTAATTATTACCAACTGTATTATTATGGGACGTTTTGAAGCTTTTGCTTTGGGTAACGGACCTTGGAGATCATTTTTAGATGGTATTGGAAATGCTTTAGGATACGGTGCTATTTTAATTGCAGTAGGTTTTTTTAGAGAGTTATTAGGTTCTGGTACTTTATTAGGATTTAAAGTATTAGGAGACCCTATTGAACTAACAGGTTTGTATGCTTTAGGATATGAAAATAACGGATTTATGTTATTATCGCCAATGGCATTAATCGTTGTAGGTATTATTATTTGGATACAACGTAGTAGAAACAAAGCACTAATTGAAGACTAACCTAGTTAGGAATCATTAAAAATATAGAAAAATGGAACATTTAGAATTATTTTTCAAGTCGATATTTATTGATAATATGGTATTTGCTACATTCTTAGGAATGTGTTCTTACTTAGCTGTATCTAAAAAAGTAGCAACAGCAGTAGGTTTAGGAGCTGCAGTTATTTTTGTATTAGCTGTAACAGTACCTATTAACTGGTTATTAGATCAATATTTATTGCAACCAGGAGCTTTATCTTGGTTAGGAGCTGAATATGCTGATTACGATTTAAGTTTCTTATCATTTATTATGTTTATTGCAACGATTGCAACCATGGTACAATTGGTAGAAATTATTGTTGAAAAATTTGCACCAGCATTGTATAACTCATTAGGTATTTTCTTACCATTAATTGCCGTTAACTGTGCAATTTTAGGAGGATCTTTATTTATGCAATCTCGTGAAATACCAACATTAGGGTTATCATTAACTTATGGTATTGGATCTGGAATCGGATGGTTTTTAGCAATTTTAGCAATTGCAGCGATTCGTGAAAAAATTAGATATTCGTCTGTACCACCAGCATTAAGAGGGTTAGGAATAACTTTTATTATTACTGGATTAATGGCAATCGGATTTATGAGTTTTGGTGGAATGTTAACAGGAGGTGATGATGAAGTGAAGAAAGAAGAGGCTCCTAAGGCAGAAATTAAAATAGAAAAGAAAGAAGAAGCAAAACAGCAAGCTGAAAAATTAGCTGATAACACTAAAAAGATTACAGAATAATGGTATTTTTAGAAGTAAGTACAGGAGGTACAGTAGCTGTAACAGTTATATCTTTTTTAGCAATTTTATTAGTTTTAGTAGGATTGTTATTATTTGTAAAACAAAAACTAGCACCATCAGGACCCGTAAAAATTACAATTAATGGCGATAAAACAATCGAAGTTGCTTCAGGAGGTACATTATTATCTACTTTAGGAGCTGAGAAAATTTTCTTACCATCAGCTTGTGGTGGAGGTGGATCTTGTGTGCAGTGTGAATGTCACGTAAACTCTGGTGGAGGTGAAGCATTACCAACAGAAACGCCACATTTTACGCGTAAAGAGTTGGCTGCAGGTGTACGTTTATCTTGTCAGGTAAAAGTAAAACAAGACATGGACATTTCTATTCCAGAAGAAATTTTCGGAATTAAGAAATGGGAAGCAGTAGTGGTAAGAAACTATAACGTAGCAACATTTATTAAGGAGTTTGTAGTTGAAATTCCAGAAGATATGGGTTACAAAGCTGGTGGATATATTCAAATTGAAATTCCTAATTGTGAAGTAAAATATGCCGATATGGATATTACAGCACATCCACAAGAACATCCAGGAGAACCTGATAAGTTTAAAGGAGATTGGGAAAAGTTTGGTTTATGGCCATTAGTAATGAAAAATGATGATATTGTAGAGCGTGCATATTCTATGGCTTCTTACCCTGCTGAAGGAAGAGAAATCATGTTAAACGTACGTATTGCAACACCTCCGTTCGATAGAGCAAAAGGTGGGTGGATGGATGTAAATCCTGGAGTTGCATCATCTTATATTTTCAATTTAAAGAAAGGCGATAAGTGTACTATTTCTGGACCTTATGGAGAGTTCTTTATCAACGAATCTGAAGCAGAAATGCTTTATGTAGGTGGTGGAGCAGGTATGGCGCCAATGCGTTCGCACTTATATCAATTATTTAGAACATTAAAAACTGGTAGAACAGTAACATATTGGTACGGTGGTCGTTCTAAAGCTGAATTATTTTATGTAGATCATTTTAGAGCTTTAGAAAAAGATTTCCCGAACTTTAAATTCTTTATTGCCTTATCAGACCCAACAGAAGCAGATAACTGGAAAGTTAAAACGGATGTTAATGATGAAAGTGGAGACGGATTTACAGGATTTATTCACCAAGTAGTAATCAACGAATATTTATCTAAACATGATGCACCAGAAGACTTAGAATTATATTTCTGTGGTCCACCATTAATGAACAATGCAGTTCAGAAAATGGGAGAAGATTTTGGTCTTGCAGACGAGAATATCCGATTTGATGATTTTGGAGGATAAACCAATTATCAAAATAAACTATAAAAACCGATACAGTGATGTGTCGGTTTTTTTGTTTTTGCATGTTTTTTAGTACTGCTATTTTACAAAGTAATATAGCTATGGTATTTGAGTATAGAAAGCGTACCTTTGCGGCAAATTACTGTAAATGATTACTTTTCAAGATTTAGACTTATCAAACCCGTTACGAAACTCAATTGAAGAATTAGGTTTTGTAAATCCAACACCAATTCAAGAAGAAGCTTTTCCTATTATACGATCAGGAAGTGATGTGGTAGGAATTGCGCAAACTGGTACCGGTAAAACTTTTGGTTATTTATTGCCTATACTTCGTGATTTAAAATTTTCGAAACAACAGCATCCTCGAGTTTTAATTTTAGTACCTACAAGAGAGTTAGTTGGTCAGGTGGTAGATGAAGTTGAAAAGCTTGCAAAATACATGACTTTACGAACAGTTGGAGTATTTGGAGGTGTAAATTTAAATCGCCATAAACAAGCAGTTGCAGAAGGAGCAGATGTTATTGTTGCAACACCTGGGCGTTTGTACGACTTGGCGTTAAGCAATGTTTTAAAGTTAAAATCAATTCAGAAATTGGTAATTGATGAAGTTGATGTAATGCTAGATTTAGGATTTAGATTTCAATTATTAAATATTTTTGATTTATTGCCAGATCGTCGTCAAAACATTATGTTTTCAGCAACGATGACTGAAGATGTAGAAAATTTAATTGATGATTTTTTTACAGCACCCAAAAAGATTTTTATTGCCGTTAGTGGTACTCCGCTCGATAATATTCAGCAAATAGCTTACGATGTACCTAACTTTTATACCAAAGTAAATTTATTAAGTGAGTTATTGTTTGATAAAGAAACTTACAGTAAAGTATTAGTTTTTGCACCTAATAAAAGAAATGCAGATCGGTTATTTGAATGTGTAAAAGAAGAATTTCCTTCTCAAACCTGTGTAATTCACTCTAACAAAACACAAAATTATCGTTTACGTTCGATCGAACAATTTAATAAAGGTGAAAAAAGAATTTTAATAGCAACAGATGTAATTGCTCGTGGATTAGATTTAGACGAAATTACGCATGTAATTAACTTTAATACACCACATTTTCCTGAAAATTATATGCATAGAATTGGTCGTACAGGACGTGCCGATCACGAAGGAAAAACAATTTTATTTGCTACAGAAAAGGAACAAGAAGCAAAACAAAGAATAGAGGAATTGATGAATTATGAAATTCCGAAATTAGAAATTCCTGAACAAGTTGAAATTTCAAAGCAATTAACAGAAGAAGAACGTCCGAAGGAAGAAAGAGAGGTTTCTAAAAACCGAAGCTCATTAGAGTATGTTCCGGGGCCTGCTTTTCATGAGAAGAGTGAAAAAAATAGTAAGGTTAACCTTGGTGGTTCATATCGCAGAGAAATTGCAAAGAAATATAAAAAGCCAAAAACACGTGGCGATAAAAATTATAACCTTAGAAATAAGAAAAAATAATGCAAGCACTTAGCCAACAAGAACTTCATAATTTAGGGATGAATATTGTAGGTAAAAAACTACAAGAAAAAGGTTATGAATTTGTAGCTATAAATAGCGAGTTAAAAAAACATCCGCAGTTTGTATTATTTAAAAAAGGAGAACCTACAATTTTTGTATTGGTAAAAACAACAAATAACATTCAATCACCCCAAGAATATGATGTGTTATGGATGGAAACCTTTAAAGAACACGCAAAAAAACAAAACGCAAAAATTTTGTTTGCTGGAGTTGGCATAGCAAATTCTGAAAGTGTTGATTTACCTGTTTTTAAAGATCAGCCATATTATTTAGTTTTTGACGATTTTGTTGAAATTTTATAAAATAACTTGATTTTTAATATGTTATGTTAAAGGTTTTTTGAGCTTTAATTTTAATGTTTTTAATCAGTAATATTAGCTAAAATTAGATTTTTTAATAATTACCAGTTATACATCATTTCTTGCAAAATACACAAAACAGTGTATTTCCCTATAATACAGCTAGTTAAATTTGTATATTTGTAGTAAGGGAATATTAATTAAATTTTTTAATTATGAAAAATCAATTATTTAAGGGGATTCAAGACTTTTTCAAAAACATTTTAGAACAATTAGCCGAGTTTGGTAAAGCTGCAAGTTATGCTATAAACCAAAATCACTAAAGTTAGTATAAAGTTTTGACAAGAAACACTCGTTTTTACAAAAAGCGAGTGTTTTTTTTATGTTTTATTTTTAACTTTATAAAATGAATAACTTATTAGCAGAAATAAGAAATTGTAAAGTTTGTAAAGATTTTATAATTCCAAGACCCGTAGTTTTTGCAGACGTAAAATCAAAAATAGTAATAATTGGTCAAGCTCCGGGTACAAAAGTACATCAGTCAGGTATTCCTTGGGATGATGCTAGTGGTAAGCAGTTAAGAAACTGGTTAGGGGTTACAGATGATGAATTCTATGATGTTAAAAATTTTGCAATTATTCCTATGGGATTTTGTTATCCTGGAAAAGGAAAATCAGGAGATTTACCGCCTAGAAAAGAATGTGCTCCAAAATGGCACGATGTGATATTAAATGAAATGCCAAACGTAAAATTAATTATTTTAATTGGCATGTATGCTCAAAAATACTACCTGAAACAATCGGCTAAAAAAACATTAACAGAAACGGTAGGTAATTTTAAAAGCCATTTGCCTAAATATTTTGTACTACCACATCCATCGCCAAGAAATAGATTTTGGTTAACTAAAAACCCTTGGTTTGCAAAAAAGGTGCTTCCACAATTAAAAATAAAAGTATCAACAATAATATAGATTTCTTAAGTTGATAAATTTGTACTTTTGTAACCTATGATAGAAACACGAGAAGCCATATCAGAAAAAGCGGTTTTAATAGGTATTATAACCCAGCATCAAGACGAAAAGCAATCTGAAGAATTTTTAGATGAGTTAGAGTTTTTAACTTTAACTGCTGGAGGAGTTGCGGTAAAACGTTTTGTTCAGAAGTTAGAAAAACCAAATCCTAAAACATTTTTAGGAACCGGTAAGCTAGAAGAAGTAAAAGCATATATTGAATCTCATAATATTGGTACAGCTATTTTTGATGATGAGTTGTCGCCAGCACAATTAAGAAATATCGAGAATTTTTTAGATTGTAAAATATTAGATAGAACAAACTTGATTCTTGATATTTTTGCAAGTAGAGCACAAACAAGTTCTGCTAAAGCACAAGTTGAGTTAGCACAATATCAATATTTATTACCTCGTTTAACAAGAATGTGGACACACCTTGATAAGCAAAAAGGTGGAATTGGTATGCGTGGGCCAGGGGAAACAGAAATAGAAACAGATCGTCGTATTATTAGAGATAAAATAACTTTGTTAAAGAAAAAGCTTGTTACTATTGATAAGCAAATGGCAATACAAAGAAAAAATAGAGGACGAATGGTGCGTGTTTCGTTAGTTGGATATACCAATGTTGGTAAATCTACTTTAATGAACGTAATTAGTAAAAGTGATGTATTTGCAGAGAATAAACTGTTTGCAACACTTGATACTACGGTAAGAAAAGTGGTGATTCAAAACATCCCTTTTTTAATGACCGATACGGTAGGTTTTATCAGGAAGCTTCCAACACAATTGGTAGAATCTTTTAAATCGACTTTAGATGAAGTTCGAGAATCTGACTTGTTATTACATGTAGTTGATATTTGTCATCCTAATTTTGAAGATCATATTGCATCAGTAAATAAAATATTAGACGAAATAGGTAGTGCAAACAAGCCTGTGGTAATGGTTTTTAATAAAATAGATGCTTATACGCACGAAACAATAGCGGAAGATGATTTAATTACCGAAAAATCAAAAATTCATTATACTCTTGATGATTGGAGAAAAACATGGATAAATGATTTAGGAAAAGAAAGTCTTTTTATATCTGCCCTAAATAAAGATAATTTAGAAGATTTTAAAGAAAAGATTTACGAAGAGGTAAAAAAAATACATATTCAAAGGTTTCCTTATAACGATTTTTTATATCAAAATTACGAATAAATACCCTTCTTAAAAGAAGAGGTTATAAAAAAGTGAATAAATATTTTGTATTTATTCACTTTTTTTTTATTTTAGTAAAGTGTAAAAGCAAATTAGTTTAAACATTTTATTCCCCCTAAAAATGAAAAAAATTAACACCCCTGTTCGTATTGGGTTATCAAAATTAAATTTTGGTAACACTTCTCAAAGAAAAATTCCTATTACATATTTTTTATTAGAAAAGGATAAGTAGCCTAACGGTTATTTTTTTGTCAAAAATAAAAAAGAAATGTAATGGAAAGAATTATCATAATATTGTTGTGTTTTTTTAGTGCTCTACAACTCTCTTCTCAAGAAGTTTGTGCTACTGAAAAAGAAGTAATTGTAGATATAAATACAATTAACAAATGTGCTGTAGAAAAAACTACAGACTCAAATAAGAATACTGTAGCTTCTAGTAAACGATATCTAAAAAGAAGAGTTTATTTAAACGAAGTGGTTTATTTAGCAAGTAATTTAAAAGCAAAAACTAATTTAAGTATAAAAGTAAATAATAAATTAGATGCGAATTTATTGCTGAAAATTAAAGAATTAGAATCAAAAGAAACAACTTTTGATTCGGTAGAAAAAATCCCATTATTTTTATCTTGTCAAGAAAGTACATTAGATAATGTAACTTGTTTTAATTATAAAATGCAAAAACATATTGTTAATAATTTTGTGTACCCAGAAAAGGCTTTAGAGTTAGGTATTGAAGGAGATTTAGATGTTAGTTTTGTAATTGGGGTTAATGGAGAAGTTGGTGACATTAAAATAAAAGGAGTAAATAACGAAAGTGATATTTTAAAAAAGGAAGCTAAAAGAATAGTATTGTTGCTTCCAAAATTTAAAGCAGGAGAAAATAAAGGTGTTAAAATACCTGTTTTATATAATTTCCCTATGAGTTTTACTTTAGAGTAAGCCTTAAAAATGTTTAAATTCTTACTTTTTTGTAATTTTTGTTTTTTTTAACATATTTTTTGGTTTAAAAAAAATATATTTGTAGGCTGTTTTAAAATTACTTGGTATGTTAATAACCATCTGATTTGAAATATAATACCTCCAATAAGTATGAAAAGAATAATATTTTTAATGTTAGCATGTATGTTTTCTGTTAACATGACATCACAAGAAGAAGTGTGCGAATCTCCGGATGAAGCAGAATTAGATTTAAATAGTATTAGTGTAACTAAATGTACTATTAAAGAATCTAAAGATAAAAAGAACAAAAAAACAAGGCAGATTACGGTTAAAGTTTCTGCAAATAGAAGGTTTCTTAAAAAAAGAGAAGCTTTAAAAAAACAAAAAGTTTCTGGTCTAGGAACAATTGGCGTAGCTAAAGTTGAGCAAACTTCTCAAAAAAATACTTCGATAGCAAAACCAACAATTTCATTAAAACATAATATTGAGGATATTAAAAATAAATTATCGGCTGAAGAATTAAGAAAAGCATCTAAATTTAGTACAGTAGATAAAATTCCTTTATTCAATTCGTGTAAAAAAGTTAAAAAAGGAGAGCGAGTTGATTGTTTTAACGAAACAATGGTAAATCATATATCTAAACACTTTAGGTACCCAAGTGATGCTATTAAAGAGTCTATTCAAGGTGAGGTTTGGGTTCGTTTTATTATTGATAAAAACGGAGAAGTTAAAAATATTAAAACCTTAGGACCTAAAAATGGTGAAATATTAAACCAAGAAGCAATTAGAGTTGTTTCTAAATTACCACAGTTTATTCCTGCAAAGAAGGATGGAGGAAGAGTATCTGTAAAATATGGTTTCCCTATTGCATTCGCATTAGAAGAATAATAAACACAAACAATCAAAATTAATTTAAATTTTAGAACATGCTAAGAAAACTACTATTAGTTTTTTTTGTTACTTGTAGCATTGCGCTATCAGCACAGGTTACAATGACAGGAAAAGTGTATGATGAATATCTAGAGCCGTTCCCAAGTGCATTGGTAAATTCATTGCAAGGAAAAACAACATCAGATGTTGATGGGAATTTTACATTATCTGTAAAATCAGGTTTTCCATTCTCTATTCAAGTATCTGCTTTTGGATATAGAACAGAGGTGATTGAAGTTACCTCTCAAGATCAAGAACTAAATATTATTTTAAAAGAAAATACAACCTTAGATGAAGTTGTAATTTCGGCCTCTAGATCTCCAGAACGAGTTATTGAATCTCCAGTAACAATTGAAAGAATGGGGATTATGGATATGAAAAGAAATACTTCTGTATCTTTTTATGATGGATTAACAAATTTAAAAGGAGTAGATTCTCGTGAAGCGAGTTATGGATTTAAATCGATAAACTCAAGAGGTTTTTCTACTTTTGATAACACAAGATTTGTTCAGTTGGTAGATGGTGTTGATACTTCAATACCAGCATTAAACTTCTCGGCAGGTAATGCTGTTGGTTTATCAGAATTAGATGTTAAAGATGTAGAGGTGTTGCCAGGAGCATCATCAGCTTTATATGGGGCAAATGCATTTAACGGTATTTTGTTAATGCGAAGTAAAAACCCTTTTGATTACGATGGGATAAGTGTTTATCTTAAAACGGGTTCTATAAATCAAGAAGCTGCAGGAACAAATCAGTTTTATGATGGAGGAGTTAGAATGGCGTATAAATTTAATGACTATTTTGCAGCTAAAGCTAATTTAGTTGTATATAAAGCAGAAGAGTGGCATGCGAATGACGAATCAAATACTACAGGTGTTGGAGGGGTTGTTAAAGCAGGAACTAGGTTAGATACTCCTGATTATGATGGGGTAAATGTTTATGGAGATGAAGTTTCTACTACGTTAGATTTTGATGCGCTTGCAAACACGCCAGCGGGAACTTTTGGTTCTCAAAGAATCAGTAGAACAGGGTATTCTGAAGGAGATTTATATGATTATGATGGTCAAGGAGTAAAATTTGATGGATCATTACATTTTAGACCAATGGGTAATGATAAGTTAGAAATTGTATATAATTCTCGTTTTTCACAAGGAAATAATTTATATCAAGCATCTAACAGATTCTCGCAAGAAGAGTTTTATGTTGAGCAACATAAATTAGAAATTTTAGGAGAAAATTTCTTTGTACGTGGTTATTATACAGGGAATGATGGAGGTAAGACTCATGATGTTAGATTTGCAGGAATCGCTTTAAATGAAAAATACAATCCGAGTAGAAATTGGTTTGGTGAATATGGAGCTGCTTTTTTAGGAGCAATACCAGGCGTTACTCCTGGTAACGACGCTTCTGCTAGGGCTTTTGCAGATAGAAATAGATTACAACCAGGTACTAGTGCATTTAAAAAAGCGCTAAGTGAAATTACCACAGAGGCAATTGCTGATGGAGGAGCAGGAATAAAAGATAAAACAGGTTATTACCATGCGGATGCAAATTATAACTTTAAAAATTTAATAAACTGGGGTGAATTTCAAGTAGGAGGTTCGTACCGTAAATATATAATTAACTCAGAAGGTACTTTATTTACAGACAAAGATAGTTCTATTGATTTTGATATGTATGGTGCGTACGCACAGTTGCAAAAGAAATTTTTAGATGATCGATTAAAATTTACAGGATCTATTCGTTATGATAAATCTAAAAACTTTGATGGTGATTTTTCTCCAAGGATAGCATTAAACTATTCTGTAAAAGAAAATAAAATATTAAGAATTTCATACCAAACAGGATTTAGAACTCCAAGTACAATAGAGCAATATTTAGGCTTAAGTACAGGTCCAAACAGTTTTCTTTTAGGTACTTCTTTAGATAATATTGATCGCTTCTCTACTCAAGTTTTAAATAATGATGGGAGTACGAGTACATTAACAGGAAATGATGTTTTTAATAAATCATTTACATTAAACTCAGGAGCTCCTACACACGTAAGTGTTAATCCTATCGAACCAGAAAAAGTATCATCTTACGAATTAGGTTATAGAAGTATTGTAAATATTAGTGATACTAATATATTAGAATTAGATGTGAGTGGTTATTATAATCAATATGATAATTTTGTAGCTACTAAAACAGTATATGTACCAAATTATGGTGATGTTGTAAACGGAGTGCCAGATGCAAATGCTTTGCAAGCTTTTAATAATAGAGATGTATCGGAGTTTTCATTAAATACGAATACAACTGCTGATGTAGATTCTTATGGTGTTGGAATTGGTTTAACAACCAAAATATTTAAAACCTTTAATTTAGGAGCAAATTATACATTAAGTAAATTAGTTTTTGATCAAGAGGATGATCTTTCATTTCAATCTGGATTTAATACTCCTGAACATCAAGTAAAAGTTATGTTCGGAAATGCTAATTTATTTAATAATTTCGGATTTAATATCAACGCAAGATGGCAAAACGATTTCTTATGGCAATCCGCTTTCTTAAACGGTACTGTTGATAGTAGAACAGTAGTAGATGCTCAAATAAATTATAGAATTCCAGCTTTAAAATCTAGAATTAAAATAGGAGGAACTAATTTAGGAGGTAAAGAATATGTTGTGGCTCCAGGTTCTGGATTAATAGGTTCAATGTATTATGTTTCTTGGACAATTAACAATTAAATTAAGTAGCTAAAGTTTAAAAAGAGATAAATTATATAATTTATCTCTTTTTTTTTGGGGGAATTAAAAATATAATGTAATTTTGCCGGCTTAAAAAAAGAAAGTTAATTGATTGACGGTTAGCGATCTTAATTCCCCTAAGTATGAAAAAAGTATTATTTTTAGCATTTTTGTTTACTGTAAGTGCAATTACAACTTCTTACGCGCAAGAAGAAGTGTGTGAGTCTCCTGATACTTCTGAAGTTGATTTAAATAGTATTACTAAATGTGCAATTACTCCTTTAAAAAATTCTAAAGACAAAAGATCTCGTCAAATTAAAGTAAAGGTATCTGGAAGAAGAAGAATGTTAAAGAAAAGAACTATTGCGTCGGCAAATAGTTTAAGTACTTCGTCAGGTATTAGTTCATCAACTGTAAAAAAAGAATCAGTTAATTTAGGTCAAATAAGCAGTATTCAGAAAGAAGATAATGTAAAGCAACATATCGAAAACCTTAAAAATAAATTATCAAAAGAAGAAGTTAGTAAGGCTTTAAGGTTTACCACTGTAGATAAAATTCCTACTTTTAAGGCTTGCGAAAAAGTAAAAAGAAATGATAAATCAGACTGTTTTAACAACGAAATGATAAAGCATATATCTAAACACTTTAGTTATCCAGGAGCTGCTCTTATTTCTCAAACTGAAGGAGAGGTATGGGTAAGATTTATTATAGATAAAGATGGGTACGTAAAAAATATTAAAGCCTTAGGTCCAGATGAAGGCGAGGTATTAAATAATGAGGCTATCCGAGTAGTTTCTAAATTACCAAGATTTAAACCTGCAAAAAAAGATGGAAAACGTACTTCTGTAAAGTATGGTTTCCCTATTAATTTCTCCTTAGAGGAATAACCCCCTAATTACAAATAAATATAATTTTTTAAAATGTTCAAAAAACAATTAACAATGATTGTTTTTACTTTGTGCAGTATAATGTCATACGCGCAAGTAGAAATAAAAGGACTAGTGTACGACGAATATCTAGAGCCTTTTTACAATGCTAAAGTCGCAGTAGAAGGTGTAGAGGTAGCATCAAATCAAGATGGTGAATTTACCTTAAGTATTAAAAAAGAATTTCCAATAACATTAAAAATTTCAGCTTTTGGTTATCAAACTGAAGAGTTGATTATTACAAGTTTAAAAAAATCGATTAATGTTATTTTGAAAGAAAATGTATTGTTAGATCAGATTGTAATTTCTGCATCTAGAGTTCCTGAAAGAATTATTGAGTCTCCTGTAACAATAGAGCGATTTGGTATGACTGATATTAAAAGCACTTCATCTAAATCTTTTTACGATGGTTTGGTAAATTTAAAAGGAATACAATCTAGAGAAGGTAGTTATGGATTTAAATCTATAAATACCAGAGGTTTTTCTGACTTTAGTAACTCGCGTTTTGTACAAATGATTGATGGTATGGATACCGCTGCGCAAGCTTTAAGTTTTAGTACAGGTAATTTTTCGGGTGTATCAGAATTAGATATACAAAGTGTTGAAATTTTGCCAGGAGCAGCATCAGCTTTGTATGGAGCAAATGCTTACAATGGTTTAATGCTTATGAACACTAAAAACCCGTTTAATTATACTGGTGTTAGTACGTTATTTAAAAGTGGATATATGAGTCAAAAAGAAGGAGGGAACAACCCTTTTTATGATGTATCGGTAAGAATGGCGTATAAGTTTAGTGATTATTTTGCAGCAAAGGTAAATTTTTCATATTACGAAGCAGAAGAATGGCATGCTAATGATTTAAGAAACAAGAAGGTTGATACACACGAAATAGGTCCTGGTAACATAAATTCAACTATTAATTATGATGGTATAAATACTTATGGAGATGAAATTTTTGGTGATTTATCTGTGTATAACGATTACCTACAAACTGTTAAACCAGGAAGTGAAGAAATTCCGTGGGGAACACTTTCTAGAAGAACAGGATATACTGAACGTGAACTTTTAAGAAACGATTTTAAAACAAATAACGTAAGATTTTCAGGGTCATTTTATTTTAGACCATTTAAAGATGATCGATTAGAAATTCAATTATCTTCAAGACTCTCTTTAAGAGATAATATTTTTCAAGGATCAAGTAGATTCGTACAACGTAATTATTATACACAACAACACAAATTAGAGGTAAAAGGTGAGGATTTTTATGTTAGAGGGTATTATACAGGAAATGATTCTGGTAATTCATACGATTTAACAAAAACAGGAATAGCACTTAATGATTCAGCTACTCCTAATGATGTTTGGAGAGGAGAATACTTTAATAACATCTATGTAAACGGAACTTCTATACAAGAAGCAAGAAGATTAGCAGATGTTAATAGATTAAACCCAAATACAAATGCGTTTAATAATACGTTTAACAATATTACATCAACTTTAATATCAGAAGGTGGTAGTGCTTTGTATGAAAAAAGTAGTTATAAACATGTAGATGGTAATTATAATTTTAAAAGAGTGTTAAACGATTGGGCAGATTTACAAATCGGAGCCTCTTATAGAGAATATAATCCAAGCTCTAAAGGAACACTTTTTAATGATTTTTATGAAGAGATAAGTATAGAAGAGTATGGTTTTTATTCTCAAATTCAGAAAAAAATATTTAATGAAAGGTTAAAAGTAACAGGTTCTCTTCGTTATGATAAATCAGATAATTTTAAAGGAAATTATTCTCCAAAATTAGCATTAAATTATATTTTAGACGAAGATAATAATCATGTTTTAAGAGCTTCTTATCAAACAGGTTTTAGAAATCCAACTGTACAGGAACAATATATGTTCTTAAATCCAGCGGTTAAAACGACTGTGGGAACTGTTAAGGATAATCTAAACAGAATTGCTTACGAAAATAGTTATTATGAAATTTGGGATGATGCTTCAGGACAATATGTTGGAGATTTAAGAACAGTATCAGGAGAAGAGATAATTAATAATTCATTACTTACCAAAACAGTATATTATGATGTAAATACATATACAGGTAATACTTATGAAAAATCTAATTACGAAGAGGTGAAACCTGAGGTTGTTAAAACATTTGAATTGGGGTATAGAAGTATGTTTCGTTTAAATAATAATACTAATTTCGATTTAGATGTTAACGCATATTACAGTAAACACGATAATTTTATTTTTACACAAGATGTTGTTACTCCTAATGGAGGAAAAGTATATCCTTTTGGAAACAGAAAGTTAACTGCAGATGAATTATTAGTACCTAATAATGCTTATGGATATATAGTTGACGGAGTTTTAGTTTTAGATGAAATAGCAAATAGAGCTTTTACTATAGGAAATGTACGTGAGTTCAATATTATAACAAATAGTAAGTCTCAAATTGAATCTTACGGTTTTGCTGTAGGTATGCATACTAAATTATTTAAAAACTTTGATTTTGGTCTAAATTATAATTTTAATGATTTTAGGTTAGAAGATAAAGATAACGGTCAATTCGAGCCAAATTTCAATACACCAAAGCATACTGTAAAAGTGCAATTTGGAAATAATAAGCTTTTTAAGAATTTTGGATTTAATGTAAATGCAAGATGGTCTGATGAGTATAAATGGGTTTCTACTTTTGTAAAAGGAGACGTAAATGCAAGAACAGTAATTGATGCGCAATTAAATTATCGTATACCTTCAATAAAATCTAGATTTAAAATTGGAGGAACAAATTTATTTGGTAAAGAATATTTTGTAGCGCCAGGTTCTGGTCAAATAGGACAATTGTATTATGTTTCTTGGATAATTAACAACTAGGTTACTAAGACTAACTATATTTAAAACAAAACCCCAAGCAATATGCTTGGGGTTTTGTTTTTTAATTATTCTATAATTCCGATTTCTTTGGCGCGTTTTTCCCAGTTTTTTCTTGCTAAACTTTGTAAGTCAGCAACGTTATCGCTTTCATCCATAATTTCAAAGCCTAATAAGGTTTCAATAATATCTTCTTGTGTAACGAGTCCGCTAATTGTACCATATTCGTCAACAACTAAGGCTAAATGCTCTCGTTGATGTATCATTTGATTAAATAATTCAGGAATTGATAATTCTCTTTGGGTAACAATAATATCTCTTTTGATTGATTTTAATGGCTCGTTCCCTTTTTTATCAATTAAAGAAAGTAAGAGCTGGTCCTTTAAAAAATATCCTGTGATGTTGTCCGCATTTTCAGAAAAAACAGGTATTCTTGAAAACCGCAAAAGTTTATGACTATCAAAAAAAGATTGAATACTTTGATTTTCATCAGCAATTGTAACAACAGTGCGTGGTGTCATGATATGTTGTGCCTGAACATCTTTAAGGTTAAGCATGTTTCTAATTACGTTGCTTTCACTTTCATGAAAAACACCTTCTTGTTCGGCAATATCTGTCATGGCAGAGAAATCCTCCCTACTTAAAACACTTTCGCCATGGCCACTTTTACCGCCAATAAGTTTAGTTGTTAGTTGTAAAACCCATAAAATACCTGTCCATTTTAAAGGAAAGATCATTATTTTTAGTGCTTTAGTAGTAAAATTGGCAAGTTGTTTCCAATAAGTAGCTCCGATAGTTTTAGGAATAATTTCTGAAGCTACTAAAATTAAAATAGTCATTGTTGCAGAAACAATAAAAACGCCATATCCATCATCATTAAATATCTTTTTAGCTTCAGTACCAACTAAAATAGCTCCAACTGTATGAGCAAGTGTGTTTAAGGTTAAAATAGCTATTAAAGGTTTGTCTACATCTTTTTTTAACGATTCTAACTGGGTAGCAAAAATTTTACCTTCATTTTTTTTTACATTTATATAAGTGTGTGTTACACTTAATAAAACTGCTTCTAATATTGAACAGATAAAAGAAAAAAAGATAGATACTGTTGCGTAAATAATTAATAAAGTCATTGCTTTTTAAAATTTTAAGCTAAAATAAGCAAAAAAGAAAACCTCAAAGAATTAGATCTTTGAGGTTTTCTTTTGAGACGTAAGTTTTTTATTAAAAGCTATAGTTAATACCTAAACCAAATACTTCTTTTGTTTGAAAACCTCTGTATGCATTATCATCATAAATAGCCTGTAAAGAAAGGTTTGCAGATAAATATTTGTTAACTTTCATCACTACGTTTACGGTGTAATCAATATCAACGTTTTGATAATCTTCTAAATAATCACTATATAAATTTAAGATGTTTTCAACGGTAACGTTTTCCATAATCTCTAGTTTATAATAAGCATTGATAGCGAAACCTAATTCGTAACGTGAACTTTCCCCTTGTTTAACACCAAAAGCGGGCCCTAAATCGGTTAAGTGATTGTGTACTAAAATTAATTTAGAAGTGGCTGGTGCAAGGTTTACTTTTAAGTTGTCTGACTTTTTCCATAACATACCAGGTCCAAATTGGAAGTACGCAGGAGCAAAAAAGTGTGATGTTTGAACATCTTCAACATAAGTAGATGACATTTGTGTTTTAAAATTTAAAAAGGCTGAATAATACCAGTTTTTAGAGATTCTTTTCCCTACTAAAGAGGTAAACTCAAAACGATCATCTGTTTTTTCAGTATCTTCTTTTTTAATTTTTGTAATTCCGTATGCTGCAATTAATTTGTTATCCCATGTCCAATCTCCTTTCGTGTAATTAAAATCGTAATTTAAATTTAAGGCACCAGAGATATTGTTTGATCCACCAGCTAACCAGTTGTTAAATGCTGATTGATTGAATAAAAAAGAAATGTTACCATCTTTTTTCCATCCATCTTTGTTTTCTTCTTTATTTTCATCTTGAGCATTAATTGTTAACGCACTAAATAAAATAGTGATAGCTATTAGTTTTTTCATTATAAAAGGTATTTGTTTTTTTGAAATTTAAAATTGTATTTCTTTTAAAATTTAGACAATAATATTTTTAAAAAGTCACTTATTATTAAAGGCATAATATAACCCAAGTCCAAAAGCTTCTTTAAATTGTATTTTGCTAGAAGCATCATCATCAACAATTAGGTGTAAATTAAGGTTTGTAGAAATATACTTGTTAATTTTTACTGCAAAATTTAATTGATAATCAATGTCAATATTAGCAGCGTTTTTAAAGTAATCAGAATAAATAGCAACAATGTTTTCCATCGTTATGTTCGGCATAATTTCGCTTTTAAAATATGCTGATAAATTTAAACCAAGTCCGAAATTTGTATTTCTATTCTCTTCTACACCATATTTTCCTGAAAACTGATCAGAAACAAAGGTATATCGTGCTGTTGCTGGCGCTATATTGATTCTTTGATTGTCACTTTTTTTCCAAAGTATTCCAGGGCCAAAACTCCAATATGCTGGCGAAAAGAAATTAGAAATAAGAGTTTTAGTATCTTCTTTATGCTCGTAACCTTTTGTGTATTGTGTTTTAAAATTGCTAAAAAACGATACAAACCAATATTTAGAGGTGTGTAAACCAACGATTGAATTAAATTCAAAATCATCATTTGTTTTACGTAAACCCTGTTCATCAACGTAACTTAATCCATAATTACTGTTTATTTTATTATCCCAGTTCCACTTATTTTTTTTGTAATTAATATCAAAAGCAACACCAACATTACCTGCAATGGTGTTGTTACCACCTGCACTCCAGTTAGAAAAAGACGATTGATTAAATAAAAAAAGATATTTCCCTTCAATTGTTAGTGCTTTAGGAATACTGTCTTTTTTTACTTCTGTTTTCGTTTCTTGAGAAAATAGATTGAAAGAACTATAAAGCAGTATTAGTAGCGTAAGTTTTTTCATGAGATAAATACGAATTAATTATTTTTTAGCTTTAAATAATGGCACTGTAGAACAGGCTTCGCCAAACATAATGTTTTTTGCTGTTGGTTGAATTTTTTGAATTAAAAAGGTATATGCTGATGCCGGTATTGGTTTATTACTACAGCCTTTTATTATAACAGGTTTGTTGGCAAATTCACTAACATCCATGTTTAAAATTATTTCTTGATACACAGCAGTTTCTAATAATTCTAAATTACCAACAACAACTTTTTTTGCAAATTCTGATAAATGAGCACTTAATAATAAATAGGCCCAAGAAGGAATAATAGCGTCTGAAGAGCAAGTTAAAGCAACGTAATTATTTTGATATTGAGACCAATCGTGATTTTTTACTTGTGCTCTAAAATCTTTTTCACGAAGAATTAACTCTTCATACAGCCAATCTTTAATATCAAAAACAACACGATTTCCTTTTGGATAAAAATCCTCAAGATCAATAGTAATTAATTTACTGTTTGCAACTCTGTTTATAATTTCTTCAGCCATTTTAAAGCATTCCAAGTTCTAATTTCGCTTCATCGCTCATCATATCTTGTGTCCAAGTAGGATCAAAAGTAATTTCAACCTCACAGGTGTTAATTTCTTTTAATGTTTTTACTTTCTCTTCAATTTCTACTGGTAAACTTTCAGCTACTGGGCAGTTTGGCGAAGTTAATGTCATTAATATTTTGGCATCGTTTTCTTCGGATACAAAAACATCGTAAATTAAGCCCAATTCGTAAATATCTACAGGAATTTCTGGATCAAATATTGTTTTTAAAACCCCTACTATTTTATCTCCTAATTCGTCTAATTGCGTATCTGTCATTTTTTCTACTTCTTTAATTCGCTAATTTCGATTGTTGTGCAATCGCGTACATTTTAATTTGTTTTATCATTGAAACCAATCCGTTTGCTCGTGTCGGACTTAAATGTTCTTTTAAGCCTATTTCGTCAATAAAATCGGTTTTAGCTTCAATAATTGCTTGCGGACTTTGATTTGAAAACACCCTCAATAATAGCGCCACAATTCCTTTGGTTAAAATAGCATCACTATCCGCAGTAAATTCAATGGTATTGTTTTTTAATTCAGAATACAACCATACTTTCGATTGGCATCCTTTAATTAAATTTTCATCTAATTTATAAGTCTCGTTAATTAAAGGAAGCGATTTCCCTAAATCAATAATATACTCATAACGCTCCATCCAGTCTTCAAACATCGAAAACTCATCAATAATTTCTTCTTGTATTTCTTTGATAGTCATTTTTTAAAACTATTTTTGCATCTTCAAAAGACACTTTATTTGAAAGTGCAAAATTACAGTAAAAAAATAAGAAATGAGTAAATTATTAGCAGTTGGTACCGTAGCTTTTGATGCTATTGAAACACCTTTTGGTAAAACAGATAAAATATTAGGAGGGTCAGGAACATTTGTTGGTTTGGCAGCCTCTCAATTTGGTGTAAAAACAGGCGTGGTTTCTGTTGTAGGTGGAGATTTTTCTCAGTCATATTTAGATATGATGAACAGCAAAGGAATTAATACAGATGGTATTGAAGTTGTTAAAGAAGGTAAAACTTTTTTTTGGAGCGGTAAATATCATAATGATATGAATTCTCGAGATACTTTAATTACTGAGCTAAATGTGTTAGAGCATTTTACGCCAGTAGTACCAGAAGAATTTAAAGATGCAGGTATTGTAATGTTAGGTAATTTACATCCGTTAACACAGGCATCTGTTTTAGATCAAATGACAGAAAAACCAAAATTAGTAGTATTAGATACGATGAATTTTTGGATGGATATTGCTTTAGCAGATTTACACACCGTTTTAAAACGTGTAGATGTTATTACAATTAATGATGAAGAAGCACGCCAGTTAAGTGGAGAATATTCGTTGGTAAATGCAGCGAAAAAAATCCATACTATGGGGCCAAAATACGTAGTAATTAAAAAAGGAGAACACGGAGCTTTATTATTTAATGAAGGAAAAATGTTCTTTGCACCAGCATTACCATTAGCAGAGGTTTTTGATCCAACTGGAGCTGGAGATACTTTTGCAGGAGGTTTTTGCGGGTATTTAGCAAAAAGTGGTGATATTTCGTTTGAAAATATGAAAAACGGAATTATTTACGGATCTAATTTAGCTTCGTTTTGTGTAGAAAAGTTTGGTACACAGCGAATGGAAGAGCTAACAAAAGACGAAGTGCTAACTCGCTTACAGTCTTTTAAAGAATTAACACAGTTTGATATAGAATTATCATAAATATAAATCCGCGCTTTTTGCTGCGGATTTTTTTATACAACAACAACACACAATTAAATATTTTTTCAAATGAGTGACGCTATTAAACACGAATGTGGTATTGCAATGGTTCGGTTATTAAAACCATTACAATATTATAAAGACAAATACGGAACCGCATTTTATGGTGTAAATAAAATGTACTTATTAATGGAGAAACAGCATAATCGCGGTCAGGATGGTGCTGGTTTAGCAAGTATAAAATTTAACGTAAATCCAGGAACAAGGTATATTAGTAGAGTGCGTTCTAATCAATCGCAGCCAATTCAAGATATTTTCGGAAAAGTTAATAAAAGAATTAACGGTGTTTTTGAAGAAAATCCTGATAAGATTGATGATGTTAAGTGGCAAGAAGAGCATATTCCATACTTAGGAAACCTGTTTTTAGGACACGTTCGTTATGGTACTTTTGGTAAAAACTCTATAGAAAGCGTGCATCCATTTTTACGTCAAAGTAATTGGAAACATCAGAGTTTAATTGTTGCGGGGAATTTTAATATGACCAATTCAAAACAACTTTTAAACGACTTAATAGAGTTAGGACAACATCCAAAAGAAGCTACCGATACGGTAACTGTAATGGAAAAAATAGGTCATTTTTTAGAAGATGAAGTTTCTGAACTGTACATAAAGGCAAAAGAAGCAGGTTTTAATAAGCAAGATGCTTCTCCGTTTATAGAAGAGCATTTAAACATACAACGAATCTTACAGAGATCAGCAAAAAACTGGGATGGTGGTTATGCTATGGCAGGTTTGTTAGGTCATGGAGATGCGTTTGTGTTAAGAGATCCATCTGCAATTCGTCCAGCATTTTATTATCAAGATGATGAAGTTGTAGTGGTAGCGTCTGAACGTCCTGTAATTCAAACCGTATTTAATGTTGCTATTGATAAAATTAAAGAAATAGACAGAGGGCACGCGTTAATTATAAAAAAGAGTGGTGAAACTTCAATGAAGCCAGTTTTAGAACAGCGCGAAAAGAAAGCTTGTTCTTTCGAACGCATCTATTTTTCAAGAGGTAGTGACGCATCTATTTATGAAGAAAGAAAAAATTTAGGAAAATATGTTTTTCCTGAAGTTTTAAAATCGATTAATAGTGATATCGAAAATTCGGTTTTTTCTTACATTCCTAACACTGCTGAAACTTCATTTTTTGGAATGATGGAAGCCGCAGAAGATGTATTGAATCAGCAAAAAACGGCAGCTATTTTAGCAGGTGGAGGTAAGTTATCAAAAGAAAAGGTAACAGAAATTTTATCTAAAAGACCTCGTTTTGAAAAAATAGCGATTAAAGACGCAAAACTTAGAACTTTTATTACTGATGATAGTAGTAGAGATGATTTAGTAGCGCACGTTTACGATGTTACTTACGGTGTGGTTAAACCAACCGATAATTTGGTGATTATTGATGATAGTATTGTACGTGGTACTACTTTAAAGAAAAGTATTATTAAAATATTAGATCGATTAAATCCGAAGAAAATAGTAGTAGTTTCTTCAGCGCCACAAATTCGTTATCCTGATTGTTATGGTATCGACATGGCAAAAATTAACGACTTTATAGCTTTTAAAGCAACGTTAGAGTTGTTAAAAGAAACAGATCAATATCATATTATTGATGATGTGTATGCCAAGTGTAAAAAACAAGAAGTAAGCGAAGATAAAGATGTGGTTAATTATGTAAAAGAAATGTATGCACCTTTTACTGATGAGCAAGTTTCTGGTAAAATTGCTCAAATGTTAAAAACTGCGAATATTACTTCGGATATAGAGGTTATTTTTCAGCCAGTAAGTAGTTTGCATAAAGCATGTCCTGATAATTTAGGAGATTGGTATTTTACAGGAGATTATCCTACGGATGGAGGAAATCGTGTCGTAAATCAGGCGTTTATTAATTTTTACGAAGGAAACGATAAGAGAGCATACTAAAACAAGCTCTTTTAGGTATAATAAAAAAGCAGCATCAATTTGATGCTGCTTTTTTATTTTCAAATAGTTTTTATAGCGGAATAATAATAGCTCCGTTAAACTTTTCTCTTATTTTGTTTAATGCTTTGTCAGCTTGTAATCTTGTTTTGTAATTACCTACCTGCGCTTTCCAATCTGGTTGGTCATATACCAGTTTAGTGTATACGCCAGGGTATTCAACTTGAAATCTATAGCGTAAGCTTTTAGCTCTCTTTTCTAGTCCGTTGTATAGCTGAATTCTAAAGCCTGTTCCGTGGTATTTGTTGTATTCTCTTTTCTTTTTTATTAAAGATGTAATGTCTTTATCTTGTGTATAACTGTCTTGAGCTTTAGCGCTAAAAACACCTATTGTAAGGATTAGGATACAGGTTATAATTAAATTTCTTTTTTTCATTATTATTAAAACTTTTTACAAAAGTAACGACTTGCAATTTAATAGATTGTCTGTGCAAGTTATTTAGAATAGTTATAAATTATAAATTAGCAATCTCTTAACATTTCACAATTTAGACAGAAGTAGTACTTTTGTCCAACTTTCTATGTGCTGTTTTATAATAGCTTTATAGAAAAAATTGTACCAAAATAGATACAAAACTTATATTTAATAGTATGAAAAGTGTGAAACATCACAGTAGATTAACCCAAACACTCGTAAAGAGTTTAGCTTTCTTTTTAGTTTTATTTGTAAGCTTTTCAGCGTTTTCGCAAGAAGTTGATGAGGCGCGTCAAAAAGAAGGGAAAAAATTATTTAAATCTTTATGTGCTTCATGTCACAAGTTAGATAAGAGACTTGTTGGTCCTAAGTTGGGAGGCGTTGAAGAAAAGAGAGAAAACGACTGGTTAAAGTCTTGGATTAAAGACAATGCAGCGTTAAGAGCTTCTGGAGATAAAGATGCAATTGAGGTTTTTGAAGAGTATAAGCAGTCTAATATGACCGCTTTTCCTCAGTTAACAGATAAGAATATCGACGATATTCTTTATTATACGACTGTTGGAGAACTTAAAAAAGCAGGAGAAGCAGTTGTTGCAACTGGTGAGGTTTCTAAAGAAGACGCTCCGAAATGGTTAATTTACATTTTAGCAGCAGCGATTATTGTAGCGTTTTTAATTATTGCTAGTTTATTAAAAACAATTAGCGAATTAAAAGGGGCGCCAAAAACAGCAGGAGCTTTAGGTCAAACAGCTGAGTTGTGGGAAGGGATTAAGAAAAATACTTTTTTACATGTGTTGTTAGTGATTTTTGGAGCTTTAACTGTTGCGTATTTTTTATTCGGAACGTTATTTAAAATAGGTGTTGATCAAGGGTATCAGCCAATTCAGCCTATTGCTTTTTCTCATAAGATTCATGCAGGTGATAATAAAATAGATTGTCAATATTGTCACTCTTCAGCAAGACATAGTAAAACATCTGGAATTCCATCTGTAAGTGTTTGTATGAATTGTCATAAAAACATATCAGAAGTTGCAGAAGATACTAAAGTTGTAATGGATGATCATACTTTAACAAAGTCTGATTTAGATAAAGAAATTGCTAAGATTTACGAAGCAGCAGGATGGGATGCAGAAAATTTACAATACACTGGTGAAACTAAACCAGTAAAGTGGGTTAGAGTTCATAATCTACCAGATTTCGCATATTATAACCACTCGCAGCACGTAAATGTTGCAGGTTTAAAATGTCAAAAATGTCACGGACCAGTAGAAGAAATGGAAGAAGTATATCAGTACTCTCCATTAACAATGGGTTGGTGTATCGACTGTCATAAAGAAACAAAGGTTGACTTAAAAGGAAACGAGTATTATGCTAAGATTCATAAAGAATTAGCAGCAAAGTATGGAGTTGATCAAGTTACAATTGCTCAATTAGGAGGAAAAGAGTGTGGTAAGTGCCACTATTAATCAATTAGAAAGTAGAAAAACACGTATATAAATGGCTTCAAACAAAAAATACTGGCAAAGTGTTGAAGAACTAAAAGATAGTTCTGTTGTTGAAACGTTACGCAATAATGAGTTTGTACAAGATATTCCTACAGATGAGTTTTTAGGTGATAAAGAAACGTTAGAAACATCATCAACTTCGCGTAGAGATTTCTTGAAATATGTTGGGTTTACCACAGCAGCAGCTTCTTTAGCAGCTTGTGAAGGTCCAGTAAGAAAATCAATTCCTTATGTAGTACAACCAAATGATATCGTTGCAGGTGTTGCTGATTGGTATGCAACTACAATTGCAGATGGTTTTGATTTTGCAAACGTATTAGTAAAAACACGCGAAGGTCGTCCGATTCTTGTAATGCCTAATAAGCAAGCAGGAGGAGAGACAAATGCACGTACTCAAGCATCTGTTTTATCATTATATGATGGTGAATTAAGATTAAAAGAACCTCAAGATAAAGAGTCTTTTTTAACTTGGGATGATGCTGATGCGCAAATTATAGCAAAATTAAAAGAATTAAAAGAAGCAAACGAATCAGTAGTTTTATTAACAGGTACTCTAGCGAGTCCGTCTACTGAAAAAGTAATTGCTGATTTTACTGCTGCATATCCAAACGTAAAACACGTTGTTTATGATGCAATTTCTGAAAGTGCTACCGCAGATGCTTTTGAAGCAATGTACGGTAAACGTGCTTTACCTAATTATGATTTTAGTGATGCTAAAGTAATTGTTTCTGTTGGTGCTGATTTTATTGGCGACTGGCAAGGTGGTTACGAGAAATCTTATGCTGATGGACGTAGAGCTGAATCTGGTAAAATGTCTTACCATGTTCAAATAGAAAGTAACATGTCTTTAGCAGGAGCAAATGCTGATAAAAGAATCGTTGTAAAACCTTCTGAACAAGTATATGCTTTAATTAACTTGTATAACGAAGTAGCAGGAGAATCATTACCAACTAAGGAAACTAAATTTGATGCAGAAATTAAAAAACTTGCAAGCGATTTAAAGAAAGCAGGTTCAAAAGGAGTTGTAGTAACTGGGTTAAATGATAAAAATGCACAGTTAATTGCTTTAGCGATTAATGAGAAATTAAATAGTGAGGTTATTGATACCAAAGCCGTTAATTTAACGCGTCAAGGTAATGATACTCAAGTAGCTCAATTAGTAGCTGATATTAAAGGAGGTAAAGTAAAAGGTTTAGTAACTTATAATACTAACCCTTTATATACTTTAGCAAATGCTGCTGATTTAGCAGAAGGAATTAAAAGTTTAAAATTATCTGTTGCAATTGCTACGCAAAATGATGCAACGGCTAATGCAGCACAATATATTTTACCAGCACCTCATAACTTAGAAAGTTGGGGAGATGTTACAATTACTGAAGGAACATATAGTTTAATGCAACCAACTATTTCTCCATTATTTAATACACGTCAGTTACAAGATGTGTTATTAAAATGGTCAGGTAGCTCAGTAAATTACTATGATACTTTAAAGGAGTTTTGGAGTACCAATGTTTTAGGTGGCGCATCTTGGAATCAAGCATTGCATGATGGTGTTTTTAAAGCTCAAACAGAAGAAGTAGAATCAGTTGCTTTTGAATCTACAGTTGATATTAATGCAACTGCAGTTCAGTTAGTAAGAGCAGCAAGTAACGCATCTGGATTTGAATTAAACTTGTACTCATCAACTGCATTAGGTGATGGTAAACAAGCAAATAACCCTTGGTTACAAGAATTACCAGATCCTATTACTCGTGCAGCATGGGATAATTACTTAACCGTTTCTATGGCAGATGCTAGAGAATTAGGTTTTGAAAATCCTGTAAAAGATAACGGAGCTATTAATGGTAACTATGCAACTGTAACAGTAAACGGTGTTGCTATTGAAAATATTCCTGTAATGATTCAACCTGGTCAAGCAAAAGGATCGGTTGGTTTAGCATTAGGATATGGTAGAACGCAAAGTTTAAAAGAAGAAATGCAAGTAGGTATTAATGCTTACCCTTTCTTTAAAGATGGTAACAATGTACAATACAATGTTACGATCGAAAAAACATCAGGATGGCATAAATTTGCTTGTACACAAGTACAAAGTACACTTGCAGGTCGTCATGATATCTTAAAAGAAGCAACTTTAAAACAAGTTACTAATAAGAATTTAGATCCTAAACATACTTGGAATAAGCCAGCAATGGTTTCTTATGATCACCAAGAAGTTGAAGCTAAAAGCATCGATTTATGGGACGATCATGATAGAAGTATTGGGCATCACTTTAATTTATCAATCGATTTAACATCTTGTACAGGTTGTGGAGCATGTGTGGTAGCATGTCATGCAGAAAATAATGTGCCAGTTGTAGGTAAAGACGAAGTACGTGTAGGTAGAGATATGCACTGGTTACGTATTGATCGTTACTATTCATCTACTGTTTCAGATAAACAGCACGAAGCTTCAATGACAATTGAGCAGTTTAAAGCTGAAAATCCAAGTTTAGCAAACAAAGACGTTGAAAGAAAATATACAGAAAGAGTATTAGAATTAAGTAGAGGTGATTTATTTGATGCTTTAGAAAATTCTGCAGAAAACCCAGAAGTTGCTTTCCAACCAATGATGTGCCAGCACTGTAATCACGCACCATGTGAAACAGTATGTCCGGTAGCAGCAACATCTCACGGTCGTCAAGGTCAAAATCAAATGGCTTATAACAGATGTGTAGGTACAAGATATTGTGCAAATAACTGCCCATATAGAGTTCGTCGTTTTAACTGGTTTAACTACTCAGAAAATGAAGAATTCGACTTCAATATGAATAACGAATACGGTAAAATGGTGTTAAATCCAGATGTAGTAGTTCGTTCTCGTGGAGTTATGGAAAAATGTTCTATGTGTATTCAAATGACACAAGCAACTATTTTAAAAGCTAAGAAAGAAGGTAGAGCGGTAAATAAAGATGAGTTTGAAACAGCATGTTCATCTGCATGTTCTACAGGAGCAATGGTTTTTGGAGATATTAATAACTCTGAAGATGCCGTGGCAGCTTTAAAAGAAGATAACAGAGCCTTTCACGTGTTAGACTATATTGGTACTAAACCAAATGTAGTGTATCAAGTAAAAGTTAGAAATACAAACGAAGCTTAAGAATCAAATTAATAAGTATACAGATATATGTCGTCTCATTACGAATCATCTTATAGAGAACCTTTAATACTTGGTAACAAGAGTTATCATGATATTACTGAAGATATTGCAAGACCTATTGAAGGTAAAGCAAACAAACATTGGTATGTAGCATTCTATATTGCCTTAGCAGCAATGCTTTGGGGATTTGGATGTATCTTTTACACCGTTGGAACAGGAATTGGTGTTTGGGGATTAAGTAAAAACATCGGTTGGGCATGGGATATTACCAACTTCGTATGGTGGGTAGGTATCGGTCACGCAGGAACCTTAATTTCTGCAGTACTGTTATTATTCCGTCAAAAATGGAGAATGGCAATTAACCGTTCTGCTGAAGCGATGACAATTTTTGCAGTATTCCAAGCAGGTTTATTCCCAATTATTCACATGGGACGTCCTTGGAATGGTTACTGGGTATTACCAATACCAAATCAATTCGGATCGTTATGGGTAAACTTTAACTCGCCTTTATTATGGGATGTATTCGCAATTTCTACGTATTTATCGGTATCATTAGTTTTCTGGTGGACTGGTTTATTACCTGATTTTGCTACTATTCGTGATAGAGCTGTAAAACCTTTTCAAAAGAAAATATATGCATTATTATCTTTCGGATGGTCTGGTAGAGCTAAAGACTGGCAACGTTTTGAAGAAGTATCATTAGTATTAGCAGGTTTAGCTACTCCATTAGTACTTTCTGTACACACAATTGTATCGATGGATTTCGCAACATCTATTAACCCAGGATGGCACTCAACAATATTTCCACCTTATTTCGTAGCAGGAGCAATCTTTTCTGGATTTGCAATGGTACAAACCTTATTAGGTATTATGCGTAAGGTTACAAATATGGAAGCTTATATTACACGTTTACACGTAGAATATATGAATATTGTAATTATTTTAACAGGTGGTATTGTAGCCGTAGCTTATGCAACGGAGTTCTTTATCGCATGGTATACAGGTTCTCCTTACGAAAACTATACCTATTTATCTTTTGGTGCCGAAGCAGGAGCTTACGGATGGGCATTTTGGTCATTACTAATTTGTAACATTTTTACACCACAATTATTATGGTTTAAAAAGATAAGAAGAAGTTTTATAGCATCTTTTATAATTTCTATCATCATTAATATTGGTATGTGGTTTGAGCGTTTCGATATTATTGCAATTGTATTAAGTAAAGGACACTTACCATCAACTTGGTGGCGTTTTGAACCAACTTTTGTTGATGTAGGTATATTTGTAGGAACTATCGGATTTTTCTTTGTATTATTCTTATTATATGCAAGAACTTTCCCAGTAATACCTACTGCAGAGGTTAAAACTATTTTGAAATCATCAGGAGAGAATTTTAAAAAATTAAGAGACGAAAACAATGAGCACTAATAAAGTAATTCACGCATTATATAATGATGATGATATCTTAATGGATGCTGTTAAGAAAGTAAAAGCAGCACATCATCATATTGAAGAAATATTTTGTCCATTTCCTGTTCACGGATTAGACAAAGCAATGGGATTAGCACCAACACGTTTAGCGATTACTGCTTTTATGTATGGTATTACAGGTTTATCTGTTGCTATTTGGTTAACATGGTATACGATGATTGCTGATTGGCCTCAAGATATTGGTGGTAAACCAAACTTTTCTTGGGCAGCTAATATGCCAGCTTTTGTGCCAATTATGTTTGAATTAACAGTGTTTTTTGCAGCGCACTTAATGGTGATTACTTTTTATATGCGAAGCAAAATTTGGCCATTTAAAAAAGCTGAAAACCCTGACCCAAGAACTACAGATGACCATTTTTTAATGGAAATTCCTGTAAATGGTAACGAAGAAGAATTAAAATCTTTGTTAGAAGCAACAGGAGCTGTAGAAATTAACGTAGTAGAAACGCACTAATAAAGAGATATGAAAAGTTTAAAAGTAATTATCACTTTAGTTGTACTTGTAAGTTTAGCTTCATGTAACAACAAACGTACACCTCAAGTACAATTTATGCCAGATATGTATGTGTCTGTTCCTTATGATGTAAATGGTGCTGAAGGTTTAAATGCAAATATGGTAAACAGATTACCAGTTGCAGGTACAGTAAGTAGAAAAGGTATTGTAGCTTATGATATTCCGAATACACAAGAAGGATATGAAAAAGCGAAAGCTGAACTTAAAAATCCGTTAGCAACAACAGAAAAGAGTTTAGCAAAAGGTAAAGAGTTGTACGGAATTTACTGTGCTAGCTGTCATGGTACAAAAGGTGATGGAAACGGGGTTTTATCTCAAAGAGATAAATTTAACGGTATACCAAACTATAAGGATAGAGATTTAAACTCTGGGAATATTTATCATGTTATTATGTATGGTAAAAATTTAATGGGATCTCATGCAGCACAATTACAGTACAAAGAGCGTTGGCAAGTTGTACAGTACGTAGAGAAATTAAGAAGCGAATTAAAATAAGTCTATAATAGATAGTTAAGATATGTACCAGTTTTCAGGAAAATTAAAAATGCTTGCTATTGCTCTTATGATTTTAGGAGCTGTAGGTACCGTTGTAAGTTTTATGTCGGCACCTAAAACTTTAGAACAAGCAAAAGAAATTTTAGCAAAACAAGATGCTCACCACGGAGAGCATGCAGTAGCTGATTCTCATGGAGAGGAAAAATCTCATAAAGAAGCAGCAATAACTGAAGTTCACGCTAAAGTTGAAAATCATTCAGAAACAGCAATAAATGAGCATGTAACTGATAGTACAGTAGTAAGTGCTGAGGCTGTTAAAGAAGAACACGTAGCAGATTCTGAAAGTGTTCATACAGAAGAAGTTAAAGAAAACCATGCTGTAGCTGATGTAAAACATACTAATACTACTCAAGCTCATGATGAAAGCCATGCTGATGCACACGCAGAACATGCTTTTCATCAAATGCAAAATCGTCCTTGGGCAGCATTTTTTGTAGCATTAATGTTCTTTTTAGGAGTTACATTATTAGTATTAGCATTTTATGCAATTCAAAGAGTAGCACAAGCAGGTTGGTCTGTAGTGTTATTTAGAGTAATGGAAGCTATAACTGCAAATATGCATTATGTAAGTGTTGTAATGTTAGTTTTTTTAATAGCTACATTTATGCACATGAATCACTTATTTCCATGGATGGGAGAAGGCGTTTTTGACCCTCAAAGTCCAAACTACGATCCTGTTGTAGATGGTAAAAAGTGGTTTTTAAATACTCCAGGTTGGTTAATTAGAAGTATCTTTTATTTAGTAGTTTGGAATGCTTACCGTTTTATTATTAGAAAAGGGTCAATTGAACAAGATAATGGAGATTTAAAATTACATAAAAGAAATTATAACATTTCTGTAATTTTCTTATTCTTATTTATGATTACAGAATCTATGATGTCTTGGGATTGGATTATGGGGATAGACCCACACTGGTTCTCTACATTATTTGGTTGGTATGTATTAGCAACTTTCTTAGTATCTGCATTAACAGTAATTGCTTTTGTTACAATTTACTTAAGATCAAAAGGACACTTACCATTTGTAAATGATAGTCATATTCATGATTTAGCAAAATATATGTTTGGTTTTTCAGTATTCTGGACTTACTTATGGTTTGCTCAATTTATGTTAATTTGGTATGCAGATATTCCTGAAGAAACTACTTATTACTTATTACGTTTTAATGAGTATAAAGTACCTTTCTTAGCAATGGTAGTAATGAACTTCATTTTTCCAATATTATTATTAATCAACAGTGATTTTAAAAGCATTCCTTGGTTTGTAACATTAGGAGGTGTGGTAATATTAGGAGGTCATTATTTAGATTTATTTGTAATGATTATGCCAGGAACAGTTGGTGCTCAATACGGATTTGGAATTGGAGAAATTAGTGGAATTTTATTCTTTTTAGGATTGTTTATATATGCTACGTTTAACGCATTTGCAAAAGCAAATCCATTACAAAAAGGAAATCCATTCTTACACGAAAGTGAAACACACCATTACTATAATATCGAACACAGAGGAGAAGATAGTAATCATTAATAATTATAATTAATAAACAAATAGTTTAGATAATATGCTCGCTTTATTTTATATTTTCATAGCAATTGCAATAGGAGTTAGTTTTTGGCAAATTACTCGCATCATGAATCTCCGTTCTGTAATCGCTACAGATAAAGACAACGAAACACAAGGTAAATTAGCTATAGGATTCTTAGCATTCTTATACGCAATGATGATTTACTGTTTAATAGCAATGAATGTAATTATGTTACCAGAAGCTGCTTCGATAGAAGGAGAACACGATGATAACTTATTTGATATTACATTTTGGTTAATTGGTATTGTACAATTTGCAATGCAATTTTTAATTTTCTTCTTTACATATAAGTACAGAGGAAACAAGGATAAAAAAGCATTGTTTTATGCTGATAGCCATAAGTTAGAATTAATTTGGACCGTTATTCCTGCAATTACAATTGTAATATTAATAGGATATGGTTTATGGGCTTGGAATAACATTATGTACGTTGGTGACGATGAAAATCCGATTGAAATTGAAGTATATTCAAGACAATTTGACTGGCAAGCACGTTATGCAGGAGAAGACAACCAATTAGGTTTAGGAAATGTAAACTTTATAAAAGGTATTAACTCAATGGGAGTTGATATGTCTGATCCTAATTCGCAAGATGATAAAAAAGTAACTGAATTAGTTTTACCAAAAGGTAAAAAAATAGTATTCAAGTTCAGGTCTCAAGATGTTTTACACTCAGCTTATATGCCTCACTTTAGAGCGCAAATGAACTGTGTGCCTGGTATGGTTACTCAATTTGCATTTACACCTAAGTACACTACTGAAGAAATGCGTCAGAATACTGAAGTAATTGCAAAAACAGACGGAATAAATAAAATTAGAGCAGCCAAAGGAGAAGATCCTTATGAGTTTAATTATTTATTGTTGTGTAATAAAATTTGTGGTGCATCTCACTACAATATGCAAATGAAAATTACTGTTGTTGATGAAGCTGAATACAACAAGTGGTTATCAGAACAAAAAACATTAGCTCAAGTTATTAAATAAGATATTTTTTAAAAGTATATATACAAATTATGTCAGATCATCATCACAAAGAAACATTTGTAACTAAATACATCTTTAGTCAAGATCATAAAATGATCTCTAAACAATTTCTTGTTACAGGTATATTTATGGGAGTCATAGGAGGTTTTATGTCTATGTTATTCCGTTTACAAATCGCATGGCCAGAAACATCGTTTTCTATTATTGAAGCATTTTTAGGAAACCATCAAACAGATGGAATTATGAATCCTGATATGTACTTAGCATTGGTTACAATTCACGGTACAATAATGGTGTTTTTTGTATTAACTGCTGGTTTAAGTGGTACATTTTCAAATCTATTAATTCCATTACAAATTGGAGCACGTGATATGGCTTCAGGATTTTTAAATATGGTTTCTTACTGGTTATTTTTCTTATCATCAGTAATTATGATTATTTCATTATTTGTTGAGGCTGGACCAGCATCTGCAGGATGGACTATTTACCCTCCATTATCTGCATTGCCACAAGCAATTCCAGGTTCTGGTACAGGTATGACATTATGGTTAGTATCGATGGCGATTTTTATTGCATCGTCATTAATAGGATCGTTAAACTATATCGTTACGATTTTAAATTTACGTACCAAAGGAATGAAAATGACAAGATTGCCATTAACAATGTGGGCTTTCTTTATCACTGCAATTATCGGTGTTATTTCTTTCCCTGTATTATTATCAGCAGCCTTATTATTAATTTTTGATAGAAGTTTTGGAACATCATTCTTTTTATCAGATATTTTTATCTCGGGAGAAGTATTACATTATCAAGGAGGGTCGCCAGTATTATTTGAACACTTATTTTGGTTCTTAGGGCACCCAGAAGTATATATTATTTTATTACCAGCATTAGGTCTTACTTCTGAAGTAATTTCAACAAATGCACGTAAGCCAATTTTTGGATACCGCGCAATGATTGGATCTATTATGGCAATTGCATTTTTATCTACAATTGTATGGGGTCACCACATGTTTATCTCAGGAATGAATCCATTCTTAGGATCTGTGTTTACTTTTACAACAGTATTAATTGCAATTCCATCAGCAGTAAAAGCATTTAACTATGTAACTACTTTATGGAAAGGTAATTTACAATTAAATCCAGCCATGTTATTCTCTATCGGATTAGTTTCTACATTCGTAACAGGAGGTTTAACAGGATTAGTTTTAGGAGATTCTGCCTTAGATATTAATGTACATGATACCTATTTCGTTGTAGCACACTTTCACTTAGTAATGGGTGTATCAGCTTTATTAGGGATGTTTGCAGGTGTGTATCACTGGTTTCCTAAAATGTATGGTAGAATGATGAATAAAACATTAGGTTATTGGCATTTTTGGTTAACAATAATCTCTGCTTACGGAGTGTTTTTTCCAATGCACTTTGTTGGATTAGCAGGTTTACCACGTCGTTATTATACAAACACAAACTTTCCTATGTTTGATGATTTAGTAGAAATTAATGTATTTATGACATTAATGGCATTTTTAGGTGGTTTTGCACAGTTAATATTCTTAGCAAATTTCTTTATCTCAATATATAGAGGACAAAAAGCAACACAAAATCCTTGGAAATCGAATACTTTAGAATGGACTACTCCTGTAGAACACATTCATGGTAACTGGCCAGGAGCAATTCCTGAAGTTCATAGATGGGCTTATGATTACAGTAAAACTGATGAAAATGATGAGTATGTACATGGACAAGATTTCGTGTTACAAACTACACCATTATTAGACGGAGAAGAGCCGTCATAAAATAAATAAAATCATAAAAAAAGCCTTCCAATTTCGGAAGGCTTTTTTGTTTTATAACTTTAAACAGTAATATGTATCTTAGCGTAAGTAATATTGTTTGGTAACAATTATTACAAACCTAACATTTTATTTCAAGTATATTTGCGGCAATATGAACGAAAACCTAAACCCTGAAAATACAAATTTTTCAAATGAAGAACTGGATGTAGAAAAGAAATTACGTCCACTTTCGTTTGATGATTTTTCAGGTCAAGATCAAGCAATTGAAAATCTAAAAATATTTGTTGAAGCAGCAAATCAACGTGATGAAGCTTTAGATCACACCTTATTTCATGGTCCTCCGGGGTTAGGTAAAACCACTTTAGCACACATTTTAGCGAATGAGTTAGGAGTAGGGATAAAGGTAACTTCGGGTCCGGTTTTAGACAAGCCTGGAGATTTAGCAGGATTGTTAACAAACCTTGATGAACGTGATGTATTATTTATTGATGAAATTCATCGATTAAGTCCAATTGTAGAAGAATATTTATACTCTGCAATGGAAGATTATAAAATTGATATTATGATTGAATCTGGACCCAATGCGCGTACAGTTCAAATCAATTTAGAACCTTTTACATTAATAGGTGCCACCACTCGTTCGGGATTATTAACCGCACCTATGCGTGCACGTTTTGGTATCAGTAGTCGTTTACATTATTATTCAACCGAATTATTAACAACCATTATTCAGCGCAGTTCACATATTTTAGGTGTTCCAATTTCTATGGAAGCTGCCATTGAAATTGCTGGTAGAAGTAGAGGTACACCTCGTATTGCAAATGCATTATTACGTAGAGTACGCGATTTTGCACAAATAAAAGGTAATGGAAGTATTACCATTGAAATTGCTAAATATGCATTAAAAGCATTAAACGTAGATGCGCATGGTTTAGATGAAATGGATAACAAAATATTAGCAACCATTATAGATAAATTTAAAGGAGGGCCAGTTGGTATTAGCACTATTGCTACCGCAGTTAGTGAAAATACAGAAACGATTGAAGAAGTGTATGAACCTTTTTTAATTCAACAAGGTTTTATAATGCGTACCCCAAGAGGGAGGGAAGTTACCGATTTAGCTTACAAACATTTAGTGAAAATAAAAGATATAAGTCAAGGAGAGCTTTTTTAAGATGAAACGAATAAAAAAAGTCATACCAATTTTAGAGTGGTTACCCAACTACCAAAAATCACAATTAAGAGGTGATGTTGTAGCGGGTATAACTGTTGCAACAGTATTAATTCCTCAAGGAATTGCGTATGCTTTAATTGCAGGTTTACCTCCAATTTATGGTTTGTATGCAGCATTAATTCCGCAATTAATATATGCTATTTTCGGTTCGTCTCGTCAAGTTGCTATTGGTCCTGTAGCAATGGATTCTTTAATTGTTGCAACAGGAGTTTCAACATTAGCTTTAATGGGATCTGAAAGTTACATAGCTATTGCTATTTTATTGGCTTTAATGGTTGGAACGATTCAGTTTTTAATGGGAGTTTTTCGTTTAGGTTTTATCGTAAATTTTTTATCAAGACCTGTAATTATTGGTTTTACATCAGCGGTAGCGTTAATTATTGGGTTAAATCAATTTAGAAATTTATTTGGTGTAGATTTTTTACAAAGCGACCAAGTTCATCTTCTTTTAGATGATATTTTTAATCGAATATCAGAGTTAAATACAAATGCTACCGTAATAGGAGTTATAGCTTGTATTATTATTATGATTTTTAGAAAAATCAATAAAAAAATACCGAATGCTTTAATTGTTGTTGTTTTAGGAATTATAACAATACGTTTTTTTACAAATCATTTTTCTGATGTAGCAATCGTAAAAGAAATACCTTCAGGATTGCCAAATTTTAAATTACCTATTATAGATGTTGATTTAATTAGAGAGTTGTTTCCAATAGCAATTACTTTGGTAATGGTTGGATATCTAGAAATTATATCAATAGGTAAAACTTTAGAAGCAAAACAAGATGAATATAGAATACGTCCTAATCAAGAATTAGTAGCCTTAGGTTTAAGTAACATAGTAGGTTCAGTATTTCAATCATATCCTTCAACCTCTAGTTTTTCTAGATCAGCAATTAACGAAGAAGCTGGCGGTACCACAGGTGTTTCGGCAATTGTATCCGTAATTATAGTGGTATTAACACTGCTTTTTTTAACACCAGTGTTTTACCATTTACCAAAAACAATATTAGCAGCAATAATTATTGTGGCTGTTTTTAATTTGATAAATGTAAAGGAGGCAAAAAGACTTTGGTCAGCTAATAATTTAGATTTTTGGTTATTATTAGCAACCTTTTGCGCAACTATTTTTTTCGGAATAGAACAAGGAATATCCATAGGTGTTGGTTTGTCTTTAATTATATTGATTTTTAGAACCTCAAGACCTTATGTAATTGAATTAGGTAAAGTACCTAACTCAGATTTTTATAGAAACAAAAACAGATTTAAAGAAGTAATTACAGATAAAGAAGTATTGGTTTTTCGTTTTGATGCCCAATTATTTTATGCAAATTCAAATTATTTTCGTGAAAAACTAGATGAAATGACCGAAAAAAAAGGAAAAGCATTAAAGTTAATTGTATTAGATGCCGAAAGTATAAATCGCGTTGATAGTACAGGGGTAGAAATGCTAAAAGAACGTATTAAATACTATAATAAAAGAAACATTCAGTTTTATTTTGCAGGCGTAAAAGGTCCTGTAAGAGACGATATTTTTAAAGGCGGAATTTTAGAAGTAGTAAGTTTAAATCACTTTTTTATGCGTGCCAATGGAGCAGTAAACTTTTTTAAGACCGGAGATAATCAGAATCAAAAAAAATACGCACAATATATACATCAAGCGTACGAATAATAATATTATGAAGATAGAGCAAATTTATACAGGTTGTTTAGCACAAGGAGCTTATTATATTGAAAGTAATGGTGAAGTTGCCATTATTGATCCACTACGTGAAGTTGAACAATATATAATCGCAGCAGCTAAAGATAACGCAAAGGTTAAATATATTTTCGAAACACATTTTCATGCAGATTTTGTTAGCGGACATATAACTTTAGCTGAAAAAACAGACGCAACAATTATATACGGACCAACAGCAAAAACAAATTATAAAGCACATATAGCAACAGATAACGAAGTTTTTAAAGTAGGTAATATTACCATTACAGCATTGCATACTCCTGGGCATACCATGGAAAGTACTTCTTATTTATTAAAGGACGAAAATGGTAAAAATCATGCAATTTTTAGTGGAGACACGTTGTTTTTAGGTGATGTTGGACGTCCAGATTTAGCACAAAAAGGAACGCTTACACAAGATGATTTAGCAGGGTTTTTATACGATAGTTTACGTACAAAAATTATGAATTTAGAGGATGAAGTTATCGTATATCCAGCACACGGAGCAGGATCTGCTTGCGGAAAAAATTTAAGTAAAGAAACCGTAGGTACTATTGGCGATCAGAAAAAAACAAACTATGCCTTACGAGCAGATATGACTAAAGAAGAGTTTGTAAAAGAGGTTACAGACGGATTACTACCACCGCCTGCTTATTTTCCTTTAAATGTAAAAATGAATAAAGAAGGATATCAATCAATAGATGATGTTATTAAAAACGGTGCAAAAGCATTGTCTGTTACCGATTTTGAAAAGGTAGCCAATACAACCGATGCTATAATTTTAGATGTGCGTCATCAATTCGATTTTATAAAAGGCTTTATACCACAATCAATTTTTATTGGTTTAGGCGGTACATTTGCACCCTGGGTTGGCGCATTAATAAAAGACGTAACACAACCTATTTTACTGGTAACGCCAGTTGGTGAAGAAGAAACTGCTATTACACGTTTATCTCGTGTAGGTTTTGATAATGTTTTAGGATATTTAGATGGAAGTTTTGAAGCTTGGCAACAAGCAAACAAAGAAATAGATACCTTACATTCGGTTTCTGCGGATGTTTTGCAAGAGGCTATAAACAATAGAGCAAAGGTATTTGATGCCCGTAAACCAGGAGAATATGCAAACGAGCATATTGTTGATGTACCAAGTACACCATTAGATTTTTTAAATGATCATATTGAAGAGTTTCCTAAAAATGAAGATTTTTATATTCATTGTGCCGGAGGGTATCGATCAGTAATTGCAGCTTCTATTTTAAAAGCAAGAGGCTATCATAATGTAATTGATGTTGCTGGTGGTTACGGAGCCATAAAAAAAACAGATATTGTTAGAACAGCAACCGTTTGTCCATCAACTTTAAAATAAATAAAATGAAGAAAAACCTGCTTTTTTTAGGATTGATTTTTACGATAATTATGTCTTGTAAATCTCAAGAAAACGGAATAAAAGATATTTCTGTAGATGAGTTAAAAGTTGTCTTAACAAACAATAAAAATATTCAGTTAGTAGATGTACGTACACCTGCCGAATGTGAAAAAGGAACCATAAATAATGCGGTAGAAATAAACGTAACCGCTGATGATTTTGAAAAAATAGCTTTAAAAAAGTTAGATAAATCAAAACCAGTATACTTGTATTGCAGATCAGGAGGTAGAAGTAAAATAGCAGCAGAATTATTATTAAAAAAAGGCTTTCAAACTTATAATGTTTTAGGAGGTTATAATGAGTGGGAACAAAAAAAATAAGTAAAATGGAGCAAGAAATTTATATAGAAAACTTAAAATGTGGCGGTTGTGCAAATACCATTATCAACGGCTTAAAAGCCATTAAAGGAGTAGATAATGTAACTGTTAATGTAGAAAAATCGGCAGTTACTTTAGTTGCAAACGAAGTTACTTTAAGTAAAGTAAAAGAAAAACTAGCAAATCTTGGTTATCCAGAAGTAGGTGACAAAAACACCGTATTACACAAAGCAAAATCTTTTGTGAGTTGTGCTGTTGGTAGAGTTAATAAAGCATAAAAAAAATCGGGCAGTTTTGCTCGATTTTTTTTATGCTTTATTTGTATTTTTTATGAATTCCTAAACCATAAATAAAACCGATACCAAAAAAGCTGTTTTTAGATATATTTCCAACTAATTTAAAACCAAAACTTCTTCCAAAGGAAGTAGGTTTTCCTACAGGAACTATTCCATATATTCTATATTTCTTTTTTATTGAATTAAAGCATTTTATGTTTAATTCAAAAGGAAATCCTATATATTGATTTTTAAGTTTAACTTGTTGGTTATTGTTATTTAAAGTTCTATTTGTATAGGTGTTTAAAGATACTCCTCCAGAAACACTTAAAGAAGATTTTTTAGACACCCATCTTTTACCATATAATAGGCCAATTTCTTTATGATTAAACTTTTCTTTTATAATTGGAATTTTTGTAAAAGGAGAAAATAAAAAACCATCCGTTTCTAATTTTAAATGCTCTAAATACCTAATTGAAAACAATTTTTTTTTGTATTGATAATTGAATTCACCTCCAAATAAAAAACCTCCCGAACCTCTCATTTCTACAGCAGCTCCAAATATAACTTCCCCAAAAATTATTCGAGGTGGTTTTTTTTGAGAAAAAATATTGATAGATAAAAATAAGATTAGAAAAAATAGAGTATTTCTCATTAAAAATATATCATTTTTGGTAGATATCATCTTATTAAATCTTTTAGTTGATTATAGACAGTCATTTCTAAAAAAGCCCAATTTAAAATTCCTTTAACAGTAAAATCTGAATTTTTATCCAGCATATGACTTTTAGTTTTAACCGATGTAAATTCCCAACTATACTTATAATTTTATTTTTAGAAATTTTATAAAAAGATAGATAGCTAAATTAGCTATTTATTTAAAATATTTATATAAAAAAACCTGAGTAAATACTCAGGTTTTTCAAAGAAAAATAAATTTTAAAATTTTAACGTAACACCCGCTAAAAAGTTAATAGTTGCTTGCGGATAATATCCTTGTGCTTCTTGTGTGGTTCCTGGTGTAGACCAATCATCTAAATAAATATAACCTCTATCTACATATTCTTTATTAAAAACATTGTTTACCAATCCGGTAAATACAATCGATTTAAATATCGATGTTGTTTTTAACTCGTACATTATATTTATATCACTTGTAAAATAACTTTTTAATTTTGATGCTTCGGTATCTGTATTACTTAAATACTGTTCGCCTACAAATTTTGATAAAAAGGCAATTTGAAAGTTTTCTGATGGATGATAAGTAAATGTATTCCCTGTAACAATGTTTGGTGAATTGGCAATTGTTGTATTTCCTAAATCCTGTAAAGCACCGTCTCTATTAGTAAAAAAAGCGACGTTTTTATTTTGACTAACAGCAATATTTTGACGTACAGAAAATTGTTCGGTTAAACGAATATCAGCATCTAGCTCTAAACCTAATCGGTAACTATTACCGCTAGAGCTACGTAAAGCATCACCAGTATCGTCAATTTCACCAGTTAAAACTAACTGATTTTGATAATCCATAAAATATAAATTAGTGTTTAATTTAACAAAGTCGTTTTTAAAACGCCAACCTAATTCGTAATCATTTAAACTTTCGTGCGTATTTACACCACCTTTAAAATCGCTTCTATTTGGTTCTCTGTTTGCTTTGGCAAACGAGGTGTAAAAACTATTATTATCATTTAATTTATACGTTAATCCTACCTTCGGATTAAAGAAATTAAATGTTTCATCAACATTTAAAGGTTTTCTTTTAGAGGTTAATCCGTTTGTTTTATAAGTAACAAATCTACCTTGTAAATCAACAAAAGCTCTTAGTTTTTCGGTAAGATTAAATGATGCTTTAGAAAAAACACTAAAATCGTTTTTGGTTGATTTTCCATCATAATAATGATCTCTTATGTTGGTGTTAGCTGCTAAATCACTTCCCCAAATAAGTTCGCCATAATGATCATTTTCATAATCACTATATGAAATTCCAGAAATAATTTCTAAACCATTTTTGTTATAAGTTGCATTTACATTAGCTACATAAAAATGGTTATCTAACCAACGGCGCACAATAACATCACTACCATCAACAATTAAATTGTTATAATCTGCAGCATCTCTATCATCTTTAAATTGCTCAAAATACCCTTTACCACGCGTGTAATTTAAACCAACATTGGTAGACCAGTTTTCGCTAAATTTTTCATTCCAATGTAATTGATAATGATCTTGCTGAAAGTTATCAATTTCGTTTTCGTAAGTTAACGGGTTTTGTCTTCTATCCTCTTTTAATTGTTGCGCCGAAATTCCGTCCCAAGCTTGGTAAGTTTCTTCTTTTCCTCCAAAAACTAAGGCCTTAATTAAGGTGTTTTTATCGGTATAACTTCCTTGTAAAAAATACGATTTTAAATCGGTTGAAGCTCTGTCTATATATCCATCAGAATAAATATTTGATACACGACCTGCAAATTCAAAGTGTTCGTTTACTTTTCCGGTAGTAAATTTTACGGTATGTTTTCTTGTTTTGTAAGAACCAAATGAGTTAGAAATTTCTCCACCTGCTTCTGTTGCAACAGCATCGGTAAGAATATTTAAACTAGCACCAAAAGCTCCAGATCCATTTGTTGATGTTCCAACACCACGTTGTAATTGTAAACTTTGAGTAGAAGAGGCAAAATCGCCCATATTTACCCAAAAAGTTCCTTGACTTTCGGCATCGTTATACGGAATTCCGTTTACGGTAACATTAACTCTACTTGCGTCAGAACCACGAACGCTCATGTAAGTATATCCAACACCTGCGCCAGCATCCGAAGAAGAAATAACGTTTGGTAGATAGTTTAATAAAACAGGAATGTCTTGTCCTAAATTACGTTTTGAAATTTCTTTTTTTGAAAGGTTTGAATGTGTTACAGGAGCATCTGCTTGCACACGAACTGCAGATACTAAAACTTCATCTAAAACGGTTGAGTTATTAGTTAACTGCACTGTAATTTGCTGATTTTCGACAACATTAATTTCTTGAATTTTAGTATTAAATCCAACATAAGAAAATTCAATAACGTGTGTTCCTTTTGCTAATTTTAATTTAAAATTCCCTTCAAAATCTGTAGTGGCTCCTTTTTGCAGTTGTTTAACAGCAATGGTTGCTCCAACTAAAGGTTTTTGGTTATTGTTAACAATTTTACCTGATACAATAAAGTTTTGTGCATTTGCGGTTAAGGTTGCAAATAATACCATTAAAAAAGCTACTGTCTTTACTTTTTTAATAAAATGAGTGATTTTCATTTATAAAATAAAATGGAATAAAAAGAGGTGATTATTCTTTTGTTATTGTTGAATAATTAGTTGCTTGCGATTATTGTAAAAAAAATCTTATAAATAAAGATTATTTTACCTTGTTCACAATTACTTGTTTTACAAAATGGCGATTATCGCCTCCCTAAACAGCATTACCTGTTCTAGGTTCATTGGGTGTGATCTCAGCCGATATTGGCACCCCTTTAAGAGAACGCTGCAAAGGTAAACCGAATTTTATAATTGAAAACAAATTAACACTTGTTTTTTGAAGCTATTTCCTGCTTTCACTACTCGCTTTTTTCGTGCCTCAAAAGAGCTCAAACAAACCGTTCAATCAGGGCTAAGTTTGTTTAATATTATAATAATTAATCCAGTTTTGGCTTTTTTCGAAGTGTTTTTTTAAGTGCATTCCGTTGTTTGTTTTCTGCTTTTCTTTTTACAGATGCTTTTGTAGGTTTGGTAGTCCTTCTAATTTTGGGTCTTTTTAAACCTTGTGTAATTAGTGCTAAAAAACGTTTTATAGCCAATTCCTTATTTCTGTGTTGCGAACGAGTTTCATCAGAAAAAAGAATTAAAACCCCCTCTTTTGTAAGTCGATTGGTAAGTTTTTTTAAGAGAATCTCTTTTTGATTTTCCGATAATTCTCTCGAATTCTCCAAATCAAAAGTCAATTCAATTTTTGAAGATACTTTGTTTACATGTTGTCCACCAGCACCAGAACTTCTAATCGCTTTAAATTTTAATTCTTTTATAAGTTCGTGGCTATTCATTTTATTAAGAAGGCTTGTTTAAGGTGTTAGAAAAAGAATACAAATTTTCTTTTTTAGTAAGTAAATCATCAATAGTTTCAACTGCTTTTTTAAGTCTTGTTTCTTTATCTCCTTTTAATAAAACATAAGGTCTGTTGTGTTTTTTTAAGGTGTTTTCAAAAGCGGTAAACATTTCTAAACGTTGTTCGGGTTTATCGCGTAAATCATCGGCTTCCCACGGAGTATCAATATACGTTAAAAAATAAATATCGTACGAATTTTCAATAGCAGCTTTATCAAGTTTAGGATCTACAAAACCTCCATAATACTCTTCAGAATATACTTTTGTTTCTAACAAATCAGTATCACAAATTAAAAGTTTATCTGCTTTAAGTGCTAAATCATTTTCTAGTTTTATTTGCCCTTCTGCAATCGGAATAATGTCTTTTTGTTCGCAAATTTTACGTTCATTATTCCATTTATCTTGTAAATATTTCCGTGCAAATTCTGGAGCCCAAACCGTATTGTAATAACGTGCTAATTGACCAGATAACGTTGTTTTACCAGTGCTTTCAGGGCCAAATAAAACAACCTTTACAAGGTTAATGTTTGTTTGTTTAAGTTCTTTTTCCATGCTAAATAACCAGAAATGGCAATAAAAGTAAAAATAAAATATTGAAAACTAGTAAATGTAAATCCTTTATATAAATATAGCGGAACAGAAATAATATCACCGATAATCCAATAAATCCAATTTTCAATTTTACGCTTTGCCATTAACCACATTCCAACAAAGAAAATTGCAGTGGTAAGGGTGTCAACATAAGCTGTCCAACTATTCCATTTATCAAAATAGGTGTAAATAACGTATACAAAAATAAGTGTTGCTAAAAAGATAAAAACACTTATTTTCTTTTCTTTTACAGTGGTTTTAGAAATTGGTGTAACATGTGTTTTATCAATAGAGCGTGTCCAAATATACCAACCATACATACTCATTATAAAATAGTAACCGTTAATCATCATGTCTCCTAAAAGTTGCCATTTTAGTAAAAGATATACAAAAATTGCGGTACTAATCATCCCTGTAGGAAATACCCAAATTTTATTTTTTTTAGAAAACCAAACAGATAAAAACCCAAAAATAACAGCGATAATTTCTAACCAAATATCAAGAGGAGCGTAGGTTGAGTATTGACTAAAAAGTAAATTAAAAACTTGGTTCATAGTTACTACGATCAGATTTTACTATTTTCATAAATAAAATTCCGCTGTCTATAAGTTCAAAAGTATTTTTTAATTCAGAAGTTACTAATTTCATTACCGCATCGTAATCTCCGTACACTTGCGTACTTAACGGATTTTCGAGTACTGTTAAGCCAGAAGCTCTTAGTTTTTTTATAAACTCTATTATTGGTGTTTCAAATTCGTTTTGAAGCGGAGTTAACGTAAGTTCTACAGATATTTTCATAAAATAAGTTTCAAAAAAACAAAGTTACAAAGTTTACGGGTGTAATTTAAAATATTATTATTTAATAAGCATACACACAAGTAAAACCTTCGGTTTCTAAAAAGTGAATTTTATACTCATCGGTTACACTTTCGTATAAAATTTTACCAGTTGTTTGGTTTGTTTCAAAAGAAAAATCTTCAATATAAATGTTTTCTAAAAAGAGTAATTTTTTCTTTCCGTAAATTTTATACAAACTTTCTTTTGCTCCCCAAACAATAGTTAACTTACTAACCAGAGCTTCGTGATTTGCAATTGATTTATAAGCTTCAATAGGCGTAAATTTATGGGCTATTTTTAAAATTTTATCACGTTGTTTTTCAATGTCAATCCCAACAGGCTTGTCATCAGAAATAATAATTCCCGAAAAGGTAAAAGAATGTGTTATCGATATAAATTTACCATTTTTTAAATGTGGTTTACCAAATTCATCATACACTAAATCAGCATCTGTATAACCTACTTCTTTTAATAAATGTCGAACACTTAAAAAACCACGTCGATGTAAATCAGATTTCATTTTACGAACTCTATCGTTATTACTTTGAGTAAGTTGAATACCTTTAAATAAATCATCAAAAGATTCTTCAATCTTCCAAATCAATACTTTAGTGGTTTCGTTTACAGTTAATGTTTTGTGAACAGGCATATTTTAGAAAGTTATTTTGTAATTTTGCGACTTAAAATTTAAGATACATAAATATACAAAAATATGAGTACAAAAACCGCTGCATACGTTCCGTTTAAGGTTAAAGATATTTCTTTAGCGGATTGGGGAAGAAAAGAAATTAAATTGGCAGAAGCTGAAATGCCAGGATTAATGAGCTTACGTGAAGAGTATAAAAACGAGCAGCCTTTAAAAGGAGCAAGAATTGCGGGATGTTTACACATGACGATTCAAACTGCGGTTTTAATTGAAACTTTACAAGCTTTAGGAGCTGAGGTAACTTGGAGTTCTTGTAATATTTTTTCTACACAAGATCAGGCTGCTGCTGCAATTGCTGCCGCTGGAACACCTGTGTATGCTTGGAAAGATATGACAGAAGAAGAATTTGACTGGTGTATTGAACAAACTTTATTTTTTGGTGAAGATAAAAAGCCTTTGAATTTAATTTTAGATGATGGTGGAGATTTAACAAATATGGTTTTAGATCGTTACCCAGAATTAGCTGCCGGAATTAACGGATTATCAGAAGAAACTACTACAGGAGTTCACCGTTTATATGACAGAGTAAAGGCAGGAACTTTACCAATGCCAGCAATTAACGTAAACGATTCTGTAACAAAATCTAAATTTGATAATAAATACGGATGTAAAGAATCTGCTGTTGATGCAATTCGTCGTGCAACTGATATTATGTTAGCAGGTAAACGTGTAACTGTTTGTGGTTACGGTGATGTTGGTAAAGGTACAGCGGCTTCTTTTAAAGGTGCAGGTTCTATCGTTACGGTTACTGAAATTGATCCAATTTGTGCTTTACAAGCTGCAATGGATGGTTTTGAAGTAAAGAAATTAGAAACTGTTGTTGGTAATTCTGATATTATTATCACTACTACCGGAAATAAAGATATTATTCAAGGACGTCATTTTGAGGCTATGAAAGATAAAGTTATCGTATGTAATATTGGACATTTTGATAACGAAATTGACATGGCTTGGTTAAATAAAAATCACGGAAACACAAAAGATACTATCAAACCTCAAGTTGATAAATATAACATTGCAGGAAACGATATTATTGTTTTAGCAGAAGGACGTTTAGTAAACTTAGGTTGTGCAACTGGTCATCCAAGTTTTGTGATGAGTAACTCATTTACAAACCAAACTTTAGCGCAAATTGAACTTTGGACAAACCGTGATGCTTACGAAAATGAAGTGTACATGTTACCAAAACATTTAGATGAAAAAGTAGCAAAATTACATTTAGCTAAAATTGGTGTTGAGTTAACTGAGTTGCGTTCTGATCAGGCATCTTATATTGGTGTAACTGTTGAAGGGCCATTTAAGCCAGAACACTACAGATACTAAAAAACGTTATTCTGAACCTATTTCAGAATTAGATAAAAAAGAAAAACCCTTGCATTAATTTGTAAGGGTTTTTCTTTTTTAACATTTTAAAACACTGATGTTTATATTGAGTTAGAAAGGTTTTATTTTTTATAAGCGTTGTTTTTTAAATAAGGAAAAAGAGTTTTTAATACGCAAATTTAATAGACGATTATACTACAAGTAGTTAATTTTTACTGATTTTGGTTGATATAAACACTTCAAAGTTACTACAATGGCTTTAGCGACTGTTTATCGTTTTATATTTGTACCGAAGTTATTAATTACCCCCATAATTTAATAATTCATTTTAATTGATTCCCTAAATCTATTAATTTTTTTGTTATTAATTACTCCCCTAAAATTAATAACACATCTTTTAAAAACTATCAAAAACATAAATCCCCAATTATTATGTTTTGATAGTTTTTTAATTTTTATGCATATAAATTTTTCTAAATAGTAAGTTGATACTCTCTTTTATTATCGAATATAACAGTGTTTTAAAAGGTTATTTGATAATTTTTAAAGAAATTATTTTAGATGTAAATAGAAGTAGCAGCTAATAAAATGTTTAGTATAAACTTACTTTAAAAATCGAATATTTATTGACTGAATTTAGAAATCTATGTAAGCTTCGAAATGTTTTTTAAATAGGGAAAAAGAGTTTTTAATACGTAAAATTAATAGACGATTATACTACAAGTAGTTAATTTTTGCTGATTTTGGTTGATAAAAACACTTCAAAGTTACTACAATGAGTTTAGCGACTGTTTATCGTTTTATATTTGTACCGAAGTTATTAATTACCCCCATATTTAATAACTCACTTTAATTGATTCCCTAAATCTATTAATTTTTTTGTTATTAATTACTCCCCTAAAATTAATAACACATCTTTTAAAAACTATCAAAAACATAAATCCCCAATTATTATGTTTTGATAGTTTTTTAATTTTTATGCATATAAATTTTTCTAAATAGTAAGTTGATACTCTCTTTTATTATCGAATATAACAGTGTTTTAAAAGGTTATTTGATAATTTTTAAAGAAATTATTTTAGATGTAAATAGAAGTAGCAGCTAATAAAATGTTTAGTATAAACTTACTTTAAAAATCGAATATTTATTGACTGAATTCGAACAGGTATTAAAATCTCTGATAAACTTTGAAATGTTTTTTAAATAAGGCAAAAGAGTTTTTAATACGTAAATTTAATAGACGATTATACTACAAGTAGTTGATTTTTGCTGATTTTGGTTGATAAAAATACTTCAAAGTTACTACAATGGCTTTAGCGACTGTTTATCGTTTTATATTTGTACCGAAGTTATTAATTACCCCCATATTTAATAACTCACTTTAATTGATTCCCTAAATCTATTAATTTTTTTGTTATTAATTACTCCCCTAAAATTAATAACACACCTTTTTAAAAACTATCAAAAGCATAAATCCCCAATTATTATGTTTTGATAGTTTTTTAATTTTTACAAGATTTTATATTTTATAAAAAGAGCAAAACTTATTTCGTGAATTACTACAATTGGTATACTAGCTTAGCCCCGATTGTAGCAGTTGTTTGAGCTCCTCGCAGAGAGCGAGTGCGGAAAGCGGGAAATAGCTTCAAAAAAAATTCCGCAACTAAGTCGCGGAATTTTTTAGTATAAATTATATGGTTTCTTAAATATTTAAAGATGTAAATAATTCAATTAATTTTGGGCTAGAAGGTCTAGGCGCATCAGCATTAACAATATTACCTTTAGGGTCGATTAAGATAAAACGCGGAATACTGTTTACCTTATAAGCACCTGCAAAATCTTTGTCTCTTTTAGAATATAATTGAATTCCGGTTAAGTTTTTATCAGCAACCATCTTCTTCCAAGTTTCGTAATCTCTTTCACTATCTACAGAAATGCTTACAAATTCGATGTTTTTACCGTGGTATTGTTTTTCAACTTTTTGTAAAAAAGGAATTTCTTGTTTACATGGGTTACACCAGGTTGCCCACATATCAATATAAACATATTTGCCTTTTAAATCGTCTAAAGAAGTGGTACCTCCTTTAAAGTTCTCGTAGTTCAAGAATTTTGGTGAAACAGCACCTTTTGATAATTTGGTTGCTAAATATAAACGGTCTGCATAGGTTTTAACTAAGTATTTTTTTAAGCCGTTAACGTTTTGCTTTTGAGCAGCAACAAAGGTAGAATCTAATTTGTTTTCTTTTATTCTTTTATTAAAATTATCTACATAGCTTTTTACTTTTGTATCAAATTTATCTTGTGATAAATCAAATAATTCCTGACCAGTAAGTAATGTTTCTTGTAATAAAGATGATTTTGCTAAAAAGCTACTTTCTTCTGCTCCTTTACCAGTAAAAATTACAGTTTCATCAAACTCTTTAGTATCAAGAGTCATGTTTATATTTGCGCCGTTTTTTAAATATAACGAAGTGCCTTCAGTACCATCAAAAAGGCGATAAAAAGCTTTTTTAACGTTCATTGTATCTTTAAACATACCGTTTTCATCAAGCTTTATAACTCGATTAAATTTCAATTGAGGGTTTGAAATAACGATAGAATCAGAGTTTTTATTTGTAATTTTTCCTGAAAAAGTAACAAAATCTGTTTGTTCTTTTTTACAAGAAATTATAGCAATGGCAAATACCATTAAATAAACTATTTTTTTCATTGATTGGTGTGTTTAATATTTGTTATAAGGGTACTAAATTACTGAATTTTTTAGAATAGAAATGATATTTAATTTTTTTAACCTAACCAACCTTCGCGATCTAAACTTCGGTATTGTATAGCTTCGGTTATATGTTCGGATTTTATATTTTTTGATGCAGCCAAATCTGCAATTGTACGCGATACTTTTAATATTCTGTCATAAGCTCTTGCAGATAGATTGAGTTTTTCCATGGCTATTTTTAGTAGTTCATTGCTTTCGGTTGATAGTTTACAAAATTCCCGAATTTGTTTTACATTCATTTGAGCATTGTAATGAACTTTACCAAAATTTGTAAAACGCTTGGTTTGAATTTCGCGAGCCTTGGTAACTCGTTTTCTTATTGCTACACTAGATTCTCCTTTTCTTTCTTCGGATAATTTATTAAAAGGAACGGGAGTAACCTCAATGTGAATGTCAATTCTATCTAATAAAGGCCCTGATATTTTACTTAAATAACGCTGCATTTCTGCTGGTGATGATGTCATAGGAGAATTTGGATCATTGAAAAAACCACTTGGACTCGGATTCATACTCGCTACCAGCATAAAACTACTTGGGTAATTTACCGTAAATTTTGCTCTAGAAATTGTGACTTCTCGGTCTTCTAAAGGTTGTCGCATAACTTCTAATACACCACGTTTAAATTCGGGTAATTCGTCTAAAAATAAAACTCCATTATGAGCTAATGAAATTTCTCCGGGTTGTGGTAAGTTATTTCCCCCGCCGATAAGTGCTATGTCGGAGCACGAGTGGTGGGGAGATCGAAAAGGGCGACTGTATTGTAATCCGGAGTTTTTTACTTTACCAACAACAGAGTGTATTTTAGTGGTTTCTAAAGCCTCTTGAAGTGTCATTGGTGGTAATATGGATGGTAACCGTTTTGCTAACATTGTTTTTCCTGCCCCTGGTGGACCAATAAGTATAATATTATGTCCGCCCGCTGCTGCAATTTCCATACAACGCTTTATAGATTCTTGTCCTTTTACATCAGAAAAATCAAATTCAGGAAAATCTACTTGTTTGTAAAACTCAGCCCGAGTATCAATAATGGTTGGTTCAATTAATTTTTTAGCATCAAAATGATCAATTACTTCCATAATATTATTAACACCCAACACGTTTAAATTGTTTACAATAGCAGCTTCTTTGGCATTTTCTTTCGGAAGAATAAAATGTTTAAAGCCTTCTTCGCGTGCCTTTATAGCAATGGGTAAAGCTCCTTTTATGGGTTGTAAACTTCCGTCTAAAGAAAGCTCTCCCATAATAATGTATTCATTAATATTTGTAGCTTTAATTTGATTAGAAGCGGCTATAATTCCTATAGCTAGTGGTAAATCATAGGCAGCACCTTCTTTTTTTATATCAGCAGGCGCCATGTTAATGATAATTTTTTTTCCAGGAAGTTTGTATCCGTTATTATTAAGTGCCGCTGAAATTCTGTAAGAACTTTCTCTAACCGCATTGTCTGGTAAACCTACTAAATGGTAACCAATACCTTTATCAATATTTACTTCAATTGTAATTGTGGTTGCTTCGATACCAAAAACTGCTGATCCATACGTTTTTATAAGCATAACTTTCTCTTTCTGTTAAAGATAGAGAAAATTATGCTTTTTTAAATAGGAAAAAAGAAGGGTTTTTTTTATGTTTTTAAGAATTATTTTCCATTTAAATTCCAATCATATTCTAAATAACTAACTTGAGCATCATCGTTAATTTGTGTATTAGAATATTTGTTAATATAATCTACTAAAGATTGTTTTATAGAAAAATCTTCTTGATACCATTCAAACATTTTTGAAACTTCAATTTTATTTAAAGATATTTTATTTTTTGTAGAGTCGTTAATAAATTCTTTCATTAACAACTCTAGCTTTGTGTTAATGTTTTTTGCAGTAAAAGCATAATTAGGAAAACGAGGTCCAGATTTTGAAGCCGCATTTATAGCAACATGAATTCGAGGATCGTTATGCCATCTGCGGAGTATTTTGTGTTCAATATAATCTAAAGAATAAGTTTTTTTGCCAATTAAAGCAAAAGGTATTTTCCAAGCATTTCTACCTTTTCGCTTAATATCTGTAATTTTTTTTAAGGGATAACTATCTAAAATTAGTTTAATAGTATAGGCATTGTAAGCATTTATCCAAAAGGATTTTGCTTTGGGTGCAGACCATTTTTTACCATGAATTGTTTTTTCTAAATGTTTTAAATATAAATCTAATAAAGCACGGTTTTTTCTTAATCCTTTATAATCTATATTTCCCTCAGAGCTAACATAGGTTTTAAGAAGTGCATTAAAAACATCTGTTTGTGATTGCGATTGAATACTAATAAATAGTAAGCTGAAGAGTATAATTGTTTTTCGCATAGTTTTAAGTTTTGGTTATTTTATTAATTTTGACGTAGTAGTTTTACTATCATTACAAAACTTAAAACTTTTTTAAAAAACAAAGCTCATTCAATAATTGAATGAGCTTTGTTTTTAGTACTTATAAAGTATTGTATTATAAATCGAATCCGATGTTAACAGCTAATTTATTTGCTATTAATTTATTAATTCGTTTTTTAACTTCTGGTATTTTTACACTTTCTAAAACTGTGTTAGCAAAGGCATACATTAATAATGCTTTGGCTTCTTTTTTAGGAATTCCACGTTGTTGCATGTAAAATAATGCTTGTTCATCTAACTGACCAATAGTACAACCGTGCGAACATTTTACATCATCAGCAAAAATTTCTAACTGCGGTTTTGCATTAATGGTAGCTTTATCACTTACTAAAACATTGTTGTTTTGTTGATATGCATTGGTTTTTTGAGCTTCTTTTTCAACAATTACTTTACCGTTAAATACGGCAGTAGATTTACCTCCGTAAATCCCTTTGTAATCTTGATGACTTTCGCAATTTGGCTCAATATGATGTACTAATGTATGATGATCTACATGTTGTTTATCATCAATAATGGTAACACCTTTTAAAATAGAATCAATATGTTCTCCTCTTTGATAAAAATTTAAATTGTTACGTGTAATATTTCCTCCAAAAGAAAAAGTATGTACAGAAACAATACTGTTTGATTTTTGCTCAATGTAAGCATTGTCAACCAAAGAAGCATTTTGATTGTCATTCTGGATTTTATAAATATCAACCGTTGCATCTTTAGCTGCAAAAACTTCAGTTACCGAGTTTGTTAAAACCGGATTAGAAGTTAAACTTTGATGACGTTCAATAATTTGAACATGCGCATTTTGTTCAGCAACAATTAAATTACGTGGCTGTGTCATAATAGCACCTTCATTCCCTGTTGTAAAGTTAATAATCTGTATCGGTTTTTCTACTTCAACATTTTTAGGGATATAAATATAAGCGCCTTCACTAGCAAAAGCAGTGTTTAAAGCGGTTAAATTATCTTGCTTTGCTATTTTATTGAAATAATTTTCAATAATTGGCTTGTATTTCGATTTTGTTAATGCAGATGACATTAAACAAACATCAATCGCATCGTGTGTAGTTTCAGATAAAAAAGAACTATACTTTCCGTCGATAAAAACAACTTTATAAGTGTCTATATCATGGATAAAATATTTTTTTACATCTGCTAACTCTATAGCGTTTTCCGAATTAGGAAAAAGACTATAATCTTGTTTTAAAACCGAATTTAAAGAAGTGTATTTCCAAGCTTCTAATTTCTTAGTAGGAAAACCTAATTCTTCAAACTTTTTTAAAGCTTTGGTTCTTATTTCGTGTACATCAGAATCTACATTCAAGCCATTTTCAAAAGCTAAATATGATGCCGCTAATTTTTCTTTTAATTCCATTGTTTTCAGTTTTAAAGTTCCAAGTTTATAAAGTTTATTAAGTTGCGATTTTCCTACAACTCTGTTACTTTTTAAGCTTTTAACTTTCTACTTTTCAACTATTTTAAACCAACTCGTTCTTAATCCAATCATAACCTTTCGCTTCTAATTCTAAAGCTAAAGAGGCATCACCAGTTTTTACAATTTTACCATCGTGTAAAACATGCACAAAATCTGGCACTATATAATCTAACAAACGTTGGTAGTGTGTAATTACAACAACAGCGTTGTTTTCTGATTTTAATTTATTTACACCATTGGCAACAATACGTAAAGCATCAATATCTAAACCAGAATCTGTTTCATCTAAAATAGCTAGTTTAGGCTCTAACATTGCCATCTGAAAAATTTCGTTACGTTTCTTTTCTCCTCCAGAAAAACCTTCGTTTAAAGAACGTGATAAAAACTTACGATCTATTTCTAATAATTCTGATTTTTCACGAATCATTTTTAACATATCCTTTGCTGGCATTTCTTCTAAACCTTGTGCTTTACGAGATTCGTTAATGGCAGTTTTTATAAAGTTTGTTACCGTAACACCCGGAATTTCAACAGGGTATTGAAATGATAAAAATACACCAGCGTGTGCTCTTTCTTCAGGAGCTAATTCGCTAATATCTTCGTTTTCTAATTCGATAGATCCTGAAGTTACTTCGTACTTTTCATCTCCAGCAATTACTGATGATAAAGTACTTTTACCAGCACCATTAGGTCCCATGATTGCATGTACTTCACCAGCTTTAACCTCTAAGTTAATTCCTTTAAGAATATCTTTATCTTCTACCTGAGCGTGTAAATTTTCTATTTTTAACATTACTGTATGGTTACTTTTTTAATAGATTTTGTAATTTTTTGAAAGCTTTTGGTGAATGTTGAATAATCACCTCAGCATTTTTTTCTTTAGCAAAAGCTTCAAATTTTTGCATGCTTGCTATCGTTTGTTCAACATTATAGTTAAACGAAGGAACTCCTTTGTTGGTTCTGTTCTCTTCAAAATGATATAAATCTCCTGTTAATAAAATTGGTTTTTTTACACCAGTAGCTTCTACATATAATACTTGGTGCCCAATTGTATGACCAGGCATGTATTTTATAACAACCGTTCCGTCACCAAAAACATCGTAATCACCTTTTATTTTTTGTACATTTTTTAATGCTGCTACTGCAGGATCTTTTTTAGTCAAAGAATCTCCAGCAACCGAATTATATTCGTTTTCTTGTACCAACCAAGTTGCGTTTTTCATGTAGTTTGCATGACCTGTATGGTCAAAATGTGAGTGAGACATTGCAAAATATTTGAAATCTTCAATTTTAAAACCAATCGATTTTAATTGATTTGCTAAAGAGTCTGGTCTTTGTACTGTAAAAGTTCCATCACCAGGCGTAACCGCTTTTGGTAAAACTAAACTTTCTGGTAAACCAGCATCCCACATTAAATTTCCTTTCGGATGTGAGATTACGTAATACGCATCTGTAAATTGTTTTGTTTGACCAGTATAAGTTGTGTCTTGCGAAAAAACTTCTAACTTATTCACTAAAATAGAACCACCTACCAACTGAAATAATTTCACTTCTGGTTTTTTAATTTCGTTAGCTACTTCTTTCTTTTCCGTTTTTTTACAACCAATAATTAAAACTGATAATGCTATAAATAGTATTTTTTTCATTTGTTAATTTTTATTGATTATCCTACTGAACCTTCTAAACTAATCTCCAATAATTTTTGAGCTTCTACAGCAAATTCCATCGGTAATTTATTTAGTACCTCTTTACTAAATCCGTTTACAATTAAAGCAATTGCTTTTTCGGTATCAATACCACGTTGGTTACAGTAAAATAATTGGTCTTCACCAATTTTACTTGTAGTAGCTTCGTGTTCTATTTGTGCCGATTTGTTTTTTGTTTCGATATACGGAAAAGTATGTGCGCCACATTCGTTACCCATTAATAAAGAATCACATTGAGAGAAGTTACGAGCATTTTCTGCGCGCGAACCAATCTGAACCAATCCTCTATAAGAGTTTTGCGATTTTCCTGCGGATATTCCTTTTGATATAATGGTTGACTTGGTATTTTTACCTAAGTGAATCATTTTAGTACCTGTATCAGCTTGCTGATAATTGTTAGTTACCGCAATTGAATAAAATTCACCTACCGAATTATTACCTTTTAAAATACAAGAAGGATATTTCCAAGTAACAGCAGAACCTGTTTCAACCTGTGTCCAAGAAATTTTCGCGTTATTCTCACACAGTCCTCTTTTGGTTACAAAGTTGTAAACTCCACCTTTTCCTTCAGCATTTCCAGGAAACCAGTTTTGTACGGTTGAGTATTTAATTTCTGCATCATCCATCGCAATTAATTCAACTACAGCTGCGTGTAATTGATTTTCATCTCTACTTGGTGCAGTACATCCTTCTAAATACGAAACATAACTTCCTTTGTCGGCAACAACTAAGGTTCTTTCAAATTGTCCTGTACCTCCTTCGTTAATTCTAAAATAAGTAGATAATTCCATCGGACAACGAACACCTTTCGGAATGTAACAGAAAGATCCATCAGAAAAAACTGCCGAATTTAATGCTGCATAAAAGTTGTCGGTAGTTGGTACAACGGTCCCTAAATATTTTTTTACCAATTCTGGATGCTCTTGAATAGCTTCAGAAATTGGCATAAAAATAATACCTTTTTCGGCTAATGTTTCTTTAAATGTTGTTGCTACAGAAACAGAATCCATAACAATATCAACAGCAACATTGGCTAGTTTTTTTTGTTCGTCTAAAGAAATTCCTAAACGTTTAAAAGTGTCTAATAATTCAGGATCTACTTCGTCTAAACTATTTAATTTTGGTTTTTCTTTTGGAGCCGAATAATAAGCAATGTCTTGAAATTTTGGTTTTTCATAATGAACATTTGCCCACTCTGGTTCTTCCATTTGTTCCCAAACTCTAAACGCTTCTAAACGCCATTCGGTCATCCATTCTGGTTCGTTTTTCTTTTTAGAAATTGCACGAACCACATCTTCATTTAACCCTTTTGCAAAGGTTTCACTTTCTATATCAGTATAAAAACCATATTCGTATTCTTTGGTTTTTAACTCTTCTCTTAAATCGTCTTCGGTATACTTGCTCATAATTGAGTTGTAATTTTATAAACTAAAAGATTCTCCGCAACCGCATGTACGGTTTGCGTTAGGATTGTTAAATACAAATCCTTTACCGTTTAAACCTCCAGAATACTCTAAAGTAGTTCCTACGAGGTATAAAAAACTTTTTTTGTCAACAACAATTTTTACATTGTTTTCTTCAAAAATCTTATCGTTTTCTTGTGTGCTTTTATCAAAGGTTAAGTCGTATGATAATCCTGAACAACCTCCGCTTTTTACGCCAACACGAACGAAATCTGTTGTAGCATCAAAGCCATCATCAGTCATTAACTCGATAACTTTCTTTTTTGCTGTGTCTGAAACTTTTATCATTGTTTAAGTGGATTAACTCTAAATAGTTTGCAAATATACAATATAAGTATCAGTTAATTACACAAGTTTTCATTGTGTTTTGTAATAGCTTTATTAGATTTTTTGATTATTGCTGAAAGTCAGGATTGTTAACAAAATCATTATCAGAAAGTGAAAGTAAAAAAGCTTTTAAATCGGCTTTGTCTTTGTTTGATAAATGTACGCCTCCTTGATTTACTTTTTTCATTAAAGGATCAATCGTTGTTGATGATTTTAAACCTGTAGAGTAATGATTGATGACTTCATCTAAAGTTGCAAATCGGCCATCGTGCATGTAAGGTGCAGTGAATTTTAAATTACGTAGTGAGGGTGATCTGAATTTACCATTGTCATTTGGGTCGCCAGTAACTTTACCCAATCCAAGGTCGGTAAAAACATTGTCTAGTCCGTTATTATGAAATTGATTATCTGTCCATAACGGATTGTTATCGCTACCATGGCAATGAAAACAATCTCCACGAGTTTCATCCATAAAAACATCAAATCCGTTTTGTTCTTCAGTTGTTAAAGTTGTTTGTCCTAATAAAAATTGATCGAATTTTGAGTTTCCAGAAATTAAAGTTCTTTCGAACTGAGCAATTGCTTTGGTTATTAAAGTAGAATCTATTTTTACATTACCAAAAGCTTCTTTAAATAAAGAAGGGTATTGGGCGTGATTGTTAATTTTATCGGCAACATTTGTCCATTTACTATGCATTTCAATGGGATTTCGAACAGGTTCTAATGCTTGTCTTTCTAAACTTAATTCTTTTCCGTCCCAAGTAAAACGTTCGTCAAAATTCCAAGCTAAATTAAATATTGGCATAGAATTTCGGTTTCCAAAAAAGCCATCAACACCATCGCTAAACTGAGTTTCATCAGTAAAAGCTTTTTTAGGGTCGTGACAAGTTGCGCACGATTGGGTATTGTTTTTTGATAAAATTTTATCGAAAAACAGTTTTTTACCTAAAGCAATTCCTTCTTCTGTTAAAGGATTGTTTACTGGAATTACAGGCGCAATTATTTTTTGTTGAAATAATTCAGGAATTTCTAAGTTTACTGATATAGGAGTATATATGTTATTTTCTTCTTTTGATGAGCAACTCATTAAAAGAAGAAAAGATAATAGATATATACTTTTTTTAATCATTTGTGCTTTATTGTGAGATATTACCTAAACTAAAAACACCATTTTTACCATTTTCATACATTGCTTCTTGTGCTTTAAAATTACCCATTAAATTTTCATGTAAGCCATTTAAATCCCATCCTTTAGGGTTTTTTATAAGTAGGTTTTCGTCTTCAGGATCTTTCATGAGTCCAGCTTTAAACCAGCCTGCAATATTCATTTTAATTTCAATGGTAGCATTGTTTTTAAGAGAAACAGTTCCTAAATCTACCGTAAACGAAGTGTCTTCTTTTTTTGCTGTAGCTGTGTTATATGCACTAATTATATGAAAATTGTATGGTTTTTCAACACCTAAAGTATCTTTGTATTTACCATCTAGTTGCATAAAATGATAACCGCCACCAAGCATACTCGGCACATTCCAAGAGGCCGAATTTAAATCAGAATAAGCACCGTCGGTATTATCACTTTCATTAAAACCAAAAGTAATAGCTAGTTTGTAATTTCCTTCGGATACTTTTTCAAGTAAATTGTGTGTTAAATTTTCAGGGTCGTTTAGGTCGATTAATTTATAACCATCAAAAATGGTTGATTGATCAGCACCATCGGTTAATGTAACTTTTGAAATTAAATAACGTAATCTTTCAATAGTAAGCTTAGTACTTAATTTATTGATGAACTCAGTAGAATTTAAATCGACATTTTCAAAAGTAGCTCCATCCCAATTTTGGGTAAATTTAAGTTTTAGACTTACTTCTTTAATAGGTTCATCACTATCCGAGCTACACGAAAAAAGAGCTAAGCTTAAAAAAAGAATTAAATATTGTTTCATTTTTATTTTAATTTGATAATCAATAGGTCTGAAAAACCTTTGTTTGTTATTATATCTTGATTATTACTGCTGCTTTCGCCAACTGCAATAATGCTTCCGTTTGCTAATTCTATCGCGTCGTAACAAAAATCTATTTCGGTACCTCCAATAGTTTTTTGCCATTGTAAATTTCCGTTTGCATCAATTTTAAGAATTAAAGCATCGTTTTGTCCTTTATTGATGAATCCATTATCAGCACTTCTGGAACTTCCTGAAACAAGAAAACCGCTGTCGTTGGTTTTTTTTACAGACCGACCAGCATCAAAACTCGTGCCGCCATAGTTTTTTTGCCATATCAAATTACCATTTATATTTATTTTGATAATCCATAAATCGGCACCGCCATTATTTTTAGTAACATCTTTTGTAGAGCTACGCGTATCTCCAATAATTATAAAGTTTCCATCATTGGTTGGTGTAATTGCTCTTGCTTCGTCAATTTCATCGCCCCCAAAAGATTTTTCCCAAAGTAAAGTACCTGATTTATCAATTTTTACAATCCAAAAATCGTAGCTTCCTTTATTGTTTTTAACATCTACATCATTACTATCAGAAGAACCAATCATTAAATATCCGTCAGCAGTTTCTGTAACATCGTAACAAGTATCGGTATTGGTGCCTCCAAAATATTTTCGCCATTCAATATTTCCTGAGGCATCTAATTTAATTCCCCAATAATCACCACCCGCATGTTTTGCTGATGTTTTGGCATTTCCTAAGCCTCCAGAAGCGGTTACATCTAAAATACTACCTATAAAATAACCGTTATCGGCTGTTTGTAATAAGCTAAATCCTTTGTCTGTTCCAGAAAAACCTGCGCTTGTTTTCCAAATAAGATTACCGTTTGCATCTAGTTTTATCATCCACACATCTTCAAAACCTTGGTTGGTATCTAAGTCTCCATCATCACTTTTGCTATATCCAACGATTGCATAGCCATTATCATTAGTTTGAATAATTTGATAGGCTTTTTCGTCTTTTAATCCTCCGTATGTTTTTTGCCACTGTAAATTATCATTTTCATCAAACTTTAACAACCAATAGTCAAATTGAACAGTGTTTTTTGAGCTGATAATATCTCCATCAATACTTTGTGTAAAGCCTAAAACAATATAACCGTTGTCGTTGGTTTGTATAACACTTCTTCCGCTTTCGTTTTTTGAACCGCCAAAAGTTTTTACAAAATTTACCTCTGGAGTTTTTGTAGCTGATAAAAACTGGAAACCAGCATCATTATTACAACTATACATTGTAGCAATAAGCAATAAAAAAGACGAAATGTGCTTAAACATTTACTGTTTTTTAAGAATAAATAAACCTTTGTTAATATCGCTTACTACAATTTTACCACTATTAAAATACGGATACACGTTCCAAACACCATTAAAATTTGCTTCGTTATTGCTTGTATAAGTATCAAAATAACCTGTTTCGGTAATGTTTTTACTTTCAATGTTTGTAATATCTATAAAACGTACTCCAGCAGTGTAGTTGGCTAAGTAAAAAGTGTTGCCTTTTACGTATCCGTTATGGTCAATTGCAGCAGTAGGTCCTATGTAAGTAAAATGTTCTATTGGATTTTCTAAGTCGGTAAAATCAAAAACGATGGTTCTTGTTTTGTTTCCAAAGTGTTGTTCATCTAGTTCATCCCCTAAAATAAAATATTTTTTATCCTCAGTAAACCAACCTTGGTGTGTGTAACCAACATTTGCGTATGATATTTTAGAAATATTTTTAGGATTTGCTTTGTCAGAAATATCAACAATAACAACTTCATTTTCGTTACTTCCTATTAAAATTTCTTTTCCTGTATACCTAGTATCTGGGCCATTATAATTAATTACTTGCGCGTCATGGCTATAATTGTCGGTTCCCCAACCACCTTCGCTTACAGGATTTTTAGGGTCTTGTATGTTAATAAATATTGGGCCTCCGTTATTTATTGGTAAACCGTTTAATTTTGCGCCAACCGGATATGCATATCCAGATTCTTCGTTAATTACAATATTATGAGCTCTACCAAATTCGGTAAAATGTTTGTCAGCAGTAAAATTTTCAGGCGGATTTGCTACATTTCTTAGTTTTGTTAAATCAAAAACTTGCATTCCGTGATTACTTGCTTCACTTACAATAAAAGCATGATCTTTGTATACTTTTATGTCGTGCCAAGAGCTGTTTACGGTTGCGGTAGGTAGTTTACCTAAATAAATAGGGTTATCGGTATCAGAAATATCAACAAAAACAGTTCCGTTTTCAACACCCATAATCGCGTATTCTTTGTCGTCTGTAGAGTCCGTCCATCCCCAGGAATCATTTCCTTCAGTAGCATTAAAAGTACTTAACGGAATGTTTACCAATAAATCGTAATTATTACAAGGATAAATACCAGCTTTACCATTTTTACATTCAATTTTGTTTTCTTCTGTAGAAGGATTATCTATTTTTTCGTTGTTAGAAGAAGAACAAGATATTAAAGATGAAACAAAAAAAACGGTCAGTAAAACTTTATAATTAGTCATAACAAAATATTTTAAAACACTAAATTAATAAATAAACTAATTATAAAACACTTATAAACTGTTAAACCCTATGTTTATTTGAATTAGAGTTAATTATTTGTGTTCTTTTTTTAACTAGTTGTTAGTATCTTTGCAGTATGTTAGAAGATAAAAACCAAGAAAGAACTTCATTAGCTGAACTGGGAGAGTTTGGATTGATAAACCATTTAACCGAACACTTTAAAATATACAATTCATCAACAGAAAAAGGAATTGGAGATGATGCCGCTGTTGTAAGTGCAACGGATAAAGAGCTGTTAATTACTACAGATTTATTGGTAGAAGGTGTGCATTTTGATTTAAGTTATATGCCACTAAAACATTTAGGATACAAAGCTGTAATGGTAAATTTATCGGATGTGTATGCTATGAATGGCGTTGCTGAGCAAATTACAGTGTCAATTGCTGTTTCAAATCGTTTTCCGTTAGAAGCTTTAGAAGAGTTGTATGCAGGTATTCAATTAGCTTGCGATACTTATAAGGTAGATTTAATTGGTGGTGATACTACATCATCTACCAAAGGAATGTTGATTTCTGTTACCGCAATTGGTGCTGCAAAAAAAGAAGATATTGTGTATAGAAACGGAGCCAAAGCAACCGATTTAATTGTTGTTTCTGGTGATTTAGGAGCAGCATATCTTGGTTTGCAGGTTTTAGAAAGAGAAAAACAAGTATTTCAGGTAGATCCTCAAAATCAGCCTGATTTAGATAAATATACGTATTTAATTGAGCGACAATTAAAACCAGAAGCTCGTAAAGATGTGCCAGAATTATTAAAAGACTTAGAAGTAAAACCAACATCAATGATTGATGTTTCTGATGGATTATCTTCTGAAATTATGCACATTTGTTCGCAAAGTAAATTAGGATGTAAGATTTATGAAGATAAATTACCTTTAGATCCACAAGTAATTTCTACATCCGAAGAATTTAATATGGATAGTACCATGATTGCTTTAAGTGGTGGTGAAGATTACGAATTATTATTTACTGTGCCAATTGCTGATTTTGATAAAATAAAAGCAAATCCGCATTTATCAATTATAGGTCATATGGTTGAAGAAAATCAAGGAATGAACTTGGTAACACGAGGAAATCAAGAAATGGAATTAAAAGCTCAAGGATGGAATTCATTTAATGAGTAATAAATTTTTAATTATTATATAAAAAACCACACTTTTAAAAGTGTGGTTTTTTTGTGGATTTAATTTTAGGCATAAAAATTGCTCATTACAAAAAAACTAAAATTGAGATGAAAAAAGCACTATTTATACTATTGTTAATTCCGTTTACATCCTTTTCGCAAGGAAAGTTAAAAACAGCAAAGCAAAACCTTAATCAAAAATCAACAAGTAAAAGTAGTACAGGTAAGCGCGTTGTAAAAACATCATCTACCTCAACCTCAAAAAATAATTATAGTTCTAGTTTTTCTGATGATATAGGTTTGTCTTCTTTTTTAGCTGAAGTGTTATTTTTTGGAACGGTAGGAGTTGTAGCAGGAGTTGCCGAAGAGCGAGATTTAAATCCGTATCCATATTTTTATGATAATGAAGGAGAGTATGCAGCAGAATTGTCAGATACAGGAAAAAAACAAAGTTTTAAATTAGGAACAAATTATCTATTTAATAATGTTGGCGGATTAGAAGTAAACGCTGTTTATAAACCAATACCTATTTTAGGAATAGATGTTTCTTATATTCATTTTTCGGAAAAAAATAGAACCTATACCGATGTGCTTGATGTGAGTTCTGTAATGTTAAATTATTATCGAATACGAGAAAAAAATATTTCACTTTGGTGGGGTTTAGGAGCAACTTATGTAGGTAATGAAGTGCGAAAAATGGGATTTGCATATAATTTAGGAATGGAAATTTATCCTGTAAAACCAATTAGTTTTCATGCATCTTGGAAAGAAAGCTTTATAAACGAAAGCGAAATAGGTGTTCTTAAAACCCAACTAAAATATCATGTTAAAAAGAATGCTTTTTTTGTTGGATACCATCATTATCAAATAGCAGGCGAAGATATTTCGGGTCCAGCAATTGGTGTTGAAATATTATTCTAATAAAAAGTGGTATAAAAATTGTATATTAGTAAACATAAAGTGAATTAGTAATTAATAAAAAATTTAAAAAAGAATGGGAATTTTTTCATTTATTAAAGATGCAGGTGCAAAAGTATTTGGTATCGGAAAAACAACTGAGGAAGAAGCTGTAGAAAAATCAGCAAAATTAGTAGATGCAGTAAATACATTAGAACTATCTGTAGAAAATTTGTCGATTCAAATTGATGATGACAAAGCAACTATTTCTGGAGAAGCTACAGATTTAGCAACGAAAGAAAAAGTTGTTTTAGTAGTAGGTAACACCAATGGAATTGCATCAGTAGAAGACAATATGACCGTTGCTGAGGTTGAAGAAATTGATGTTGCTGCAATGGCTCAATTTCATACCGTAGTAAGTGGTGATACTTTAGGTAAAATTGCAAAAGAATTTTATGGTAATGCTATGAAATATCCTGTAATTTTTGAAGCAAACACACCAATGTTATCGCATCCAGATAAAATTTATCCAGGGCAAGTATTAAGAATACCACCTTTGGTTGATTAATTAAAATAGTATACTATTTAGTAAAGAAAGTACTGCATTTGTAGTACTTTTTTTTGATTATAACTCAGCAATATTTTTCATCTTTGCGCTTTAATTAAAAGTATTAAAAATGAATCAAAGAACGCTGGCATTAATAGCAACATCAATAGCAACTCTTATTTACGGAGTTACTTTTACAGTAGCAAAAGAGGTAATGCCAATGTATATAAAACCATTTGGATTTATATTGCTTAGGGTAGGAGGAGCAACTGCAGTTTTTTGGTTGTTAGGTTTTTTTATTAAAGCAAAGCCGATTGAAAAATCAGACTATAAAAAAATTAGTATTGCTGCTTTTTTCGGAGTAGGTTTAAATATGCTTACTTTTTTTAAAGGTTTAAGTTATACAACACCAATTAGTGCTTCGGTAATTATGGTTACGGCACCAATTTTGGTGTTAATATTTGCAAGTATTCTTTTAAAAGAACGGTTGATTTTAAGAAAGATACTAGGTGTTATAATTGGATTAATTGGTGCTGTTATTTTAATAGTTTACGGAACTTCGCCAAATATTGATGCCAAAAATATGATGCTGGGTAATTTGCTAGTTTTTATAAACGCAGCTTCTTACGCCATGTATTTGGTTCAGGTAAAAAAGTTGATTGCAAAATACAATCCAATAGTATTTGTAAAATGGCTGTATTTATTCGGTTTTTTATTCGTAATTCCTTTTGGTTTTTCTGAGTTAGCGGAAGTACAATGGTCTTTAATGCCAACATCAATTTATTTAAAAGTAGGTTTTGTAGTGTTGTTTACTACCTGTATAACCTATTTGTTTAACTTGTTTGCATTATCAAAATTAAAACCCACAACTGTTAGTGTATTTATTTATATACAACCAGTTATTGCATCAATTTATGCTTTATTTGTAGGTAGTGATAGTTTAAATACAGTAAAAATAGGAGCCACATTATTAATCTTTTTAGGTGTCTTTTTGGTAACAAAACAAGTGGCTGTTAAAAATAAATAAATGTATCTTTGCGCTTTATTAAATTGACCATATGATACAGTCTATGACGGGTTACGGAAAATCCGTATTACATTTACCTTCTAAAAAAGTAACCATTGAAATTAAGTCACTTAACAGTAAAAACTTAGACTTAAATACAAGAATACCATCTTACTATAAAGAAAAAGAATTAGCAGTTCGTAAAAAACTGGCAAGTAGTTTAGTAAGAGGTAAGGTAGATTTTTCTATCTGGGTAGAAATGACAGCTGAAGAAACATCAACAAAAGTTAATAAAAATGTGGTGTTAGAATATGTTCAGCAATTAAAAAACACACTTTTCATAGGTTCTGATAATGATGTAGAACTGTTAAAAATGGCTATAAAAATGCCAGATGCGTTAAAAACTGAGCGAGAAGAGTTAGATGAAAATGAATGGACACAGATTGATATTCATATTGATGAAGCTTTAAAAGAGATTGTAGCTTATAGAACTGATGAAGCAAAATCATTAGAAGATGATTTTAAAGAAAGGATAGCAAATATTCAAACGGCTTTAGAAGAAGTTAGAGTGCTTGACGGAGAAAGAGTTGAAAATGTAAAAGAACGTTTACAAAAAGCTTTAACAGAGTTAAAAGTTGAGGTAGACGAAAATCGATTTGAACAAGAGTTAATTTATTATCTAGAAAAATTAGATATCAACGAAGAAAAAGTTCGTTTAGCAAATCACTTAGTTTATTTCTTGGAACAATTAGATACGGCAGATTCTAACGGGAAAAAATTAGGATTTATCGTTCAAGAAATAGGACGCGAAATAAATACAACTGGTTCTAAAGCTAATTTTGCACCAATGCAAAAAATAGTAATTCAGATGAAAGATGAGTTAGAAAAAATAAAAGAACAAATTTTAAACGTTTTATAAAATGGCTACAGATTTTAAAGGAAAACTTTTTGTGTTTTCGGCACCTTCAGGATCAGGAAAAACAACAATTGTTCGTCATTTATTAAAGCAAGAAAAATTTAATTTAGAGTTTTCTATTTCGGCAACCTCAAGAGCAGCAAGAGGTGAAGAAGTAAATGCAAAAGATTATTATTTTATTTCTGCGGATGATTTTAAGAAAAAAATTAAAGCAGACGAATTTTTAGAGTGGGAAGAAGTGTACCGTGATAATTTTTACGGAACACTAAAAACCGAAGTAGAGCGTATTTGGGCTTTAGGAAAACACGTTATTTTTGATATTGATGTTGTTGGAGGTTTGCGTATTAAAAAGAAATTTCCGGAAGAAACATTGGCTGTTTTCGTAAAACCACCAAGTGTTGATGAACTTAAAATTCGTTTAAAGAAAAGAAGCACCGAAAGCGAAGATAAAATTAATATGCGTATTGCAAAAGCGTCGGTAGAATTGGCTACGGCTCCGCAGTTTGATAAAATTATTAAAAATTACGATTTACAAGTAGCTTTACAAGAAACGGAAGATTTAGTAAGCGAATTTTTAGGCTTAGATTAAGTAAAATTAAGAAAATAATAAGTTTTTAATTAGTTATGAAAAATATCGGATTGTATTTTGGTACTTTTAATCCTATTCATGTTGGTCATTTAATAATTGCCAATCATATGGTTGAAAATTCTGATTTAGATGAAATTTGGATGGTCGTTACACCACACAATCCGTTTAAAAAGAAAAGTTCTTTGTTAGATAATTACCATCGCCTAGAAATGGTGTATTTGGCAACCAAAGAATACGATAAAATTAAACCGTCTGATATTGAGTTTAACTTACCGCAACCCAATTATACCATTAATACTTTAGCGCATATATCAGAAAAATACCCTGATTATAATTTTAATTTAATTATGGGCGAAGACAATTTAAAAAGCTTTCATAAATGGCGAAATTATGAAGCTATTTTAGAGGATTATAAGGTATATGTTTATCCAAGAATATCGGGAGGAATTGTAGAAAATCAATTTAAAGAACACGCAAAAATTGATAGAGTTGATGCGCCAATTGTGCAAATTTCATCAACTATGATTCGAAACGGAATCAAAAATCAAAAAAATATTCAGCCTTTAATAGCAACTAAAGTTTGGAATTATATTGATGAGATGAATTTTTACAAAAAATAACAAATACTACTACTACTTTTACATTTAAAGGTGAATTTGTTAATTTGAATAAAATTTTGGAATTCAAAAAGTTATTTTTAATGCTATTTTCTCTCGAAAATTACTTGAATTAACCCTGTTTTTTAAAACAATGACGTCTAATTTAGATAAAAAATAGATTCGAAATTTTTTCGTTGTATATTTGAAATTCAAATTAGTATTAGCGTGTCGAAAATTAAAACAAAACGAAAATTAAAACAAAAACTTGTTGATAAATACCGATTGGTAATTTTAAACGAAGCTACTTTTCAAGAAAAATTTTCTTTAAAATTATCTCGACTAAATGTATTTGTTTTCGGAGGGTTGTTTTCTATATTACTTATCGTATTAACCTCTTTATTAATTGCATTTACAGGTTTAAGAGAATACATACCAGGTTACTCATCAACTTCACTAAAAAAGAAAGCAACACGTTTAATTTACGAAGCAGATTCGTTAAAAACACGATTAGCAATTATTGAGCGTTATACAGCAGCTTTAAAACCTGTTTTAACTGGCGAAATAAAGCCCGAAAAAATTGATTCAATAAGAATAGAAGCACAAAGTTCATTGGTAGATGATAGCAAGTTATTAGCTACACAACAAGATTCTTTATTTAGAGCAAAGGTTGATGGTAAAGATCGTTACCCGTTGTTAGATGGAGCAGAAGGAAGAGCTAAAATTGTTTTCTTTTCGCCATTAACAGGAAACATTTCTCAGAGTTTTAACATGAACGAAAAGCATTATGCGCTTGATATTGTTGCAAAAACAGGAACCCCTGTAAAAGCAATTTCAGACGGAACAGTAGTTTTAGCAGAATGGACTGCAGAAACGGGCTATGTAATAACAATTCAGCATCCGAATGAATTTATATCAGTATATAAACATAACGGAACTTTGTTAAAACAACAAGGCGATGTAGTTAAATCGGGTGAAGCGATTGCAAATGTTGGTTCGACAGGTGAGTTAACAACTGGCCCACATTTACATTTCGAACTGTGGAATAACGGTTTCCCGGTAGATCCGACTGATTATATAGATTTTCAGTAGATTAGAAAAGAACACTATTTTTTTAAGTTTTAAAAAGCATAAAAATGAGTATCAAATCAATACTAGCAATTCCTTTTGCTAAACAAGTACGAAAACGAGTTTATAAATGGGCTAATAATCCTCATAAAACGCAAGAAAAAGTATTTCAGTATTTAGTTTCTGAAGGATGTAAAACCGCTTTTGGTAAAGATCACGATTTTATTTCTATCAATAATTACGAAGATTTTAAAAAACGTATTCCTGTAAATGATTACGAAGGTTTACGTACTTATGTAGATAGAATTGTTGCTGGTGAAGAAGATGTTTTATGGAAAGGCAAACCATTGTATTTTGCAAAAACGTCGGGTACCACTTCTGGGGCAAAATATATTCCGATAACGAAAGAATCTATGCCAACACATATAACCGCAGCGCGTAATGCATTGTTGTTTTATATTGCAGAAACTGGTGACGCAAGTTTTGTAAATGGTAAAATGATTTTTTTACAAGGAAGTCCCGTTTTAGAAGATATGAATGGTGTTAAGCTAGGGCGATTAAGTGGTATTGCAGCACATTATGTACCAAATTATTTATTAAAAAATCGTTTACCTAGTTGGGAAACCAATTGTATTGAAGATTGGGATACTAAGGTTGATAAAGTAGTTGAAGAAACGATAAATGAAGATATGTCTGTAATTAGCGGAATTCCGTCTTGGGTACAGATGTATTTTGAAAAGTTGATTGATAAGACAGGAAAAACGATTTCAGAAATTTTTCCAAACTTTAACTTTTTCGTGTACGGAGGTGTAAATTTCGAACCTTATAAAAATAAGTTTGAAGCTTTAATCGGTAAAAAAATTGATTACGTAGAGTTGTATCCAGCATCCGAAGGATTTATTGCTTATCAAGATTCACAAACCGAAAAAGGCATGTTGTTGCAATTAAATTCAGGTATTTTTTATGAGTTTATTCCTGCAACTGAATTTTTTGATGAAAATCCGACTAGAATTTCTTTAAAAGATGTGCAATTAGGTGTAAATTATGTAATTATTTTAAATACATCTGCAGGTCTTTGGGGATATAATATTGGTGATACGGTAGAGTTTACTTCGCTAAAACCTTATCGAATAAAAGTAACCGGACGCATTAAGCATTTTATATCCGCCTTTGGCGAACATGTTATTGGTAAAGAAGTAGAAAAAGCATTAAATGATGCTATTTTGGGTACAAATGTAAATGTAAGTGAGTTTACGGTGGCGCCACAGGTAAATCCGGAAAGCGGATTGCCATACCATGAGTGGTTTATCGAATTTGAAAATGAGCCTGATAATTTAGAGGAATTAGCAGCTAAAATTGATGCTTCTATGCAAAAACAAAATGTATATTATTTCGATTTAATTACTGGTAAAATATTACAAACTTTAATTATTAGAAGTGTAAAAAAAGGTGGTTTTCATGAATATATGAAATCGATTGGTAAATTTGGCGGACAAAATAAAATCCCACAACTGTCTGATAATCGTAAGATTGCAGATGTTTTAAAAGATTTTTTATTGTAAATTTATAGCTTTAGTTAATAAGAATAAGATGAGTATAACAACTAACGGAGTAACATTGAACTTAGTGCAGTTTTTAGAATTTGACACAAATATTCCTGCTGCAAATAAACCATCAGGACCATTGGTAAATATTTCAGGTATTAAAGGTGGTAATAATACACCGTATACTATGACAGTGTTGGCGTATTTGCCGAGTAATGCATTAAATTCAGTAGAAAACACTAGTGGTTTAGCATTAAAAGATAATACAGTTTATCTAAATTATTACGGAATTACACCTACAACAGTTTTGAAAAAAGACGGAACTCCTGAGGTTATTGATTGTAGAGATTTTCGTGTAGAATTTAACTGTAAAGAAGAAACTACTGAGTACGATTTGTACTATGTACAGTTTACTTATCAAATAAATGATGGCACTTCGGCTAACGCAACCTTATTAAGAGATGAAGATGAAGATCCTGAGACGGATAGAGGAACTGTTACTATGCCTGCAAATGATGGTCAGTAGAGTTATATCTATTTGTTTTTTTTTAATAACAATTGTTAGTTTTTCACAAGAAGCGAAAATTAACGATCTGGAAATTTTATATAATGAAGGAGATTATATATCTAACTCGACCAAGAATAAAAATTTTATTAAAGCCTATAAATATTATAGAGAAAAGAAATATGATTCTTGTTATGCATATTGTAGTAAAGCTATTTTAAATGCTCTTTCAAAAGAAGAAAAAAATATTTTAAATTATATTCAAGGTGTTAGTGCAATAGAAAAAGCGTTATATAAAAAAGCGTTAGAGAATATATTACTTGTATCTGATCAGAAATATGAAAATTTAAAACAACAAAAGTTAGGTAGAATTTACCTCAGTTTAAAAGATTATGATAAAGCAATATTTCATTATGAAAAATGGAATAAGAATAATAATAAAGATTTAAACTTTAAAAAATCATCATATCATAATTTAGGATTATGTTATATACATAAGAAAAACTATAAGAAGGCTAAGGGATATTTTTCAAAAGAACTTTCTCTTATTAAAAGCAATGATACTTTGGCTTTGGTAAGAGCTAAAATGGATTTAGCAAATGTTTATTATAATCAATATTTAGATGATGAGGCTATTCCTTTATTTAAAGAAGCCTATGATTTAGCAAGGTCTTTTACAGATATTGAATTAAAACAATATACGGCTAAAAATATGGCTGTAGTAGAGAAGAATAGAAAGAACTTTAAAAAAAGTGTTGGTTATTATATTGAATTTGGTAAATGGAAAGATTCTATTTGGAATAGAGATAAAATTTGGGAACTTACCGAGAAAGATAAAAAAATAGCAGTTGCACAAAAACAACAAGAAATAGCAGTGCAAGATGAGCAAATAAAACGCCAAAAAGTAGTTCAAAAAGGATTAGTTTTAGGGGCTTCTGGTTTGTTAGTGTTTTTAGGAGGATTGGCTTTTTTTTATAGAAAACTACAAAGTAAAAATAAACTTATTGTTGAGCAAAAGGAGGCTTTAAATGTGGCTAATAATACCAAAAATTATTTATTCTCGGTAGTGTCACACGATTTGCGTTCGCCTATAAATAGTATAAAAAGGCAGCATCAAAAACTAGCAAAACATATTGCTAATAATGATTTATTAGCAATTAAAGAAGCTACAAAATCGGCTATTGCAGTTACCGAAAGTACGAGTCATTTATTAAATAATGTTTTACATTGGTCGTTAGAACAAAGTAATCAATTAAATTTTTCTCAAGAAGAACATGTTTTACAACCTGTTATAGAGCAAGTATTATTTGATTATGAAGATTTAGCGGAAGCAAAAGCTATTTCGATTATTAGTGATTTAGAAAGTGGAATTCTTGTGTTAACAGACAAAGAATCGTTAAAAATTGTACTTCGAAATTTAATTGATAACTCAATAAAATACATGAATGGTTCTGGAAGTATTTCTGTGAAAACAAAAAAACACTCAACTACTTTGGCTCGAATCGAAATAAAAGATTCTGGTATGGGAATATCAGAAGAAAAACTTCAAAAAATAAATGCTTTAAAAGATTTATCTATCGATAAGATAGATCGCTCTAAAGGAATCGGATTAGGTTTGTTATTATGTCAAACGTTAATCAAGAAAAATAACGGAACATTGTTTTTTGAAAGTGAAGAAGGAGTATGTACAACCGCAGTTATATTAATGCCCTTGGTTTAAGTGTTTTTTAATGATTTTTGAGTAAAAGTAAATCATCAAAATATGTATCTTCGTAAACAGAGTGTATAAAACATAAATTTGATGAATAATTTACGATTACTACTTTTAGAAGATTTAGACGAAGAAGCTACAGATATTATCGACTTTTTAGAAGAAAATAATTACGAAGTTATTCGAGTAAAAAATGCTATTGAAGCCGAAAAAGAAATTAAAAATTGTTTTTTTGATATCATTTTACTTGATATTATGATTGATGGAAAACCAGAAGGCATTTCATTGGCTCATCGTTTAAATAGGCAAAATGTAAATATTCCTTTTTTATTTTTAACAAGTATGCAAAGTAAGGCTGTTTTTAACGAAGCTAAACTTACAAATCCGTACACATATTTACTAAAACCATTTAATAAATTAGAGTTATTATATTCTTTAGAACTCGCTTTAGAAAAATTTCATCAACAATCAAGTAGTATTAGTTTAAGTGATGAAAATGCAGTTATAAGTCCGTCTTTTTTATTCGTAAAAAAGAAACGTAGTATTATGAAAGTAGATATTACGTCTATTATTTATGTTGAAGTTAAAGAAAAGTACTGCAAATTAGTTTGTAGTGAAGGAGAGTATTTAATAAAGCTTTCATTAACAAAAATAAAAGAACTTTTAGGAACGACCGATTTTACACAAACTCATAGAAATTACCTGGTTAATGTAAAAAAGATTCAAGAAATTTATTTTGAAGATAATTTATTGGTTTTAGAAAACAACCATCAAATAGCATTTAGCGAACGATTTAAAAATCAGTTTATAAAAAGCAATACTATTTTTAGATAAAAGCAGTAAAAAATATAATGCACTCCCCCCGAAGCTAGTTACGTTAATTACCGCTTTTTTAATTATAACCAATTAAAAAAGGTAGATGATAATTCATAGTTTCCCCTTATTAACTATGGTAAAACTACCTTTTTTAAAGGTTGTAAGATTAAAAAATTAATCTTTTAGTTAAAAAAATCCCCTTATAATATTTTAACTGATGTAAATATAGCAAGCATTTTTATTTAACGTTTAGGTAAATTCCTTTAAAGGGCTAAATAAGGTAAGCACTGTATTAAAAAAAGGTATAAGTGTTTTGAAAGAAAAAAATGTATTTTAATATAAAAATATACTAAATGAAAATTATTGCAACAAATATTGGTGAACGCAAAGAAATAGATTGGAAAGGAAAGTTAGTTACTACAGGTATTTTTAAATTTCCAGTAAAAACACCTGTTTTTTTAGATATTGAAGATGTAAAAGGCGATACTATTTGTAATAGAGAAAATCATGGAGGAATAGAACAAGCAGTTTATGGATATTCTGAAAAGCATTATATTTATTGGAAAGCGTTTTTTCCAAATTTAGATTGGCAATTCGGAATATTTGGTGAAAATTTAACGATTGATGATTTAGATGAAGCTAAGTTACATGTTGGCGACACTTTTAAAGTAGGAGAAACTGTTTTAGAGGTAACTAAGCCACGAGAACCTTGTATGAAGTTAGGAGTGCGTTTTAACAATATGAAAATTGTAAAACAGTTTTGGCAACAAGATTTACCAGGAGTTTATTTTAAGGTTTTAAAAACTGGCTTTGTAAAGGTTGGAGATAAGTTTGAACAATTAAAATCGTGTAAAGAAAATCCAACAATTACTGAGGTTTATCAACAAAAAAGAGCAGAAAACGGAATTTAATTTTTTAAGATAAACTAAAACCTAAATATAATATTTAGGTTTTATAATGGGGATTACTGAAAAAACGGATTATTAAATTGTTGATATGTTAATACAGAGCAGTCTCCTATAGATTGTTCTGAAGCATAAACAATATTATTTTCATTTAAATATGTAATTGTAAAGTTTTGCTGATCACCAGAGCGATAAATAATAGTTATTTTATTTTTTTTGCTAGATGTCCATTTCCAACCTCCTGCATTAGAAGCTGTGCCATCTTTATTTAGTTTAACAAAAAGAGTACCATCGGTCGCAAAAGCAAAATACCCAGCATTATGTATGTTATTACGATTGCGACAATCTTCATTATTAAAAATAAATTCTGAAGTTAAATGAGACCACCATTTTTGAATGTTTTTGTTTGAAGCAGCATTTTCGTTTCCGGTTAACATCAGATCTCTTAAATTTGCTTCAACAATTTCACCACTAGGTACATTAGAAAAATTATCTAGTTTTTCTTCTGCTTCCTCATTACTAGAACAAGAAATTAATAAAACAGCCAAAAAAAATAAAGAAAGTAATTTTTTAAGATTTTTTAAAATCATTTTCGGGTGTTTTTTCGTTAGGTACTTGTAAATGTACAAATACAAGTAGGTGAAAAAAATACCTAAAAATGAGTATTTTTATTGGGATAAATCTTCTAATTCAAATACTTTTTGAAGCATTTTATCGTCAATTTGATTTACTTTATATAAACCTTCATCGCTAAAAAGTTCTCTTGCAATTAATGTTTTTAAGTTCCTTTTAAGTTGATTCTTTATTTTGTTAGAAAGTTTATAACCTTCTAATTTTTTTAAGAATTCTGTAGAAACTTTATTGTCTGAATCAAAATTTTTAATAAACTCTTTTACTGTTGTTTTTGCAAGTTTTTTACGATTTGTATCCACATAATTAAAAGCAAAATTGTTTAAAGGTCTAAAAAATATTGTTGGTATATAAGCTGAGGTATCAACAGATACAAAGTAATCAGGAATTATACCTCCGCCACCGTACACCGTTTTGCCTTTTGGAGTTTTAAATTTTAAACTATCAATAGTTCTTATACTGTCTTTACTAAAAAGCTCGCCACTAATATAACGATTGTCGATGTCGCTGCTATAATTAGCAGTTTTATCGCCTTTAATATAGGGTTTTTGAATAGAGCGACCTGTGGGTGTGTAATAACGAGCTGTTGTTAAACGCACTGCAGAACCATCACCTAAATCCATTTCTTGTTGCACTAATCCTTTACCAAAAGAACGGCGTCCAATAATAATTCCTTTGTCGTTGTCTTGTAAAGCTCCTGCAACAATTTCTGAAGCCGAAGCCGAATTTTCGTCAATTAAAACATACAAACCACCTTTTTCAAAATCACCTTTTTCGGTAGCAAACGATTCGTTAATATCACCTTTATTATTTTTTGTAAACACAATTAATTTATCATCTTCTAAAAACTCATCAACAATACTATTGGCAATATCAATAAATCCACCGCCATTTCCACGAAGATCTAAAACTAAATCTGTCATTCCGTTTTCTTTAAGAGCGTCTAATGAAGTTTTAAATTCGGTGTACGAATTACGAGCAAAACGATTTAGTTTTATATAACCAATACTGTCGTTTAACATGTAAGCAACATCAACACTTTTAATATTTACTTTGCCTCTGTTTATGGTTACGTTAAAAATACTATCGGTTGTTTTTCGATAAATTTGTACTTTAACTTTCGTGTTTGGTTTGCCTTTTAAGGCTTTCATTATTTGATTAGTTTGTAGCTTTTTATTGTATAAAGTATCGTTGTCAGCAAGTAAAATTCTGTCGCCAGCTTTAATACCTTCTTTTATACTTGGACCACCTTTTATTGGTGAAATAACAGTAATAGTATCACCAATCATACGAAATTGTACGCCGATACCAACAAAATTACCTTGCATGTTTTCGGTAACTAATTGCAAGTTTTCTTTCGGAATATAAACAGAGTGCGGATCGAGTTTACCTAGCATTTCGGTAATTGCTCCATCTAATAATTCATCTGTATTTACATTATCAACATAATCACTTTGAATGTAATCTATTAATCGTTTTATTTTTTTTTCGTTGGATGAATTTTTGCCAATAAAATTGGTAGTATTTCCTTTACCAAAAAAAGTTCCGATAAGAATACCGAAAACGACTGCGATTGAAAAATATATAGGTAAATTATTCTTGTTCATAAGGTAAATGGGTGAGTTCAACACCTGCTTTTTCTAAAAAATCTACACCAGAAGTGTCTTTATAAGCATCAGCATACACTACGCGTTTTATACCTGCTTGATGAATTAGTTTACTACATTGTTGGCAAGGTGAAAGTGTAATATATAAAGTAGCTCCTTTACACGATTGTGTAGAAGCAGCAACTTTTAAAATAGCATTTGCTTCAGCATGTAAAACATACCATTTAGTGTAACCATCTTCGTCTTCACAATAATTTTCAAATCCGGATGGCGTACCGTTGTATCCATCAGAAATTATCATACGATCTTTAACAATTATAGCACCTACTTGTTTGCGTTTACAATGTGATAATTTACCCCATTCTTGCGCCATTTTTAAATAAGCTTTGTCGTATTTTAACTGTTTTTTATTCAAAATTAAAAATTATGTGAATTGCTAATATAGTTAGTTTTAAAAAGCTGCGACGTTAATTTTTTACCAAAAAACGCGATTCATCATCATTTGAAAAGCAAATCCGATTACGATAGATGAGATGATTAAAATCCAATCGCGACGGTTTACACCAAATATTGATTGCGCCAAGGTTCCTACCAATAAAATAAATAAAACAATTATAATTTGCGCAGCTTCTACACCAATTGCAAATTCTAAAAGCGGCATTAATTTATCAGAAGTTTTACCAATCATTATTTTAAAATAGTTAGAAAAACCGAGTCCGTGAATTAATCCGAAGAAAAGTGCAAAAAACAAATTCTGATTTTCTTTTCCTACGGATGCTTTTTTAGCCGTTAAAACATTCATTAAACCGGTAATAAAAATGGTTAGCGGAATTAAAAACTCCACCAAATCTGCTCTAACATTTATAATTCCGTAAGCAGAAAGCGCCAATGTTATTGAATGACCGATGGTAAATAGTGTAATTAACCACAGTACTTTGGTCCATTGTTTAAATTGATAAACAACGGCTAACACGATTAAAAATAAAATATGGTCGTAGGCTTTAATGTCTAATACATGAAATAAGCCCATTTTAAAGTAGAAAATAAATTCGTTCATTCGGGGTTTTTAAATTTTTATTTGTCGATCTATTTGTTGGTCTAAAGATATAAAAGTTTCTGTTCTCGACACCCCTTTTATGTTTTGAATATCTTTATTTAACAAGTGCATTAAATCTTCGTTGTTTTTACAAAGTATTTTAATAAAAATAGCGTAGTTACCAGTGGTGTAATGGCTTTCAACAATTTCTGGAATTTCTTTTAAACGTTTTATTGCTGATGAATATAAACTTGAAGAATCTAAAAATACCCCTACGAAAGCGGTCGTATTATAGCCTAAAGCCTTTGGGTTTAACACCATTTTATAACCATCAATTAAATTAGAAGCATCTAATTTTCGTAAACGTTGATGTATGGCAGCTCCTGAAATTCCTACTTCGCGGGCAATACTTAAAATGGGAGTTCGTGCATCATTAACCAGCCGTTTAATAATAATTTTGTCAATTCCGTCAATCTTTAATTTCTTAGTCATGCAGCAAAAATAAGAAAAGTTTAATTATCAATATTTAATAATAAATTATTGTTTTTCGATAATTTTATTATATTTGTAGTGTAAATGAATTAATTATGAAAACAGAAAAAACATTAAAGGTCTCTTCTTATTTCTTGAAATTTTTAATGACAATGCAAGTTGTTATTTGTTTAGGGTTAGCATTTGTATATTTTCATTCAATGGTTTCTTCAGAAAAATATACTAGTTTAATTATTACAGAAGAAAGAGGTCTGAGTTTTAGATTTGATGTAAAAGAAATTCCAACAACTTATAGTCAATGGAAAGAGACAAAACAATATATGCATTATAATTTGCTAGATGGTTATTCTAAATTTTATGTTATTTGGTCGTTAATTATAAATTTTATAGGGTGCTTTTTTATCCTTTATCTATTTAATGTTTTTTTAAAAAACACCAAAAACTTGCAGTTATTCTTTAATTCAAATATTAAGATTTTACAGAAAATAATTGTAATAACTACAGGGTTGTTTGTTTTTAACTTTCTTTTAAGTACCGTAATGTTAAAACGAATTTCTATGGTTTTTTATGAAACGGATATTCCTCATCATATTGTAAAAGAAAAGGTGTCTTTTGAGTTTTTGTTTTGCTATCCATTAGCCATTATTTTCTTTTTCGTTTTAAGAGAGGTGTTTAAAAGAGGACAGGAATTAAAGCAGGAAAACGATTTAACGATATAAAATTTATAGGGAAATCAAACTTATTCAAAACTCAATATCAGTTCGTCATTCTGAATTTATTTCAGAATCACATTTTACAGTAAGCTGTAGTTGTGATGAGAACCTGAAACAAGTTCAGGTTGACGTAACCTGAATTATTAAATCAAAAAAATAATAATTATGAGAAAATTACACATACTTAAAAGCCTGGTTGACTTTCTTTTTATAACCACAAGTTGCGTAGTTCCTTTTTTAATTTTAGGAATGCCAACAGTTTTTATACTGTCAGAAAATATTACAAGTGATTTTTTAAAAATAAATATTACCGAAAGTATAACGATACTGCACAAAGTTTTTTTCGCGATTTTTTTACTTTCTTATTTGTTGATTTATTACACGATTTATAAATTCAGATTGGTTTTAAATGAATTTGTTCGCGCTCGAATTTTTACAGAAAAAGTAATTGCAAACTTAAAATCAGCAGGAAACATTTTAATGATAGCAGGTTTATTAATGATTATAAGTGAAGTAGGATTTAATTTAATTATCGAATCTATAATAAGTTTTAATTTTGGAATCAGCACACATTATTTATGTATTTGCTTCGGGTTGTTTTTTGTGGTGCTTTCTGAAATTTTTAAAGTATCTAAAAACATGAAACAAGAAAACGATCTAACAATATAACTATGCCGATAATTGTAAACTTAGATGTAATGCTTGCCAAACGCAAGATGAAAAGTAAAGATTTGGCAGAAATTGTGGGGATAACTACGGCAAATTTATCCATCTTAAAATCAGGAAAAGCTAAGGCAATTCGATTTTCAACTTTAGAGGCAATTTGTAAAGCTTTAGAATGTCAGCCAGCAGATATTTTAGAATTTGTAGAAGACTAAAACCACAGATGTATTACTTTTACAAACATGTATGCACTTGTAGATTGTAATAATTTTTATGCTTCTTGTGAACGGGTTTTTAATCCGAATTTACAAGGAAAACCAGTTGCTGTTTTAAGCAATAATGATGGTTGTGTAATTGCGATGAGCGACGAGGCTAAAAACATAAACCTACCGTTTGGTGCGCCAATTTTTAAATGGGAACAGTTTTGTAAAACACATAATATTACAGTATTGTCTTCCAATTATCCGCTGTATGGTGATATGAGCACTCGAGTAATGAAAATATTAGAGCAGTTTTCTCCAGATATTGAAGTGTATTCCATCGATGAAGCTTTTTTACAATTTAAAGGATTCGAAAATTATAATTTCGAAAAATACGGAACCGAAATTAGAAGTAAAGTTTTACAGTGGACAGGGATTCCAACCTGTGTAGGTATCGCACCAACCAAAGCATTAACTAAAATAGCGAATAAGATTGCGCGTAAATATCCGAAGCAAACAAAAGGAGTGTATGTAATAGATTCGGATGAGAAAAGAATAAAAGCATTAAAATGGACAGCGATAGAAAACGTTTGGGGTATTGGTAATCGTTTGGCTAAAAAATTAAAATCAAAAGGATGTGTAAAAGCGTATGATTTTACACAATTAGATGATACTTGGGTTCGTAAAAACTTATCAATCACCATTTGGAAATTGAAAAAAGACTTAGAAGGAGATTCTAAGATATTCCTAGACGAGCCAGTTACCAAAAAAGCAATTGCTACCACCCGAAGTTTCGAACATACTTTTTCTGATATTGATAATATAAAAGAGCGAATTTCAACCTTTGCAGTAAGTTGTGCAGAAAAATTACGCAAGCAAAATTCAAGTTGCCATATGGTTATGGTTGTGTTGCATAGCGACCGCCATAAAAAAGATAGCGAACAGCATCGTGCAAGTAGAACGGTTGTTTTTTCATATCCAACAGATTCAACTTTAACAATAAGCAAAAGCGCTGTAGAAGCCGTAAAAACTATTTTTAAAAAAGGCATAAAATACAAGCGAGCAGGAGTTGTTGTAACAGGATTAGTGCCGTCGGATAATTATCAAATAAACATGTTTGAAACTGAAAATCCGAAGCATAAACCACTAATGCAAGCAATTGATAAAATAAATCAGGCTTTTAAGTCAGATAAGGTTAAATTAGCAAATCAAGATTTAAAACGTACTTGGAAAATGCGTCAAGAGCGATTATCGCCAAAATACACCACAAATATTAACGATATTATTAGGGTAAAATAATTTATGAAAACAACAGAAGCATTAACTTTTTTATTGCCAAAAGAAATGAATGAAAGTGCAGGGGCAATTTTTATGGATATTGGTATTTCTGCTGGATTTCCTTCGCCTGCGGATGATTTTAAAGAAACACGTATTTCGTTAGATGAAGAATTGATACGAAATAAAGAAGCTACTTTTTTTGCCAAAGTTAGCGGTCAATCTATGATTGGAGCAGGTTTAGATGATAACGATTTATTGGTAATTGATAGAAGTATTTCGCCAACAAATAATAAAATAGCGGTCTGTTTTTTAGACGGAGAATTTACCGTAAAACGATTAAGAGTAGAAAAAGATGAGGTTTGGTTGCAACCTGAAAATCCAGACTATCCAATCATAAAAATTACCGAAGAGAATAATTTTATTATTTGGGGTATTGTTACCAGTGTAATAAAAAAAGTATAACAAAAAAATCCAGCAAGCTTGCTGGATTTTTTTTATGTTTTAACGTTAAATGTTAATTAACAAAACTCATCGTAAGCTGCTGCTAAATTCTGAGCGATAGCTTGTGCCGAACGACCTTCAATATGATGACGTTCTAACATGTGTACTAAGTTACCATCTTTAAATAACGCAATTGCAGGAGATGACGGAGGAAATGGAATCATGTGTTCTCTTGCTTTTGCTGTAGATTCTTTTTCTACACCTGCAAAAACAGTTGTTAAGTTTGTAGGCGTTTTATCAGCGCCTAAAGAAGCAATTGCTCCTGGTCTTGCAGTACCAGCTGCACAACCACAAACAGAGTTTACCATTACTAAAGTTGTTCCTTCTTTTGCTAAAGCAGTATCAACATCTTCAGCAGTATATAAAGCGTCAAAACCAGCATCAATTAATTGATCGCGCATTGGTTTTACTAATTCTTCTGGGTACATAATTTTTAATTAAATAATTCAATGCAAAGATACTTTATTTAAAACCAAGAATCAAGCAAAAACAAATGCTGCTTTTTGTAAAGAGTTAATAGTATCTTTGTAGCTTTAAAATTTAAGAATGGGAAAATTTGCAAAATGGCTTGGAGCCGGAGCCGGATTTACAATGGGAGGCCCAATTGGAGCGATTATTGGGTTTGCTGTAGGTAGTTTTATTGATGGTGTTTCGGTTGAAGATTTTACACAAGAACAACAAGAATATCAAAGAAGACCAGAGCCACAAAGAAGAGGAAGGGCTACTTCTGGCGATTTTGAAATCACTTTATTAATTTTAGCATCCGTAGTTATTAAAGCGGATGGTAAAATTGATCAACGAGAGTTAGATTATGTACGCATGCATTTTGTGAAAATGTATGGTAAAGAAAGGGCAAATCATGCTTTTAAATTGTTTAGTGGAATTATTAAAAAACAAATATCAACGCGTCAGGTGTGTATGCAAATTCGCCAGCATATGTCGCACTCTTCTCGATTACAATTAATACATTTTTTATTCGGAATTGCAAAGGCAGATGGCCAAGTAACTTCGCCAGAAGAAGAAGAAATAAGAAAAATTTCAGGATATTTATACATAAATGATTATGATTACTCATCAATAAAAGCAATGTTTTATGATGATTCTGACGGTGCATATAAAATGTTAGAAATAACAAAATCGGCAACAAATGATGAGCTTAAAAAAGCATATAGAAAGATGGCTAAAAAATACCATCCGGATAAATTAGAGGGTTTTGGGGAAGAGCATAAACAAGGTGCAAAAGAAAAATTTCAAAATATTCAAGCTGCGTACGAGCAAATAAAAAAAGAGCGAGGGCTTAATTAAAATAATTTTAAAAAAAGTATATTTACTGTGGGTATAAATTTATAAGGATGAATAAAATAACAATATTATTAGGAGTTATACTGGTTACAACTGTTTCTTTTGGACAAAGAAAGTCAATAGCTGATAGGTTTTTTAATGAATTTGCATACGTGAAATCTGCAGAGTTATATGAAAAAATTTATAATAAAGGTGATGATTCTCAGGAGGTTTTAGGACGTTTGGGAGACTCATATTACTATAATGCTGATTTTTTGCAAGCAGAAAAATGGTATAAACAATTATTTGATACATATGAAAATACGGTTAATTCAGGTTATATTTTTAGATATGCTCAAACATTAAAAAGTAACGGTAAAGTTAAAGAATCTGATAAGTGGATTTTAAAACTAAATAAAATAAAAAAAGATGATAGTAGAGTTAGTCAACTAGAAAAAAATCTTGATTATTTTGTAGAGTACACCAATAAAAAACAAACCTATATAAACGTAAATAACTTATCTGTAAATACTAAATACTCAGATTTTGGAGGATTTATTTTTAATAACGAACTGTATTATTCATCAACAAAACCGATTGATGCTAAAGATAAAAGACTTTACAAATGGAATAATCAACCGCATTTAAATATTTATAAAGCGAAAGAAGATTTTGATTTAGAAAATGATATTTTAGATGTAAAAGAAGAGCTTAGAATTACGTCATTAAGTTCTTTGTACCACGAATCTAACGCTGTAATTACATCAGATAATAAAACGATGTATTTTACAAGAACTAATTCAGAAAATGAAGAGTTAAAGCAAGGCGAAAATAAAGAAGCGAATTTAAAAATATATAAGGCAGAAAATATTGATGGAAAATGGAGTAACATAACTTCTGTTTCTTTTAATAATGATGATTATTCAACAGGACATCCAGCTTTAAGTCCAGACGAAAAAACATTGTATTTTGTTTCTAATATGCCAAACGGATTTGGGTTAACGGATTTATATAAAGTAACGATTTTAGAAGATGGTAGTTTTTCAAAGCCTCAAAATTTAGGAGATAAAATTAATACAGAAGGAAGAGAAATGTTTCCTTTTGTAGGTGAAGACGAAACGTTATATTTTGCATCTGATGGGCATTTGGGTTTAGGAGCTTTAGATGTTCTTGAGGCAAAAAAAGTTAACGAAACATATACTAATCCAGTAAATTTAGGGCCACCAGTTAATAGTCCTTACGATGATTTTTCATTTGTAATTAACAAAAAAAGAAATAACGGATTCTTTTCATCTAATAGAAAAAAAGGAAAAGGAGATGACGATATTTATAGTTTTATTGTAGATGAATGTAAAATAGATGTTTCAGGAAAAGTATTAGATAAAAATACAAATCAGTTAGTAGAAAATGCTTTGGTTAAGTTAGTTGATGCTGAAGGTATTGTATTGGCAGAAAAGAAAACTAAAAGTGATGGAAGTTATGCTTTTGGAGAGGTAGATTGTGAAAAAGAATTCTCTATTGTGGTTACAAAAGAAGACCATAAAGGAGATAATAAAACAATGACCTCACTTGATGAAAAAGAAGAAAAAATAGAGGTAGATTTAAAAGTAGAAGGCTTAATTGTTGAAGATGAGATTGTAATTAGTCCAATTTATTTTGATTTTGATCAACATGATATCCGTGAAGATGCAGCAAGCGAATTAGATCATGTTGTTTCGGTAATGAAAAATCATCCTACAATGGTTATAAAAATCGAATCGCATACTGATAGTAGAGGGGAGCGTAATTACAATAAATTATTATCAGATAAACGTGCAAAATCAACTAGAGATTATATTGTATCTAAAGGAATTTCGTTTGAAAGAATAGAAAGTGCTATAGGATACGGAGAAGCACAATTATTAAATAATTGTAATGATGAAAACGAAGAGAAATGTACAAAAGAAGAGCATCAAAAAAATAGACGTTCTTATTTTTATATCATAAAAAAATAAAAGAACATTGTTATTTTAAAAAGCACCTTATTAATAAGGTGCTTTTTTTATGAGGCAAACCTTACAATTACAAGAAAATACGTAATTTCGCCAATTCAATTAATACAATTACAAAATGAGTACGAAGTTTACTGAATACAAAGGGCTTAACTTGCCAAATGTTGCTGATGAAATTCTTAATTACTGGAAAGAAAACAACATTTTTGAAAAAAGTATAACTACCCGTGATGAAAACAAACCGTTTATCTTTTTTGAAGGACCACCTTCGGCAAATGGTTTACCAGGTATTCACCACGCAATGGGACGTACCATTAAAGATATTTTTTGTCGCTACAAAACCTTAAAAGGATTTCAAGTAAAGCGTAAAGCTGGTTGGGATACCCATGGTTTACCAGTTGAATTAGGGGTTGAAAAAGAACTTGGAATTACCAAAGAAGATATTGGAACAAAAATTACGGTAGAAGAATACAACATTGCTTGTAAAAAAGCAGTGATGAAATACACTGATATTTGGAATAACCTTACCGAAAAAATGGGATATTGGGTAGATATGGAAGATCCGTATGTTACTTATAAGTCAAAATATATGGAAACCGTTTGGTGGTTGTTAAAGCAAATCTATAATAAAGATTTGATGTATAAAGGATATACGATTCAGCCATATTCACCAAAAGCAGGAACAGGATTGAGTTCTCACGAGGTAAATCAACCAGGAGCCTATCAAGATGTTACCGATACTACTGTTGTAGCGCAATTTAAAGCAGTTACCGAAACACTACCAAGTATTTTACAAAACGGTAGCGATGTACATATTTTAGCATGGACAACAACTCCGTGGACCTTACCAAGTAATACCGCATTAACGGTTGGTAACAAGATAGATTATGTATTGGTAAAAACATTTAATCAATATACATTCGAACCTACGCAAGTAATTTTAGGTAAACCTTTAGTTGGAAAACAATTTGCAGGGAAAAAGTTTAAAGCTGTTGAAAACGAAGCAGATTTAGCAAGTTATAAAGCAGAAGACAAACAAATTCCGTATTTCATTGCAGAAGAGTTCAAAGGAGCCGACTTAGTAGGTACTAAATACGAACAATTATTACCTTACGCATTACCATACGAAAATCCGGAAGAAGCATTTAGAGTAATTCCGGGAGATTTTGTTACTACTGAAGATGGTACAGGTATTGTACACACTGCACCAACTTTTGGGGCAGATGATGCCTTGGTTTGTAAAGATGCAGGAGTACCACCAATGTTAGTTAAAGATGCGAATGATAATTTAGTTCCTTTAGTTGATTTACAAGGTAAATTTACCAAAGATGTTGGGGAGTTTGCAGGTATGTATGTAAAGAACGAATATTATGCTGATGGTGAAGCACCCGAAAAATCGGTAGATGTTCAAATCGCAATCAAATTAAAAGAAGAAAATAAAGCCTTTAAGGTAGAGAAATATGTGCACAGTTATCCACATTGTTGGAGAACTGACAAGCCTATTTTATATTACCCACTAGATTCTTGGTTTATAAAAGTAACAGACGTTAAAGAGCGCATGCATTCTTTAAACGAAGAAATTAATTGGAAACCTGAATCAACAGGAACAGGTCGTTTTGGTAACTGGTTAAAAAATGCCAATGATTGGAATTTATCGCGTTCTCGTTTTTGGGGAATTCCGTTACCTGTTTGGAGAACAGAAGATGGTAAAGAAGCTAAAATAATGGGTTCTGTAGCTGAGTTAAAAGAAGAAATGCAAAAAGCTGTAAAAGCTGGCGTAATGTCTGAAGATATTTTTGCCGATTTTGAAATCGGAAACATGTCTGAAGAAAATTATGATACGGTTGATTTACATAAAAATGTAGTTGATAAAATCACCTTAATTTCTGATTCAGGACAGCCAATGCAGCGTGAATCTGATTTAATTGATGTTTGGTTCGATTCTGGTTCTATGCCGTATGCACAATGGCATTATCCGTTTGAAAATAAAGAATTGGTAGAAGAAGGTTGGAAAACAGCCGATTTCATTGCCGAAGGTGTTGATCAAACTCGTGGATGGTTTTATACCTTACACGCTATTGCAACCATGGTTTTTGATGATAAAGCCTATAAAAATGTAGTGTCTAACGGATTGGTGTTAGATAAAAACGGACAAAAAATGTCGAAGCGTTTAGGTAACGGAGTAGATCCGTTTACAACCTTAGATAAATATGGGCCTGATGCTACGCGTTGGTACATGATATCGAACGCAAATCCTTGGGATAATTTAAAGTTCGATTTAGACGGAATTACCGAAGTTAGCAGAAAGTTTTTCGGAACACTTTACAATACATATTCATTTTTTAGTTTATATGCCAACTTAGATAACTTCAATTATAGTGAAGCTGAGGTTGCTTTAAAAGATAGACCAGAAATTGATCGTTGGATTTTATCAGAATTAAATACCTTGGTTAAAAAAGTAGATGCTTTTTATGCCGCTTACGAACCAACAAAAGCAACCAGAGCAATTTCTGACTTTGTACAAGATCATTTAAGTAACTGGTATGTGCGTTTGTGTAGAAGACGTTTTTGGAAAGGCGAATACGCGCAAGATAAAATATCAGCATATCAAACCTTATATACCTGTATGCTTACGGTAGCTAAATTGGCATCACCAGTAGCACCTTTCTTTATGGATAAATTGTATAAAGATTTAGTAAGTACAACAAATATCGAAGGTTTTGACAGTGTACATTTAGCAGAGTTTCCAAAATACAATGCTGATTTAGTTGATAAATCATTAGAACGTAAAATGGAAAACGCACAAACAATATCTTCATTAGTTTTATCGTTAAGAGCTAAAGAAAAGATAAAAGTACGTCAGCCATTACAAAAAATAATGATTCCGGTTTTAGATGCAACTCAAAAAGAAGAAATTTTAGCAGTTGCCGATTTAATTAAATCAGAAGTAAATGTTAAAGAAATAGAGTTGTTAGATGATGCATCTGGTATTTTAGTAAAACAAATAAAACCAAATTTTAAAGCTCTTGGACCAAAGTTTGGAAAAGACATGAAGTTGATTGCTAGTGAGATACAGAAATTTACCCAAGACGACATTATTAAGATAGAAAAAGAAGGAAATATTTCTGTTGAAATTAATGATAAAATGATTACTTTAGAAACCGCTGATGTAGAGATTTCATCTAAAGATATTGAAGGTTGGTTAGTAGCAAATGCAGAGGGTTTAACCGTTGCTTTAGATGTTACCATAAACGAAGATTTACGTAAAGAAGGTGTTGCGAGAGAGTTGATAAACAGAATTCAAAATGCACGTAAAGAAACTGGTTTAGAAGTAACAGATAAAATAAAATTAACCATCTTAAAATCTGCTGACTTACAAGAATCTGTAGCTGCAAATGAAAACTATATAAAAGCTGAAACACTAACAAAAGAATTAATTTTTGTTGATGAATTAGAAAATGGTACAGAAATTGAGTTTGATACCATAAAAAGTAGAATGTTAATTGAAAAAGCATAGCATTATGGAAGATGTTACAATAAGATACTCTGATAGTGATTTACAGGAGTTTAAAGAGATTATTTTAAAGAAAATAGAACACTCTGAAGAAGATTTAAGATTAATTCAATCTTCATACAAGAATGGTTCAGACAATGGTACTGAAGATACTTCGCCAACGTTTAAGTCGTTTGAAGAAGGATCTGATACGATGGCTAAAGAAGCAAATATGCAATTGGCTATTCGTCAAGAAAAATTTATTCGCGATTTAAAAAATGCCTTAATCCGTATTGAAAACAAAACATACGGTGTGTGTAGAGTTACAGGTAAGTTAATTCAAAAAGAGCGTTTAAAATTAGTGCCTCACGCTACATTAAGTATCGAAGCAAAACGTAAACAATAACAATTTGTTAATTGATAAAAATATAAAAAAGTCTCTTTTTAGAGGCTTTTTTTGTTTTAGAAAAGGCTTGTTTGTTTTATTTTTAATAACAAGTTTTACTCTTTTTTCTCAAGAAAAATTAACTGTAAAAAGAGAAATTCAATCTAAAGAAATAGAAATATTTTCTGATGGATTGGATGATATTGTTATCGAAAACTCGTTAAATAACCAACTAGAGGTTGTTTTGTTTGATGAAAACCCCAACACACACCGTATTTTTATAACAGAAGAAAAAGGGGTTTTAAAAGTGAGTTTTAAACTTAATTTTGAGTTTCAGCAAACACAAGTTTTTCGAAAATATATAACCAAACGCTTGCAAAGAGCAAAAGTAGTTCTTAAAATTCCGAAGCATAAAAATGTATTTGTTTACGGACAAACAATAGGAGTAGAAGCTAAAAGTTACCAAGGCGATTTATCAATTTTTATAGATAAAGGAAACGTGAAGCTACATCAAGTAAAAAAAAGTGTTTTGGTTAAGTTGTTTTTAGGCAATGTTTCTGCTCAAATATCAAAAAAAAATGCAATAAATATTAAAACTACTAAAGGAAAAATACTTATTGATAGTCAAAATTATAAAAGTCCGTTTTATAATAAAATAGCAAATCCGTTAGCGTTTAAATTTAATATAGAATCTATTAACGCTAATGTTGTCTTAATTACAAAATAAACCCAATAGTTTTCTTATTTTAGCGGCTATTAAATTGAAGAAATGTCTAAAAAGAATATCGCAATACTTACCGTAATTTTGGCAATTTTAATTGACCAAATTAGTAAAATCTATGTTAAAACACATTTTCAACTTGGTGAAGAAGTAGTTGTTTTTAGCGATTGGTTTAAAATCCATTTTACCGAAAATAACGGTATGGCTTGGGGTTTTGAATTTGGTGGTAGAGCAGGTAAATTGTTTTTAACATTGTTTAGAGTTGTCGCTGTTTCGGGTATTATATATTGGCTATGGCAAACAATACAAAAGAAAACACACACGGCTGTTATAGTGGCAATTTCTTTAATTTTAGCTGGGGCAATTGGTAATATTATCGATTCTGTTTTTTACGGAGTTATTTTTGATAGTTCATACCATAACGTTGCAACACTGTTTTCTGATAATCCTTATGGAGAATTATTTCATGGTAAAGTTGTGGATATGCTATATTTTCCGATGTATGAAGGCGAAAGTTTTACTTTTTTTAATGCTATTTTTAACGGTGCCGATTCTTGGATTAGCATTGGGGTTGCCTTATTAATTTTATTTAATAAACAAGCTTTTCCGAAGGAAGAAAAAGAAGCATAAATAAAACCATACTATTTCTTGTTCAATATACTTTTTTTATCTTTATAGAAAAACTGAACTATGCGCTTTATTAAATATTTAGCTATTTTTTTATTAGGATTTTTAATTGCCAAATTTTGGTATGAAAAAACAGCAAAAAAACACGAGCAAGAAGAGATAAAGGTAGTTTTAAACGGTGTAAAAAACTTAAATAAACTAGTAGTTTCTGAAGGTAATTTTTCTGAAATGTATAGTTTTTCTGATTCTAAAAAATACTTATACGATTATTTATCGTTCGAAAAAAAGGCCATTTTATCTGTAAATGCAAAGGTTGAGGTTGGTTACGATTTGTCTAAGTTAGAAATTCAGATAGATAGTATTGGTAAGCAAATAATTATTAATAAAATTCCAGAAGCTTCAGTATTAATTTCGCCAGAAATTAAATATTTCGATTTACAACAAAGTCAGTTTAATACTTTTTCTAAAGCAGAATTGAATAAGTTGAATGTGAAAGCGATTGAAAAAATAAAATCGACCATTACTGTATCAACTCTTAAAACAAGTGCGAAAACACGTTTATTTGAAGAATTGTCAAAAATATATCAACTATCAAAAATTTATAATTGGAAAGTTGTTGATAATACAAACGATAACTTGTTTGATACTGTTTTGTTAAAAGAGTAAATTAATTATTTGTTAAGGCTGTTAATCTTAACTGATATTAATTACGAGTCAACTACGTCAACCTGAATTTATTTCAGGTTCACATATCAATTGTTTTTTTAGTATGAGATTCCGAAATAAATTCGGAATGACGTTACATAAACTTAGTTATTGATAAAAAAAAGCATCAATAATTATTAACTAGGTAATTTCTTACTTACCAATCCGTAAATAAAAGCGCCTAACATTGCTCCTAATAAAACGATGATGATTGGAAAAACGCCATGTCCAATCAATACAAAAATAGGCGCAGGACATGCGCCTGCCAAAGCCCAGCCTAACCCGAAGATGGTACCACCAACTAAAGTTCTTATAAAGCCTTTTTTCTTTTCTTTAACGTTTATTTGATTGCCTAAATAATCTTTAATTTTTCCTGTTTTAAAAAAGTACATTAAAACCATAGAAAGAGCAACTGCAGATCCTATAATTCCGTACATATGAAAGGCTTGAAATTTAAACATTTCATAAATTCTATACCATGAAATAGCTTCAGATTTTGTTAAAACAATTCCGAAGAAAATACCTAGTAGTAAAAATTTTATATTTTTCATCTTATCCGAAAATTAAAGGGAATAATACCCATGTCATTAGTAAACCACCTATAAAAAAACCAATTACAGCAATTAACGATGGTAATTGTAAACTGCTTAAACCTGTAATTGCATGCCCAGATGTACATCCGCCGGCATATCTAGTACCAAAACCAATTAAAACACCAGCAATTAGTAAAATAGCAAAGCCTTTAAAAGTAAGCATATTATCAACGCTAAAAATTTCACTTGGTACAAAAGTATTTCCTGCATTGGCAAAACCTAACTCAGCCAGTTCTTTTACGGTTTCGGGGTTTAAATCAATAGTATTCGTTGCAGATAAATAATTAATAGTTACAAAACCACCAATAATTAATCCTGCTAAAAAAATTAGTGCCCAATCTCGCTCTTTCCAATCTTTTTTAAAGTAATCAGAAACTTTACCGGCACCAGCAATGGTACACATGGTTTCTAAATTTGTTGATACTCCAAAGTTTTTACCGAAGTAAAAAAATAAGAAAAGTACAAAGGCAATTAATGGGCCAGAAACATACCAAGGCCAAGGTTGTAAAATAATATCCATTATAAAGTTTTTTTAAGGTAATCCATTATTTTTTCAGTCGCACCAAGGTTATCTTTAATGTATTTTTTATTAATATTACCTTGTTTAGTTCTTAAATCACTATTGTTTTTTAACGCCGTAAAAATACTAGAAAATTCTTCATTCTTTGTAACAATTGTAACACTACCAAGGTCTAGTAAATCGGTAGCTTCTTTAAATTTTTTGTATTTGTTACCTCCAAAAACAATTGGTATTCCAAAAGTTGCAGGTTCTAAAATGTTATGAAGTCCGGTAGCTAAACCACCACCAACATAAGCAACATCAGCGTATGAATATATTTTGGTAAGTAAACCGATGGTGTCAATAATAAAAACTTGTTTTTCGGATAAGTTTTCAGTTTCTTTTTCTGAAAATAAAACAGTTTTTTTATGAATAGATTTTTGTAATTCTTTTATTTGTTTTGGATGAATATTGTGAGGTGCGATGATAAATTTTTCGTTTTTTGATGAATGGTTATTAATGTAATCAATTAAAAGTTCTTCATCCTCTTTCCAAGTACTTCCGGCAACAACAGTGTAGTTATTTTGTTTGAAGTCTGATATAAAATCGAGCGAATTGTCTTGATTTAAAATATCATAAACTCTATCAAATCTAGTATCGCCAGCAACAGTTATATTTTTAAAATTGATGCTATTTAATAACTCTTTAGAAGCTTCGTTTTGTACAAAAAAATGATTGAAAGCTGTTAGTTTATCACGCATAAAACCACCATGCCATTTAAAAAAGGATTGTTTTTTTCTAAAAATTCCTGAAATTAAAATGGTTTTTATTTGCTGTTTTTTTAGTTCTGATAATAAGTTTGGCCAAAATTCGTATTTAATAATAATCGCAATTTCGGGATGAATTTTTTGGATGAATTTTTTTGCGTTTGCCGTAGTGTCAAGGGGCAAGTAACAAATAACATCGGCTAAAGCATAGTTTTTTCTGATTTCATATCCCGAAGGAGAAAAAAAAGTAACTACTATTTTATGGTTTTTGTATTGTTGTTTTAGCTCTTCAATTATTGGTCTTCCTTGTTCAAATTCGCCTAGTGAAGCGGCATGAAACCAAATTACTTTATCAGTTTTGGTTATTGTAGCTAATTTGTTAAAGGTTTCCTTTCTTCCGTTATAAAATAGTTTTATCTTTTTGTTAAATAAAGCTATAATTGGCAATAAAATAGCTGCTTTAAGTAGTAATATTTTGTATAAAAACTTCATATTGCTAATTTATGAAATAAAAAAAATCAGTGAGTTTAATCACTGATTTTTTTTATTTATGTTGAAATTATTATGATTTCATTTCAAAATCTTCCATGAATTTTGTGGTGTAATTACCCGCAATATAATCTGGATGATCCATTAATTGTCTATGAAAAGGAATCGTTGTTTTAATACCTTCAATTACATATTCGTCTAAGGCACGTTTCATTTTATTAATTGCTTCTTCACGAGTTTGTGCAGTAACAATTAATTTAGAAATCATTGAATCGTAGTTAGGCGGAATCATATAACCAGCATATACGTGCGTGTCAATACGAACTCCATGACCTCCTGGAGCATGGTATGAACTTATCTTACCAGGTGATGGTCTAAATCCGCTAAAAGGATCTTCAGCATTAATTCTACATTCAATAGAGTGCATTTGAGGGAAATAATTTTTTCCTGAAATTGGCACACCTGCTGCAACTAAAATTTGCTCACGAATTAAATCGTAATCCACTACTTCTTCAGTAATAGGGTGTTCTACCTGAATACGAGTATTCATTTCCATAAAGTAGAAGTTACGGTGTTTGTCAACTAAAAATTCAACAGTACCTGCACCTTCGTATTTTATATATTCAGCAGCTTTTACAGCAGCTTCTCCCATTCGTGTACGTAATTCATCAGTCATAAACGGAGAAGGAGTTTCTTCAGTTAATTTTTGATGACGACGTTGAACAGAACAATCTCTTTCTGATAAGTGACAAGCTTTACCGTAAGAATCTCCAATAATTTGAATTTCGATATGACGAGGCTCTTCAATTAGCTTTTCCATATACATATCATCATTACCAAAGGCAGCTTTAGATTCTTGACGAGCAGAATCCCACGCGTCTTTTAAATCTTCCGCTTTCCAAACAGCACGCATACCTTTACCTCCACCACCAGCTGATGCTTTTAACATAACAGGGTAGCCAGTTTCTAAGGCGGTTTTTTCGCAAATTTCAAAATTTTCGATTACACCTTCACTACCAGGTACACAAGGTACACCGGCAGAAATCATGGTAGATTTAGCGTTTGCTTTATCTCCCATACGGTCAATCATTTCAGGTGAAGCACCGATAAATTTAATATCGTGCTCTGCACATAATTTAGAGAATTTGGCATTTTCTGATAAAAAACCATAACCAGGGTGAATGGCATCTGCATTGGTAATTTCGGCAGCAGCAATAATACGGTCCATTTTTAAATACGACTCGTTACTTGGTGCTGGTCCAATACAAACAGCTTCATCTGCAAATCTTACGTGTAAACTTTCTGTATCTGCTTTAGAGTAAACAGCTACAGTTTTTATTCCCATCTCTTTACAGGTTCTAATTACGCGTAGCGCAATTTCACCTCTATTGGCAATTAATATCTTTTTAAACATACGTTCTAAAAATTTTAAAACTCCAAATAAATAAGTAAATGCTTTTTATTTGGAGTTATATGTTACTTAAGATGGATCTACTAAAAATAATGGTTGATCAAATTCTACCGGAGAAGAATCATCTACTAATACTTTAACGATTTTACCTGAAACTTCAGATTCGATTTCGTTAAATAATTTCATTGCTTCAATAATACAAACTGTATCACCTACTTTTACTTCAGTACCTACTTCAGCAAAATTTGGTTTGTCTGGAGATGGTTTTCTATAAAAAGTTCCGATAATTGGAGACTTAATAGTAATGTACTTAGAATCGTCTTCAGCGTTTGCACTGTCGTTTGATGGTGCCGATGCTGGTACTGCTGCTTGAGCAACAGGAGCTTGTGCTACCATTTGAGGAGCTACACCCATAGGAGCAGCTGCTTGAATGATTGTAGTTTCAGGAGTTTCGCTTCCAGTTTTAATGGTGATTTTTATATCTTCCATTTCTAACTTCACTTCACTTGCACCAGATTTTGCTACAAATTTTATAAGACTTTGAATTTCTTTAATATCCATTTTCCTAAATTTTAGTTGTTTGGTTTTTTATGAATTGTATGCCCATTTTAAATAGATAGCTCCCCATGTGAAGCCTCCACCAAATGCAGCAAAAATTAAATTATTTCCTTTTTTCAATTCTTTTTCATAGTCGGCAAGTAACAATGGTAAAGTAGCTGAAGTAGTGTTTCCATATTTATGAATGTTTACCATTACTTTTTCAGATGCTAAACCAACTCTATTTGCAGTAGCTTCAATAATTCTATTATTTGCTTGGTGTGGTACTAACCAGTCAATATCTTCTTTAGAAAGATTGTTTCTGGTTAACATTTTTTCAGAAACATCAGCCATGTTAGAAACGGCATATTTAAATACACTTTTTCCTTCTTGATGCACAAAATGTTGTCCGTTTTTTAAAGTTTCTTCTGAAGTTGGTAAGACAGATCCACCTGCTTCAATTTTTAAAAACTCTCTACCAATTCCGTCACTTCTTAAATACTCATCTTGCAAACCTAAACCATCTGTATTTGGTTCAAATAAAGCAGCACCGGCTCCATCACCAAAAATAATACAAGTAGCTCTGTCTGTATAGTCGATAATTGAAGACATTTTATCGGCTCCGATTAATAAAACTTTTTTGTAACGCCCGCTTTCTATGTATCTAGCAGCTGTAGACATACCGTATAAAAAGCTAGAACAAGCTGCTTGTAAATCGTATGAAAAAGCATTTACAGCGCCTATTTGAGAGGCGGTGTAAGCGGCAGTTGAAGCGACAGGCATATCTGGAGTTGCAGTTGCAACAATAACCATATCAATCTCTTTCGGATCGATTTTTGATTTTTGAAGCAAATCTTCAGCAGCTTTTATAGCCATATAAGAAGTGCCTTTTCCTTCGCCTTTTAAAATTCTTCTTTCTTTAATTCCAGTTCTACTAGTGATCCATTCATCATTAGTATCTACCATTGTTTCTAGTTCCTTATTCGTTAAAACGTGTTCGGGAACAAATTTTCCTACTGCGGAAATCGCTGCAGTTATTTTAGTCATAATTGTTTGTTTTGTGGTAAAACCAGTTTTCAAAAGTAAGGAAAATTATTCCACTTTTTTAAAGAAAAAACATCAAAAAAGAGATTTTTTAATTAAAAAACGCAAAAAAACCCTCTAAAAGAGGGTTTCTTATCTTGTGAAAACTAATTTTTAAGCCTCAGCAACTGCACTTTCTAATACTACTTGACCTCTGTAGTATAATTTTCCTTCATGCCAGTGAGCTCTGTGGTATAAATGAGCTTCTCCAGTTGTAGGATCAACAGCTACTTGAGGTACAGAAGCTTTATAGTGAGTTCTTCTCTTATCTCTTCTAGTTTTTGATATTTTTCTCTTTGGATGTGCCATTTTATGTTTTATTTATCTGTTAGTAAATCCTTTAATTTATCCCATCTAGGGTCTGCTGATGTTTCTTCAACAGGTTTTTCTTCGTTTATTCTTAATGCCTCTAATCTTTTTAAAGCTTCAGATTTCATCGTGCCATTTAAAACATCTGGATGAATTCTTTTACTCGGAACCGATAAAACTGTTAGCTCATATATGTATTGGGCTACATTTATTTGATAAACTTCGTGTGGAAGTATCAAAATCTCATCATGTTCGTCATTATATTCAGGGCCAAATTTAACGACTAAATCTAAATTACCATTAATTTTTAAATCAAATGGTTCGCCAGTGGTATCACAAGGTACGTTTACGGTACCATTAATTGTAAAATAAAGTTCAAATAAAGTACTTTTTTTCACAAAATTAAGATTGGCTTCTAGGTTTGCGTTGTTAAATTCGTCAAACTGAAATGCTTCAAAGAACTTGTTGTCAATTTGATATTCAAATAAATGACTGCCTTCTTTTAAACCTACAAAAGGTATATTGAATTCTTTTATGTCTTTCATCTTAAGATCAATTTGAGCGTGCAAAGATATAAAAAATGTTTATATTTTTATATTTTCTCTAAAAAAAAATGCTATTTAACTTTTAATGGTTTTTTTGTGAGTTCTGCATATTGTTTTCGGTTCTTAAATATTTGTAATGAGGTAAATAAAGCTTCTTTAAACGAGGTTGAATTTGCTTTATTTTTACCAGCAATGTCAAAACCTGTTCCGTGGTCAGGTGAGGTTCTTATTTTGTTTAAACCAGCAGTAAAGTTTACACCATTGCCAAATGATAATGCTTTAAAAGGCGCTAATCCTTGATCGTGATACATGGCTAAAACACCATCAAACTGCTTATAGGTTTCCGATCCGAAAAAACCATCAGCAGCATACGGACCAAAAACTAATTTACCAGTTTCTTTTATTTCATTTATTGTAGGTCGCGTAATTTCATCGTCTTCTTTACCAATAATTCCGTTATCGCCACAATGCGGATTTAAACCTAAAATTGCAATTTTAGGTTTGTTAATACCAAAATCTTGTTTTAACGAAGCGTGCATCACTTCAACTTTTTCTTTAATCAACTCAGGAGTTATCGTTTCTGCTACTTTAGAAATAGGGATGTGGCCAGTAATTAAACCAATACGTAATTTATCGGCCATTAAAATCATTAAGCTTTTGCCGTCTAAATTTTCTTCTAAATACTCGGTATGTCCAGGAAAGTTAAAGGCTTCTGATTGAATGTTTTCTTTGCTAATTGGTGCGGTTAATAAAACATCAATTTTATTATTTTTTAAAGCATTTGTTGCTGCTTCTAACGATTTGTATGCAAATTTACCACCGATTTCGGTAATTTTTCCTATTTCAATTTTAACTTCTTCGGTCCAAGAATTCATTAAATTGATTTTATCGTGCGAAATTTTATCAATAGAAGTAATACCATGAATATTATTGTTTAATTTCAGGTTTTTCTTGTGATAAGAAACCAATCTACTCGAAGCAAATAAAACAGGAGTGCAAAATTCAAGCATGCGCTTGTCTTCAAAAGTTTTTAAAATAATTTCGATACCAATTCCGTTTATATCTCCAACTGAAATTCCAACAATAATTTTGTTTGTATTATCCATAGTTACTTTCGTACGTAAAGTTGTATTTTTGATGTAAACAAAAGTAATTAAAATTTAGAGAATGTTTACGGGAATAATTGAAACTCTTGGAATTGTAGAAAGAGTAGTGCAAGATAAAGAGAACTTACATGTAACTGTTAAAAGTAATATAACAAACGAATTAAAAATAGACCAAAGTGTGGCGCATAATGGTGTATGTTTAACGGTGGTTGATATTATTGATGATGTTTATACGGTAACTGCAATTAAAGAAACGATTAATAAAACTAATATTGGTGATTTAAAGCAGGGCGACGAGGTAAATTTAGAGCGTGCCATGAAATTAGGAGCTCGTTTAGATGGGCATATAGTACAGGGACATGTTGATAAAACTGGTGTTTGTAAAAGTATTAAAGATGAAAACGGAAGTACGGTTTTTACTTTTGCTTATAATTTTGATGGAAATAATATAACCATAGAAAAAGGATCGATTACGGTAAACGGAGTAAGTTTAACCGTGGTAAATTCTAAAAAAGACGAATTTAGCGTAGCTATTATACCATATACTTTAGCGCATACAACGTTTAAAAACTTTGAAGTAGGAAGTAAAATTAACTTAGAGTTTGATGTAATTGGTAAATATGTTGCTAGATTAACGCAATTAAAATAAAAAAACCACTTACAGAAATGTAAGTGGTTTAAGTAATTTAAAGTGGTCCCACCAGGACTCGAACCTGGTACCACCTGATTATGAGTCAGGTGCTCTAACCAACTGAGCTATAAGACCGTTAAATTAGGACTGCAAAAATAGTAACTTTTTTAAATAAAAAAACATTTTTTATACTTTTCTGCTCATTAAATTTTCACCGAATAAACGTAGTCCGTCTTTTGCTTGGGTGTCAATGTTTAAGTGCTCTAAGCTTTTAAACGACTTATTTGTGTAGTACTCAATAAGTTCGTGTGTGTGGTTGGGTATATTATTTTTTGAAAATATAGCAGAAACAGTATTTATTTTTTCTGAAATATTTTTTTGATTTTCGTTATAAAGACTAATTAATTGTTCTTTATCATGGTTATTTGCCACTTCTAAAGCTTTTAAATAAAGAAAAGTTTTCTTGTTTTCGATAATATCACCACCAACTTGTTTACCAAAAGTTTCAGGGTCACCGTAAGTATCTAAATAATCATCTTGTAATTGAAAGGCAATACCTAAATTTAATCCGTAGTTATATAAATGTTGCGCTTGTTCTTCATTTGCTTGGGCAACAATAGCACCCATTTTTAATGCGGCAGCAACTAAAACCGAAGTTTTTAAGGTAATCATCTTTATATATTCTTCAATAGTAACATCGTTTCTTGTTTCAAAATCAACATCTAATTGTTGTCCGTCACAAACTTCAAGAGCAGTTTTACTAAAAAGTTTTGCTAATTTTTGAAAAACGCTAGGTTCGTAGTTTTCAAAATATTGATAGGCTAAGATTAGCATTGCATCACCAGAAAGAATTCCGGTGTTAATATCCCATTTTTCGTGAACGGTTTCGTTACCTCTTCTTAACGGAGCATCATCCATAATATCATCATGAATAAGGGTAAAGTTATGAAAAGTTTCAACAGCTAAAGCGGCAGGTAACGCTTCTTTGTAGTTTTTAGAAAAGATATCAGCAGCAATAAGAGTTAGTACGGGTCTAATTCTTTTTCCGCCAAGTTGAAGAATGTAATTTATCGGGTTGTAAAGGTTTTCAGGTGCTCGTGATATTTTATGAGCCTCTAAATAATTTATAAATTCTGATTGATATGCTAATATGTCCAAATCTTAATTTTTTTGTAAAAATAAGCTAATCAAATATTTTATATATAAGGCTATGTTAAAAAATGTTTAAAACTTTGGAAACTGCTTTTGTTTTTTGAGTTTCCTTATGTATCTTTACAGCCGATTTATGAGAGATAAAATATTAAATAAGGCAAGTGAGATGTTTTTAAATTTAGGATTTAAAAGCGTTACTATGGATGATATTGCTCAAGAAATGGGAGTTTCTAAAAAAACACTGTACAAGTACTATAAAACCAAACAAAGCTTGGTAGAAAGTACTACTACAAGGTTTCATGATTCTTGTATACAAACAATAGAAGAGGTAGAGAACAAGAAATTTAATCCTATTAAAGAGAATTTTGAAATAAAAAAATCGTTTAAAGAGATGTTTAAAAACGCAACATCTTCGCCAATGTATCAATTAAGAAAATATTATCCATTAATTCATGAAAGAATAAAAGAAAAAGAAAATGTTGTTTTTTCTGAATGTTTAAAGAGAAATATAAAAAGCGGAGTAGCGCAAGGGTATTATAGAGAGGATATAAATATAGATTTGTGTACTCAGTTTTACTTTTATTTAGTTTTTAGCGTTCATGAAAATACGATTGAAAATGATAAAATTCCTTTAATAGAAATGGAAACCTTAATTTATCATACAAGAGCGATAGCAACAGTTAAAGGGGTTGAAGAATTAGAAAAACAATTAGAAATTATAAATAAAAATTCATACTAATGAAAAAATACATCTATAGTGTATTTATATTCTTTTGTGCGAGCACTTTATTGGCTCAAGAAGAATTAAAAATGTCAATGCAAGAAGCTATTGATTATGCAATTAAAAATAATTACGAAAATAAAATAGCAGTTAACAATATAAAGGCTGCAAACGAAAAAAAATGGGAAACTACAACAATTGGTTTGCCTCAAATTGATGGGACTGTAGATTACCAAAATTGGTTAAAGCAACAAGTTTCGTTGCTGCCAGGTGAGTTAAGTGGTGGAGCTCCTGGTACCTTTGTGCCTGTAAAATTTGGTACTAAGCAAACCATGAATGCTACTGTAACTTTAAGACAGTTAATTTTTGATGGTTCTTATATTGTTGGCTTACAATCGGCAAAAACATATTTAAAAATATCGGAACAATCTAAAGAAAAAACAGAATTAACAACACGAGAAGCCGTTATTAATGCTTACGGAAATGTTTTAGTTACCGAAAAAACAATCGAAATTTTAGAGAAGAATAAAGCCGTGCTTCAAAAAAACCTTGACGAAACTCAGAAAATTTATAAAAACGGATTAACAGAGCTAGAAAATGTTGAACAATTGCAAATTACTTATGGTAATATTGAAAATAGTTTAAATAATGCTGTTAGAATGAAAACAATAGCATACAAAATGTTAAACATAGCCTTAGGAAATGCTGTTGAAGTAAAAGTTGAATTAACGGATACGTTAGATAATTTAGTGATTCTTAATACCGATTTAAGTTTACTGTCAAAATCATTTGATATAAAAAATCATATTGACTATCGAATGACAGAAAACGATAAGGAAAGTAAACGTTTGTTAATGAAGTTAGAAAAAAGCAAAGCATTACCAACATTATCTACTTTTGTAAATTATGGAGCAGGAGCCAATTCAGAAGATTTTAACTTTTTTAGCGGTTCGCAAAAATGGTTTGCAAGTTCTTTGTTAGGTGTTACTTTAAAAGTGCCAATATTTAGTAGTTTAGGTAGAAGTTCAAGAACTGCCATGGCAAGAATTGAATTGGAAAATGCTGAAATTCAACAAAAAAATGTTGAACAACAACTAATATTACAAGCAGCATCAGCAAAAAGTGAATATCAATTAAGTATTGGTAGTTATGAAATTGCTAAGAAAAATTTAGAATTATCTGAAAGGATAGAAAAAAAACAACAAGTAAAGTTTTTTGAAGGAATTTCTTCAAGCTTTGATTTGTTACAGGCTCAAAATCAATTATACACGCAACAAAACAATTACGTACAGTCAATGTTAAATGTAATTGCTAAAAAAGCACAATTAGATAGTGCATTAAACACACCACTAAAATAAATTATAATGAAAAAAATATATTCGCTATTCGCAATAACCTTAATTTTAGCTTCTTGTGGAGGAGGAAAAAATCAATCAGTAGAAAAAGTTATTGCATCTAATGATTTGGTTAAAATACGTGCTAAAAAAATGGCATTAGATACTCAGGTATTAAATTTATCTACTGAAATTAAGGCATTAAATGATAAAATATCAGAATTAGATACATCAAAAAGAATTCCGTTAATAACAACAGTTTCTGCAAAAGAAGAAGTTTTTAATCATTATTTAGAATTACAAGGTGATGTTAAAACAAAACAAAATGTATTAATTTATCCTGAAATGGCAGGGCAGTTAACAAACATTTATGTTAAGGAAGGTCAGTATGTAAAAAAAGGACAAGTTTTAGCAAGAATTGATGATGGCGGAATGTCAAGTCAATTAGCACAGGTAGAAACTCAAACAGCTTTAGCAAAAACAACTTTTGAGCGTCAAAAAAGATTATGGAATCAAAAAATAGGTTCTGAAATACAATTTTTACAAGCAAAAACTACTTACGAAGCTCAGGTTAATACTGTAAAACAATTAAAGCAACAATTAAAAAAATCGGTAATAACAGCGCCTTTTTCGGGAGTTATTGATGATGTTATTAAAGAGCAAGGAATAATTGTAGCACCAGGAGTGGGCGCTGAAATTTTTAGAATTGTAAACTTACAAGACATGTATATTGAAACAAATGTACCTGAAGGTTACATTACATCAATAAAAAAAGGAAAAGATGTGGTTGTGGAGTTTCCTATTTTAGGAAAAACGGTAAACTCTAAAATTCGTCAAGCAGGGAATTTTATCAATCCAGCAAACAGAACTTTTAAAGTAGAAGTACGTGTAGAAAATAAAGATAAAAGCATTAAGCCTAATTTAACAGCAAGGTTAAAAATTAACGATTATACCAATAACAAAGCATTGTTAATTCCGCAAAGTATTATTTCAGAAAATGCAAAAGGAGAGCAATACGTATATGTTGTAACTAATTTAAAGGATAAAAAAGGAGTTGCTAAGCAAGTTATTATAACTACGGGGAAAACTCAAGGAGATATTGTTGAAGTTTTAGGAGGAATTGCTACAGGAAATAAGATTATTGTAGAAGGAGCTCGTAGTGTTCAAGATGGGCAACAAGTGAGAATTTTAAACTAATCTACAGTTAAAAACATAAAATATGTCTAAAAAAAATAAACAAGTGGATAAAGAGTTTGGGCTATCCTCTTGGGCAATTAATAACAAAACTACCATGTATGTGGTTATGTTTGTTATCTTTTATTTAGGAGTTTCAGCTTTTTTTGAAATGCCTCGTGAAAGTTTCCCAGAAATTAAAGAAACAAAAATTTATATCAGTACACCATTTTTTGGTAATACAGCTGAAGATATAGAAAAGTTAATTACAGATCCGTTAGAAGAAAAATTAAAAACGGTTAGTAATGTTGTTGAAATTACTTCTACCTCGCAAGAAGATTACTCGATGGTTATTGTTGAGTTTGATGAAAAGATAGAGGTAAAAGATGCAAAGCAAAAAGTAAAAGACGAAATAGAATCTGAAACTTCAGGTGAAGATTGGCCAACTTTTAACGGAGCTAAAGTAGAACCGAATGTTTTTGCTTTAAGTATGAGTGAAGAAATGCCAATACTTAATATTAATATTTCAGGTGATTATACTGTAGGTAAACTAAAAGAATTTGGTGAGTTTCTTCAAGATGAAATTGAAGGGTTGCAAGAAATTAAGCAGGTTGATATTCGTGGAGTACAAGATAAAGAAGTAGAAGTTGCTGTAGATATTTACAAAATGCAAGCAGCAAAAGTTAGTTTTGGCGACATCATTAACGCAATTAATGGTGGAAACTCAACAATGTCGGCAGGTAACTTAATTACAAGTGGTCAGCGTAGAACAATTAGAGTTTTAGGCGAAATAGAAACTCCGTCAGAATTAAAAGACTTTGTTGTAAAATCAGAAAAAGGAAACCCGATTTACTTAAAAGATGTAGCTGAAGTGTTTTTTAGAGAAAAAGATGTAACAACTTATGCAAGGGAAGAAGGGCATCAAGTAGTTATGTTAGATGTTAAAAAACGAGCAGGATCAAACATGGTCGCTGTAGCTGAACAAATACAATTAATGGTTGCTGATGCAAAAGCAAATGTTTTTCCAGGTGATTTAAAAGTAACTATAACAAACGATCAATCTTCTGTAACTATTGCTGCAGTTGATGATTTGGTGAATAATATTTTATTTGGAGTTATTTTAGTGGTAACTGTATTAATGTTTTTCTTAGGGTTTAAAAACGCAATATTCGTTGGTTTTGCAATTCCAATGTCTATGTTTATGTCGTTAATGATTTTAAATATGTTTGGCTATACCTTAAATACCATGATTCTTTTTGGGTTAATTATGGGGCTCGGAATGTTAGTGGATAACGGTATTGTGGTTGTAGAAAACGTTTATCGTTTGATGGATGAAGAAGGTATGAGTAGAATTGAAGCCGCTAAAAAAGGTATTGGAGAAATTGCTTTTCCAATTATCATCTCTACAGCAACAACAGTAGCAGCTTTTATTCCGCTTGGTTTATGGCCAGGGGTTATGGGAGAGTTTATGAAATTATTGCCAATTACTTTAGGTATCGTTTTAAGTTCTTCATTAATAGTAGCTATCTTTTTTAATTCGGTATTGGTATCAAACTTTATGAGTACTGAAGACAAGGATATGCCTATTAAAAAAATAATTACGATGACTGTAATTATTGTAATTTTTGGAGTTTTAATATATATAATAGGTGGTACTTATAGAGGTTTAGGAACCTTGATGATTTTTACAGCAATTATGTTATGGATTTACAGATTGTTTTTACGTAAATGGGCAAATGCTTTTCAAACAAAAGTATTACCTCGTTTAGAAAATTGGTACGAGCGTCAATTACGAAGATCTTTGTCTAAAAAAGCACCTTATTGGTTAATTGGAGGAACTTTTGTTTTGTTAATAATTTCTTTTATCGCATTAGGAGCTTCGTTAGCTTCTCAGCGTACAAAAGTAGAGTTCTTTCCAGATAATAAACCAAACCAAATTGTTGTTTATATTGAGTATCCGCAAGGAACGGATATTGAGAAGACAAATCTAATTACCAATGAAATAGAAAAGAAAGTATATTCGGTTTTAAACGATTCGCAATATACTGATGGTGATTATAACTTTATGGTTGAAAGTGCAGTTTCGCAAGTAGGTGAAGGGGCAGGAAATCCCCAAACAGATGGAGGTTCATCGGCAGAAATGCCTCATAAAGGAAAAATTACAGCTTCAATGCGAGAGTATAAGTATAGGCGTGGAGAAGATAGTGAACTATTACGTCAAAAAGTACAAGCAGCTTTAGTTGGTATTTATCCTGGAGTTTTAATATCGGTAGAAAAAGATGCTAATGGGCCACCAGCGGGAGCACCTATTAATATCGAGATAGAAGGAAACGATTATAACGAATTAATTATAACAGCTGAAAGAATGCGTAATTTTATCAATTCTAAAAATATACCTGGAGTTGATGAAATTAAAATAGATGTTAACAAAGATAAACCAGGAATGCAGGTTGTTGTTGATAGAAAAAAAGCAGGTGAATTAGGTGTAAGCACATCGCAAGTTGGTCAGCAAATACGTAATTCTATTTTCGGAGCAAAAGCAGGTATTTATAAAGAAGATGGTGAAGATTATGATATATATGTGCGTTTTAATAAAGCGAATAGATATAATTCTAACGCTATTTTTAATCAGAAAATAACTTTTAGAGATAATTCGGGACAGGTAAAAGAAATTCCTGTTTCAGCAGTTGCAAAACATAGAAATAATTCAGGATTTAGTGCTGTTAAGCATAAAGATGTGAAACGAGTTGTTACTGTGTATTCTCAATTATCACCAGGGTTTACAGATGCAGGAGCTATTGTAAATCAAGTACAAAGTGAAATGGAGTCGTTTAAAGATATGCCAAAGGGTATTAAAGTAGATTATACAGGGCAAATTGAAGAACAAAACAAGCAAATGGCTTTTTTAATGGGAGCATTGTTTACAGGTTTAGGCTTGATTTTCTTTATATTAATTTTCCAATTTAATTCTATTTCTAAACCAACCATTATTATGATTTCGATTTTATTAAGTCTTATCGGAGTTTTTGGAGGATTGGTAGTTACAGGTTCAGCATTTGTTATTATGATGACTATGATGGGTATTATATCGCTTGCAGGTATTGTGGTAAATAACGGTGTGGTACTGTTAGATTATGCACAGCTTTTAATTGATAGAAAGAAAATTGCTTTAGGTTTAGATGAAGATGCTTATTTAGAAACACAAGATTTATTTGAAGCTATAGTTAAGGCAGGTAAAGCACGTTTACGTCCGGTATTATTAACGGCAATTACCACTATTTTAGGGTTAATTCCGTTAGCAATAGGATTTAATATTAACTTCTTTACCATGTTTGCAGATTTTGATCCTAAAATATATATGGGTGGAGACAACGTTGTGTTTTGGGGACCTTTAGCGTGGACTGTTATTTACGGTTTATTAATTGCAACCTTTTTAACATTAATAGCGGTGCCAATTTTATTCTTTTTAATTACACAGTTTAAAATGTGGTTAAAAAGAAATTCATAAAAAGAGTTTTATTTTTAGATAAAAGAGTTGAAAGTGTAAAAACTTTCAACTCTTTTTTTATTTTTGAACTTATGGATAAAAAGGTTTTTACGGTTGATGAAATAAAAAGAAAATTAGAGCAGTATTGCGTGTATCAAGACCGTTGCCATAAAGAAGTTGAGCAAAAAATAAAAGAATACAACTTAATTCCTGAAGCCAGAGAACTGATTCTTTTAAGTTTAATGCAAGATAATTTTTTAAACGAAGAACGATTTTCTAAAAGTTTTGCAAGAGGGAAATTCCGAATAAAAAAATGGGGGAAACAACGAATTGTTAGAGAGTTGAAATTTCGTAATATATCAGCCTACAACATAAAAACTGCCTTAAAAGAAATTAGCGACGAAGATTATATGACTACTTTATATAGTTTGGTGTCAAAAAAAAACCAGCTTGTTACAGAAACAAATCCGTTTAAAAGAAAAAAGAAAATAGCCGATTACTTATTATATAGAGGCTATGAAAGTAATTTAGTTTACGAGGCTTTAAAAACTATTTAAAATTAAATAAGCTATCTACTTTTATCGCTTTATCAAAACGTTTTTTTGCATATACTGTATTTATTTTATGGTTTATACTGCCAAAAAGAGAAAAGACTTTTTTTACCTGATTATTTATTTCTTTTGATGTAATAGAGGGTATGTACGTCATATCGGCTAATCTTATAACCTCATTTTCAAAAACATTTATTCGGGCTTTAAAAGCAGGTGTTTTTAACGTTTTTATATTTAAGCTATCTTTTAATTGTTGAGTTAATGTTCTTAACTCTAAAGCATTGTTTAAAGCCTCTGTAGGTGTTGTGTTTTCTAATTGTTTGGTAAATTCATCAACAATAAAATATTCTTTCCAATCTTTAATTTCTTTACGAGAACTTTTGTCTAGTTGAGTATATTTTAACTGTTTAACAACAGTGTTCATGCCTGTTTTTTGTATTTCAGTATTTTTTTTGCTTTCTTTTTTCTGACATGAAAAAGAAATTAATAAAAAAGAAAATAAAACGTATAAAAAAGCTCTCATTAATAGAATTTTAAAGTGATAAAAGTACATATTTTACTCGGTTTATAAATAATAACTAAAAGATAAGTTTAAAATCAGTTGTTTAAAATGGTATTTTGTTGATAATTAAAAAAGTAGAAATATTTTTTACGAATTATGAAATTTAATAACTTTGCAAACACATATTTTTGAACTTTTAAAAATGAATGAAACCATATTAATTTTAGGAGCTTGCGGGCAAATAGGAACTGAGTTAACTCAAAAACTTCGTGTTATATACGGAAATGAGCATATAATTGCTTCTGATATTAGAGAAGGAAACGAAGAAATGATGAGTTCCGGCCCTTTTGAAATTATAGATGCAACTAGTAAAGAGAGAATTTTAGAGGTAATTCAAAAATATAAAGTTACGCAGGTGTATTTAATGGCAGCAATGTTATCTGCAACAGCAGAGAAATATCCTTTAAAAGGATGGGATTTAAATATGACTTCATTATTAGCTGTTTTAGAAATTGCAAGAGAAAAACATATAAAGCAAGTGTATTGGCCAAGTTCAATGGCTTCTTTCGGGCCAACATCACCAAAAATGAATACGCCTCAGCAAACTATTATGGAGCCTTCAACAGTTTACGGAATTAGTAAAGTTGCAGGTGAACATTGGTGTAATTATTACCATGAAAAATTTGGAGTAGATGTACGTAGTATTCGTTATCCAGGTATTATTAGTTGGAAAACATTACCAGGTGGAGGAACTACAGATTATGCGGTTGATATCTATTTTGATGCCTTGAAAAAAGGAACTTTTGAGTGTTTTTTGTCTGAAAATACGCGTTTGCCAATGATGTATATGGATGATGCAATTAATGCTACTATTCAAATTATGCAAGCTGATGCTGCTAAGATTAAAACAAGAACTTCGTACAATTTATCAGCAATTAGTTTTACACCAAAAGAGATTGCCGCAGAAATTAAAAAATACGTTCCTGAGTTTACAATAACTTATAAACCAGATTTTAGACAAGCTATTGCCGATAGTTGGCCACAGATTATTGATGATTCTCATGCCCGAAAAGATTGGGGATGGCAACATGATTTTGACTTAGCTTCTATGACAAAAGATATTGTAACGAGCTTAAAAAATCAACAATTAGAAGAAGTGTAAGTTTTTAAAGTTAAAAACGTCTATAATAACTCTTTTTAAGTACTGTAACTTAGGTTGCTTTAAATGTAAAAGAGAAGAAATACATTTGTATCATTAAAGATTATTAAGATGAAAAAAGTTATAGAAAATAGTTTAAAAAAAGCAATCTCATATTCAGAATATAGAGTTTTTGTTAAAGAATTATTAGCGCAAGGAAAATCAACAGGTCCAAATCAATCTGATGATTTGTTAAATTATAGTTTGTTAAATGATAAACGAATGAAGCGTTTAGATAAAACGATGAAAGTATCTGAAGAAACTATAGCAAAACTTAAGGATGTAAAAGAGCCTCAAACTTGGTTGGTTTTAACTGAAGGTTGGTGTGGTGATGCAGCTCAGAATTTGCCAGTTATTAATAAACTTGCAGAAGAAAGTGAGAACATTAATTTAAAAGTTGTTTTAAGAGATGAAAATCTTGATTTAATGGATGGTTTTTTAACTAACGGAGGTAGGGCGATACCTAAGTTAATTGCATTAGATAAAGATAACGAAGTAATTGGTACTTGGGGACCAAGACCTGATGTAGCTACTAAAATGGTTGCAGATTATAAAGAGAAAAACGGAAGCATAGATGCTAAGTTTAAAGAGGATTTACAGGTTTGGTATAATAAAAATAAAGGCGGAAACCTTCAAGAAAATCTTGTTTCATTACTAGATTAAGGTTTGTTTTTAGATAAAATAAATCTCCTTTTTTATTGTAAAAAAGGAGATTTTGTTTTCTGTATCTTTGCCTTTCAGAAAAAATAAATATGTTAGTAGATTTCAGTACATTATCAGAAGAAGCAAAAGTTTGGATTTATCCTTCGAGTCGTAAGTTTTATCCGCAGGAAATAGACGAGCTAAACGATAAATTGAAAACTTTTATTGAAGGATGGAAACAGGATGATGAAGATTTTAAAGCTTCTTTTGAATTAAAATACCACCGATTTGTTGTTTTTTATGCGGATGAAAGTGCTAATTTATCAAGTGCAGATATTGATGTTTTGGTTGGTTTTGTTTTACAATTACAACAAGTATACGAAATTGAGCTACTAGACAGAATGAATGTGTGTTTTAAACAAGGAGAATACACACAATATAAAGAATTAAAAGATTTTAAAAAATTGATTAAAAACAAAGCTGTTACAGGTAAAACAGTTGTTTTTGATAATTTAATTCAAACAAAATACGAATTAGAAAACTACTGGGAAGTACCAATGACAGATAGTTGGTATAATCGTTTTTTGTAAGCCTATAAAAAGTATTTATTTTTCTTCTAAAGTAGTTATAAATTCATCTACACTTAATGCATTATCAACTTTAAAATCGCCAATTTTGGTTCTTCTTAAAGCCGATAAATGAGCTCCAGATTTTAAGGCAACTCCAAAATCATAAGCTAAAGAACGAATGTAAGTTCCTTTGCTACAAATAACTCTAAAATCTAAATTATTGCCATCAATATTTGTTATTTCAAAAGTGTTAATGGTAATTTCTCTCGCTTTTATTTCGGTAGTTTCACCTTTACGAGCTAACTCGTATAAACGCTTACCTTCTTTTTTTATAGCAGAAAAAATAGGTGGTTTTTGCTGAATTGTTCCTGTAAACTGTTTGGTAGTTTCATGAACTAATTCGGCAGTAATATGATCGGTAGAAAAAGTTTCGTTTATTTCGGTTTCTAAATCATAACTAGGTGTGGTTCCGCCTAAAGTAATTGTACCGGTGTATTCTTTTATTTGCCCTTGATATTCGTTAATGCTTTTGGTTTGTTTACCTGTGCAAATTATTAATAAACCAGTTGCAAGCGGATCTAAAGTTCCGGCATGTCCCACTTTTATTTTTTTAATATCAAAACGTTTACGAATGTGCCAACGTAATTTATTAACTACCTGAAAAGAGGTCCATTCAAGAGGTTTATCAATCAATAAAACTTGTCCGTTTTTGTAATCTTCAGCAGTCATCTAAAAAAATAAAGAGTATATAATAGCAATTAAACCTACAATGGCGCAGTATAACGAAAAGTAAGATAATTTACTTTTTTTAACTAAAGAAATCATCCAAGTGCAGGCAAGTAAACCTGCGATAAAAGCTGCGATAAAACCTGCGGATAATGAAACAATTTCATCACTTTTAAAATTAATATCACCACTTAAAATATCTTTTGCTACTTTTCCTAAAATTAAAGGAACCACCATTAAAAATGAAAAACGAGCAGCTTTACTTCTGTCAACTCCTAATAAAACAGAAGTAGAAATGGTAGCCCCAGAGCGAGAAATACCAGGAAGCATTGCAATAGCTTGCGAAATACCTATAATAATTGAGTTGTTAAACGATACTTTTTTGTTGGTGTTTTTAGCTTTGTCGGCAAATAAAAGTAATACTGCGGTTACCAATAACATAACACCTACTAATAATATTTTTCCGCCAAAAAAACTTTCTAACTCCTTTTCAAAAGCTAAACCGATAATTACAGCAGGAATCATAGAAAGAATTATTTTTACAGAAAACTGCATTTCTTCGTTCCATTTAAATTGAAATAACCCTTTAAAAATGGTTGCAATTTCTTTTCTAAAAATAACAATGGTACTTAAAGCTGTAGCAGCGTGTAAAACAACGGTAAAAGTTAAACTTTCTTCGGGTACAGAGGTGTCGCCAAATATTGCTTTGGCAAGTTCTAAATGTCCGCTAGATGAAACTGGTAAAAATTCGGTAAGACCTTGAATAATACCAAGGATGATTGCTTCTAAAATATTCACTTCTTATTTTTTTGGATTGGCAAAAATAGCATAAATTTCAATTCCTAATCCGATAATTACCAAAGTTGGCGCTAAACGAATTCTTTGCCAGTTATAAATTTCAGGATTAAACACAGTTGGATCTTCGCTACCGCCGCCTGCCATTAAAATAAAACCTAAGGCAATAACCGCTAAACCAATTAACATGATTATATAATTTCGTTTACCGAATAAAAATTCTTGTTTTGTAGTGTTATTTTCTTTCATAAAAATCTTAGTAATACAAATCGTTAGTTTGTAGGTTTAAAAAACGTTGAGTAGCAAAAAAGGTGCTAATCCATGTAATAAAAAATGCGGTAAATAAAACGCCACTACCTACATAAGTTAAAGAAACATAATCTGTTAATAAATCTAAAGTAGGAATGTATTTGTTAAGTTGATAAATTACAATTGCTAAACCTAACAAAGATATAAAAGCACCTAGTAAACCAAGTTTAATACTTTGCCAAATAAAAGGTTTACGAATAAAACTTTTAGTTGCGCCTACCATTTGCATGGTTTTAATATTAAATCGTTTAGAGTAAATTGATAGTCGAATAGAACTGTTAATTAAAATAATTGCAACGACAGCAAAAAATCCGCTTAAAACAAGTAGCCAAAAACTTATTTTCTGAATGTTTTTGGTTAGTAATTCAACCAAAGGTTTGTCGTAATTTATTTCTGCAATAAATTTATTTTTATCGAACGATTTTTTAATTTCGGTCATCTTTTTCGGAGTCACAAAATCCGCTTTTAGGTAAATGTCAATTCCGTTTTTAAGAGGATTGTCGCCTAAAAATTTTAAAAAATCTTCACCTAAATCTCTTTTATAAGTTTTTGCTGCTTCGCTTTTAGAAATGTAAACAACTTTGTTGGTGTATTTTTCTTTTTTAAGAACGTCTTTAAATTTTTTTATTTGAACATCGGTAACGTCATCTCTTAAAAAAAGTGTCATCACTACTTTTTCTTTAAAATGATTGGCAACTTTGGTCGATTTTAATAAAACTAAACCTAATATACCCATCATAAAAAGCACTAAAGCAATACTTACTACTACAGATACATAAGATGATTGTAAACGTCGTTTTTGAAAAGAATCAAAAGAAGTTGTCATTATTTAATACGAGTTTTAAACTTTGCAAGATACAAATATTTAGGGTTTTAATATGGTTTGATTACTCAATTTCTTGACACAATTCAATTAAAACACCGTTGGTTGTTTTTGGGTGTAAAAAAGCGACTAATTTATTGTCTGCTCCTTTTTTAGGTGTTTCGTTTAATACCGTAAAACCTTCTTTTTGTAAGCGTTTAATTTCGGCATTAATATCGTTAACAGCAAAAGCGATATGGTGAATTCCTTCTCCCTTTTTTTCTATAAATTTAGCAATCGGACTTTCAGGTTTTGTAGCCTCTAAAAGTTCTATTTTATTTACACCAGTTTTAAAAAATGATGTTTTTACACCTTCACTTGCTACTTCTTCAATTTTATAATGTGGTTTGCCAAAAAGAGCAGCAAATAATTGGTTAGATTTATCTAAATCTTTTACAGCAATACCTATATGTTCTATATTATTCATTTGGTAAAAATAATAAAATCTATTGGTAAAAGTAATCGAGAAAAAACAAGAGTGTTAGCTATAAAAATAAATAAGTAAATTCATTGGTAGTTTTAGGGTGTTTTTCCTGTTTTTTAGTTAATAAAGTAGCTGTTTTGTGGGCTTTAGAGTGATTTTTGTATAAAAGAGAATGTCTTGTTAATTAATAAGATGCTATATTTAAGAAAAATTAAAAAATAGTTATAATGAAAAAGACTAATTTATTAAAGTTAATGATTGCTGTTTATGCAATAATTATTGTAGTTTTTATGATTTCGTAAGAAAAACAAGAATGTAGGTGTGAAAATGAGAGAGGGTTGGTGAAAAGAGCTTTTTGTTATGAAGATAAAAGAAAGCTAATAAGTTTGATAAAAATGAAGAATTAAAACGAAATAAATTCAGATTCTAATAGATTGCAATCAAAACCACCCATGTAATTATAAAAAAAATGAAGCTTTTAAACATCGCTTATATTTTAATGTTTACTTCTCCTATTTTATATTTTATAAAATATGGAAAGAATTTTTATGTAAAAAAAGAAAGATGTTTTTTAGTATATTTAGGTTTGATAACTTTAGTAGAGTTGTTTAATTTATGTTATAAAAAATTTGTAAATCCAAACGGAGAATTCACAAATTTGATTTACAATGTTCTTGTTTTTTTTGAGTATAATTTAATATTTCTGTTTTATAAAGAGGTTTCTCACGAAAAACAAACAAAATTGTACCTTAAAATCGCTTTAATTCTTTTTAATTTAGGCTACTTTATTTCGGTTTTTTATTACGGTAAAGAAGTAATGGTAAGGTATATGAATTATATACTTGTTCATGGCTCTTTTTTAGTTAGTGTGGTTTTTGTATTATATTTAAGGGAGTTTTTACTGTCAGATAAAATATTAAACTACCAAAAAGATATTACTTTTTGGATTACTGTAGGTTTTTTATTGTATTATTTAGGTACCATACCATTAACTGCTGCCTATGAATTTGTTTATATAAATAACAATATAAATGCATTTAATATACAGGTAATGCTTACAATTATTATGCATGTTTGTTTTATTTTTGGAATTATAAAGTGTTGGAAAAAGATCAGGTAGCCCTTATTATTGTAACTATTTTAACTGTACTCGGAGTAGTTTTTTTAATTATTCTTTTTACAGTTTTTCAGCGTCGTAAAAATAAATTATTATTAGAACGAGAAGAAAATAAAAAAAAGTATGAAGAAGGAATTACAGCAACTCAAATAGAAATTCGTGAAGAAACCTTACGGAATATTAGTTGGGAACTACACGATAATATCGGGCAGCTTTTAACATTGGCAAAAATACAAATGCAACATGCATCTATTGAAAATATAGATGAAATTTCAGAGATAATTACCAAAAGTTTAAATGAAGTTAGAGCTTTATCAAAATCAATAAATCCAGATTTTATAAGAAAAATAAACTTTAAAGAGGCCTTAAGGCTGGAGTTAGATCGGTTTGATCGATTAAAATATATAGAATCTGATTTAATTATTACAGGAGAAGAAATAGAAGTAAATGAAAAGCACGGAATTATAATTTTTAGAATCTTGCAAGAGTTTTTATCGAACACTATAAAACACTCAAAAGCATCAAAACTTACGGTTTCTATATCTTATAAAAAAACAACTATTGAAATTATAGCAAAAGATGATGGCGTTGGTTTTAAAACGGATGTAAATACCCAAAACGGAATCGGATTACAAAACATAAAAGCAAGAGCAAAATTGATTAATGCTGAGGTTAAAATGAAATCAGCACCCCAAAAAGGAACAAGTTTAATAATAAATTATTATATTTAAGGAATAAAAAAATCTCTCCCCTACAACAATAATAACCAAATTTGCGTAACTATGAAATATTCAGTTGTAGTTGTAGACGACCATACGCTATTGTCTCAAGCTATTGAAGGGATGGTAAATACTTTTGATAAATTTAAAGTATTATATACCAGTAAAAACGGAAAAGAAGTCGCCGAAAAATTTTCAGCATCACCTAAAAACATCCCAGATATTGTTTTGGTTGATGTTAATATGCCTATTATGAATGGTATTGAAACGACAGAGTGGATTGTTGAAAATTATCCAAATGTACATGTTATAGCCTTGTCTGTTGAAGATGCTGATAATACAATTTTAAAAATGCTAAAAGCAGGAGCTGTAGGGTATTTACTAAAAGACACTAAAAAACAAGTATTAGAGCAGGCATTGTTAGAAATGATGGATAATGGTTTTTATCATACCAGAAATGTAACCACTTTATTGCTAGATTCTGTTTCGGGTAAAAACGGAAAAAATAACGTATCGTTTAAAGATAACGAGATGAAGTTTATGAAATTAGCGTGTTCTGAGTTAACTTACAAAGAAATTGCCGATAAAATGTTTTTAAGCCCTAAAACCATAGATGGTTATCGCGATAGCTTGTTTACAAAACTAAATGTACGTAACAGGGTAGGAATGGTAATGTATGCTATAAAAAATAAAATTTACACTCCGTAATTTTATGCTTAAATTTGCAGCATGGAAGAAACTAATAGACAACGAAAAATTGCAGGAGTATTGCAAGAAGATTTGGTAGATGTTTTACAACGTGCTGCACAAGGTGGAATGAAGGGGGTAATTATATCAGTATCTAAAGTTTCGGTTACTGCCGATTTAGGTGTTGCTAAAGTGTATTTAAGCGTTTTTCCTTCGGATAAAAGAAATGAAATTGTAGAAGGTGTAATATCTAATACATCAACGATTCGTTATGAAATGGCAAAAAGAACAAGGCATCAATTAAGAAGGATGCCAGAATTGTTGTTTTTTGGTGATGACAGTTTAGATTATATTGAAGATTTAGATAAGTCATTAAAAGGAGAAGACGTAAATCCGATTAAAAATCCAGATGTTTTACCACGTCGTCAAAAACGTTAATAAATTTTAATTACATTGCTAACTAAGATTTATTAATAGTTGAAATTTTCTTTATACATAGCTAAAAGATATCTGTTTTCTAAAACAAGTACCAACGCAATTAATATTATAACATTTATTGCGGTTTTTGGTGTAGTTGTAGGTGCTTTAGCTTTATTTATTATTTTATCTGGATTTTCAGGATTAAGAACATTTAGCGATAATATGCTTAAAGATTCTGACCCAGATATAAGAATCACATCAGTAAAAGGAAAGTCGTTTAAATATACCGATGATATTCATCAAAAATTACTTGAGAACGCACAAATAAAAAGTGTTTCGAAAATAATTGAAGAACGTGTTTTTTTAAAATATAAAGATAAAAGCCAGGTTGCTTTTATTAAAGGTGTTGATGAAAATTACAAAAACATTATTCCTGTTGATTCTTTGCTAGATGTAGGAACTTGGGTTGATCCTGAGTTTAAAAACACAGCCGTTATTGGTAACGGAATTTCATATAAGTTATCGTTAGGAATTTTAAATTTTGGAGAACCGTTGCAAATAATGGTGCCAAAACCAGGAAAAGGATTTGTAAATGTAAACAATGCTTTTAAATCGGTTGCTACTCAAATAATCGGTTCATATTCGGGGTCGGAAGAATTTCAAAATAAATATGTTTTTACTGAATTGTCTTTAGCACAAGAGTTACTGAATTACGAAAAAAATCAAATTTCAGGAATCGAAATAAAGCTAAATTCAACGGTTGATTTAGATGATTTTCAAGAAAAACTTCAAGAAACGTTTGGTGCTAATTTTAGTATAAAAACAAGGGCACAGTTAAATGCCTTGTATTATAAGGTGATTAACACCGAAAATTTTGTTTCTTATTTAATTTTCACGTTGATAATAGCCATCGCTTTGTTTAATGTAATCGGTTCGATAATTATGATGATTATCGATAAGCAAAAAAACCTTAAAACCTTATATAATTTAGGTGCTAGTATTGATGAAATTAAAAAAATATTTGTGCTGCAAGGTTTTTTATTAACCATTGTAGGTATGCTAGTGGGCTTGGTTACTGGTGTTTTGTTAGTGTTAATTCAACAGCGTTACGAGCTGTTTATGATTACTGAAACATTGGCTTATCCGGTAGAATTTAGATGGATGAATTTGTTAATAGTAATTTGTACTATTTCTGCACTAGGTCATATTGCTTCAAAAATTGCCAGTTCAAGAATTTCTATTAAATTTATTGAAAAATAAACTTAATGAGGAAATACTTTAGACTACTCCTATTACTAAATTTTTTAATAATATTTTCTTGCAGTGTAAAAAAAAGACACCCTTTTTTACAAAATACAAAGAAAAATTATGTCCTATTAACTAACGAACAGGTAAATACTTATAATAGGTATTTTACATTTGATGTTTTTGATAAGTGGGATGCTTATTACGATGCTCATAATTTAATTATGTATTCACCATTAGGAGTTGAAAGAAAACCAATAAAAATAAATAAGAGTGATGCTCTTAAGAAGAAAAAAGCTCAAGAAATATATGAGTTTAATAAAAACAATGTTTATAAAAAGGGGAGTTACTGGGAAAATTATTTAACAGCTTATAGTCAGAGTAAAGATTCTATAAAAGCTTACACCTCTAAAGAGGTTTTAGCCTTGTATTTAAGTGATAAAAAGAAAAAACATAAAGGTTTTAAATATGAGTTAATTAGGGAGAAGCATAAAGTATATGGAGAAATAATATATATTAAATATGGTGTAGAATGGACTTTAGTTACAAGAACTCATTTAGATGCTATAATATTAGGTGGTAAGAGAGTATATTATTTTAGATATTCAACAGAAAATCCATATTATTCATTTTATTATAAAGATGTAATTAAAATGATAAACTCGGTAATTGTTAAAGAATAATTACTTAATCTCAGGAATTGTAGCGTTTCCGAATTTAGCTTCGACTTCATCAAAAACAGCAAAAACATCTTTTGCATCATCCGAAGTAACCATTTTCATTCGGTATTCTTTAAAATGCGGAATCCCTTTAAAATAATTGGTATAATGTCTTCTGGTCTCAAAAACACCTAACACAGGTCCTTTCCAATCAATAGCCATTTGTAAATGCCTACGAGCCATTTCTACACGTTGTGCAATTGTTGGCTTAGCTAAATACTTACCCGTTTTAAAATAATGTTTTACTTCGTTAAAAAACCAAGGATACCCAATTGCTGCTCTACCAATCATACAGCCATCTAAACCATATTTATCACGCATTTCCATTGCTTTTTCTGGCGAGGTAACATCACCATTACCAAAAACAGGAATGTGCATTCGTTGATTGTTCTTTACTTGTGCAATTGGCGCCCAATCTGCATCACCTTTGTACATTTGCGCACGCGTACGGCCATGAATAGAAATTGCAGCACAACCAACATCCTGCAAACGCTCGGCAACTTCAACAATTCTTATCGAATCATGATCCCAGCCTAAACGTGTTTTTACGGTAACAGGTAAATTAGTATGTTTTACCATGGCTTCAGTTAAAGAAACCATTAAATCTATATCTTTTAAAATTCCAGCACCAGCACCTTTAGAAACCACTTTTTTAACTGGGCATCCGAAGTTAATGTCAATAATATCTGGGTTCGATTTTTCAACAATTTCTACCGTTTTTAGCATTGAATCTAAATTTGCACCAAAAATCTGAATCCCAACAGGGCGTTCTTTTTCGTAAATATCTAATTTCATAACGCTTTTTGCAGCATCACGAATCAGTCCTTCTGATGAAATAAATTCAGTATATACCACGTCAGCACCATTTTCTTTGCATAAAGCTCTAAACGGTGGGTCACTTACATCTTCCATTGGCGCTAATAAAAGCGGAAAATCAGGAAGTTCAATATTGCCAATTTTTACCATGCTGCAAAGTTAGTTTTTATTTTTTTATTGAGTAAATTTTTAATTGTACAACGTTTTTCAAAAAAGTATCTTTGTCGGTCATAAGAAGTTAGAACACGAAGCATGAAAAAAATAAGAAACTTTTGCATTATTGCGCATATTGATCACGGTAAAAGCACACTTGCTGATAGATTATTAGACTATACAGGTTCGGTTACCGAGCGTGAAAAACAAAGTCAGCTTTTAGATAATATGGATTTAGAGCGTGAGCGTGGTATTACCATTAAGTCACACGCAATTCAAATGGAATATACGTATGAAGGAGAAGAATATGTATTAAATTTAATTGATACTCCAGGACACGTAGATTTCTCGTATGAAGTTTCTCGTTCTATCGCTGCTTGTGAAGGTGCTTTGTTAATTGTTGATGCAGCACAAAGTATACAGGCACAAACAATTTCTAATTTATATTTAGCGTTAGATAATGATTTAGAAATTATTCCGGTATTAAATAAAGTGGATTTACCAAGTGCAAATCCTGAAGAAGTTACCGATGATATTGTTGATTTATTAGGATGTGACGCCGAAGATGTAATTCACGCAAGTGGAAAAACTGGTTTTGGAGTAGATAATATTTTAGCAGCAATTATAAATAAAGTTCCTGCGCCCCAAGGAAATCCTGATGCGCCATTAAAAGCCTTAATTTTTGATTCGGTATATAATTCTTACCGTGGAATTGAAACTTATTTTAGAGTAATTGATGGTTCTATCAAAAAGAATCAACGAATTAAATTCATGGCAACAGGTAAAGAGTATGGAGCTGATGAGGTTGGTACTTTAAAGTTAGAACAAGAAGTAAAAAAAGAAGTAAAAACAGGAGATGTAGGGTATTTAATTACAGGTATTAAAGCCGCAAAAGAAGTAAAAGTAGGAGATACAATTACCGATTTTGAAAACCCTACAACCGATACAATTGATGGTTTTGAAGATGTAAAGCCAATGGTATTTGCGGGTATTTACCCTGTTGATACAGAAGATTACGAAGAGCTTCGTAACTCAATGGAAAAATTACAATTAAATGATGCTTCTTTAGTGTTTCAACCAGAAAGTTCAGCAGCTTTAGGTTTTGGATTTCGATGTGGGTTTTTAGGAATGTTACACATGGAAATTATTCAAGAACGTTTAGAGCGTGAGTTTAATATGACGGTAATTACTACGGTGCCAAACGTATCATATCATGCTTATACAAAGAAAAATCCAGAGGAAATAGTATTGTTAAACAATCCGACAGATTTACCAGATCCATCAAGGTTAGATAGAGTAGAAGAGCCTTTTATTAAAGCATCAATCATAACAAAATCTGATTTTGTGGGGCAAGTAATGTCGCTTTGTATTGAAAAAAGAGGAGAGATTGTAAATCAAACGTATCTAACAACCGAAAGAGTTGAATTAACATTTGATATGCCGTTGGCAGAAATTGTTTTCGATTTTTATGATCGATTAAAAACGGTTTCTAAAGGATATGCTTCTTTTGATTATGCTCCGATAGGAATGCGAACTTCTAAATTAGTACGTGTAGATATTTTATTAAACGGACAACCAGTAGATGCACTTTCCGCATTATTGCATGCAGATAATGCGTACACAATTGGTAAAAAAATAGTTGAAAAACTTAAAACATTAATACCAAGACAACAGTTTGATATTCCTATTCAGGCTGCAATTGGAGCAAAAATTATTGCGCGTGAAACTACAAAAGCTTTACGTAAAGATGTAACAGCAAAATGTTATGGAGGTGATATTTCACGTAAACGTAAATTATTAGAAAAGCAGAAAAAAGGTAAAAAGAGAATGCGTCAGGTTGGTAATGTTGAAATTCCGCAAGAAGCATTCATGGCAGTTTTAAAGCTGAATGATTAATTTGTATTCGATAAAATTATATAAAAAAAAGCCTTTTTGATTTTTCAAAAAGGCTTTTTTTTTAAAATAGTGTAATAGCAATATTAATCTCTGCTACCTAAAATTCGTAATCCCCAATATAATAACATTGCTAACGAACCTAGTGCAGCAACTAAATAAGTTCTTGCAGCCCATTTTAAAGCATCTTTAGAGCCTGCTAATTCTTCACGGGTAACAATATGTTTGTTTTCTAGCCAAGCTAAAGCTCTGTTACTAGCATCATACTCAACAGGTAAAGTAATAAAACTAAATAAAGTTCCCATTGCCATAAAAATTAATCCACCAATAGCAACCATTTGTCCAATTCCTGGTTGACCCGCACCAGCACCTAAAACAATTCCACCAATAATCATCCATTGAGAAAAACGAGAAGAAATACTAACAACAGGTACTAATTTAGAACGCATTGTTAACCATTGATATGCTTTTGCGTGTTGAACAGCATGTCCAACTTCGTGAGCCGCAACTGCAGCAGCAGAAGCGTTACGTTGATTGTAAACGCCTTCGCTTAAATTAACCGTTTTGTTTTGCGGATTGTAATGATCGGTTAACATACCAGGAGTAGAAATTACTTTTACATCGTTAATTCCGTGATCAGCTAGCATTTTTTGAGCAATTTCGGCACCGCTCATTCCGTTTCTTAAATGAACATTTGAATATTTTTCAAATTTTCTTTTAAGTGTGTTACTCACAATCCAACTGAATAAAGAGATTACACCAATTAAAATATAAAAACCTATCATAATTTATTTAGTTTTAAAATTTTGTGTCATTTTTGTTTGATAAATTTACAACATAAATTATTCCATAGTTAAATTCTTAATAAGAAAATGTCATAATGTCAAAAAAACCTAAGATTTTAATAGTTTACACGGGCGGAACCATTGGTATGGTAAAAGATTATGAAACGGGAGCTTTAAGGGCTTTTGATTTTAGTCAGATATCAAGTAAAATTCCAGAATTGCAACAGTTAAATTGTGATATTTCTACCATTTCGTTTGATGAACCGATGGATTCCTCAAATATGAATGTGAATTATTATATTGATATTGCTCAAATTATTTCAGACAATTATGAAAAGTTTGATGGTTTTGTGGTGCTTACAGGATCAGATACGATGTCTTATACATCATCAGCAATTAGTTTTATGTTCGAGAATTTACAAAAACCTGTAATTTTTACAGGTTCTCAACTACCAATAGGTGATTTAAGAACCGATGCAAAAGAAAATTTAATAACCTCTATTCAAATAGCATCAACATACGAAAATGAAAAACCAGTAATACAAGAAGTTGGTTTGTATTTTGAGTATAAATTATATAGAGCAAATAGAACTACTAAAATAAATGCAGAACAATTTGAAGCTTTTGCTTCTATGAACTATCCACCTTTGGCGGAAAGCGGGGTGCATTTAAATTTTAATTATCCGATGTTATTTAGGTTGGGAAAAGAAAAAGAAGAACTTGTTTTTAGAAAGCGATTAGATAATAATGTTGCAATTTTAAAATTGTTTCCAGGAATTACAGCATCAGTAGTAAAAAGTTTTATGGATATTCCTAATTTAAAAGGGGTTGTTTTAGAAACGTACGGTTCGGGTAATGCACCTACCGAAAAATGGTTTTTAAATTTATTAGAGGCAGCAGTTAAAAAAGGTATCTATATTGTAAATGTAACACAGTGTGCAGGCGGAAGTGTTATTTTAGGGCATTACGAAACAAGTTCTGATTTAAAACGGATCGGAATTGTAGATGGAAAAAATATTACAACAGAAACTGCGGTAGCAAAAATGATGTATTTATTAGGTGAAAAGTTCTCGAAAGAAGAGTTTAGAAGCTATTTTGAAATGTCTTTACGAGGAGAAATCAACTAAATTGTGTTTTTTTCACTAAATTTACATCCATAACTACTTGAAATACTAGTAGAAAGGATAAAAAAAACATAAATAACATAGTTTTTTTTAATGTCCCAACATTTTTTTGTTACTTGGCACTCTGAAAATTAAAAGTGTAATAAGTACAAGTAAAGAATCACTTATTTGCAAAAAAATGAGTTTTTCATAGTAAAATTTGTATTTTTAACCCGTTAACTATTTAAAATTAATTATAACAAAATGAAGAAAGTAGTAAATTTCCTAACTGTTGCAGGATTTATGTTTTTAGGGGCTATTCAGTCAACTTATGCTCAAGAAGCAGAGAAAACTTTTCACCAAGAGTTAAAACAACGTTTTATTGAAGGAGACCCTAAGTTTATGGGAATCGTATTGGTAGCTTTAATTTTAGGTTTAGCAATCGCAATTGAAAGAATTATTTATTTAAACATGGCTACAACTAATACTAAAAAATTAGTAGCTAATGTTGATGAAGCATTAAGTTCTGGTGGTGTAGAAGCTGCAAAAGAAGTTTGTAGAAATACAAAAGGACCAGTTGCATCTATCTTTTACCAAGGATTAGAAAGAGCTGACGAAGGATTAGAAGCTGCTGAAAAAGCTGTAGTAGGTTACGGTGGAGTACAAATGGGATTATTAGAGAAAAATGTTTCTTGGTTATCTTTATTTATCGCATTAGCACCAATGTTAGGGTTCATGGGAACTGTAATTGGTATGATTGAAGCTTTTGATAAGATCGCAGTAGCAAATGATATTTCTCCAGCAGTAGTAGCAGGTGGTATTAAAATTGCGCTTTTAACAACTGTATTTGGTCTTGTTGTAGCAATTATTTTACAAATTTTTTACAATTACATCGTTTCTAAAATTGATAGTATTGTAAATAATATGGAAGATGCTTCAATTTCTTTAATCGACTTATTAGCTAAGTATAAAAAATAAAAAGATATATGAATAATAAAATATTAACATTACTTACAGCTGCAATATCACTTATAGGTGCTGCGTTGTTTGTAAACGTTGTAAGAATAGATAAAGAAAACCTAGAAGCGGTTTCTGATGCTGTTTCTCCATTAGTTACTTATTCATATTATTTATTAATAGGAATAGTAGTTGTTGCTGTAGTGATTTCACTATTAAGTATGTTTAAAAATCCAGCAGCTTTAAAGAAAACAGTTTTAGGCGTTGTAGCTTTAGGTGTAATTTTTGCTGTATGTTACATGTTGTCTTCTAACGGACAAGTAATGGGGGCAGATGGATCAGAATTAGTTGGAGAAGGAAGTATATCTAAATGGGTAGGAACTGGAATCAGCTTTAGTATGACTTTAGGTGCTGTTGCAGGAGCATTCTTTGTAGTAGATTTATTAAAAGGAATCGTTAAATCGTAAGTTATTATGGCAAGAAGAGAAAACCCAGAAATTAATGCAGGTTCGATGGCAGATATTGCATTCTTGCTACTTATCTTTTTCCTTGTAACAACAACAATGGATGTAGATTCAGGTATCCCTAAAAAGTTAGCTGAAAAAACAGATGTTAAACCACCTATTGTAAAAGAGAAAAACATTTTTCAAGTTAGTATTAACAGAAATAACCAATTGTTCGTAGAAGAAGAGGGTATGGAGTTAAAAGACTTAAAAGATGCGGCTATTAAATTTATAGATAATGGTGGTGGTATTGGTAACCCAATGCCAGGAAAAGATGCAGGAGCGTCTTGTAACTATTGTAAAGGAGAAAAAAATCCTAATTCATCAGATCATCCAAATAAAGCAATTATCTCTGTAGAAAGTGATAGAGGTACCGAGTTTGGAATGTATGTATCTGTACAAAATGAATTATTAAAAGCTTATTCAGAATTACGTAACAGATTATGCCAAGAGAAATATGGTATGAGCTTTACAGAATTAGATAAAGCTTTTAAAGCAAGTGCAAGAAAAGATGAAGCATTAAGAAAGAAAGTTGAAGATATTAAGAGTAGTTACCCTCAAATTATATCTGATACAGATCCAACGAATGTTCAATAAATAGTATTAAAACAATTTAAGTATGTCTAAATTTAAAAAGAAGAAAAAAGAGATGCCAGCAGTGAATACTTCTTCACTACCTGATATTGTTTTTATGTTATTATTTTTCTTCATGGTTACTACAGTAATGAGAGAAAACGATTTATCAATCGAAGCTCCTCGTTTACCTAGTGCAAGTGAAGTAAAGAAATTAGAACGTAAAAGTTTAGTAAGTACAATTTACGTTGGTAAAGCTAAAGATGCTAAATTTGGAACAAGTTATAATAGAATTCAGTTAAACGATAAAATTGCAACACCAGAGGATGTACCTTCTTTTATTTTTATAGAAAGAGGTAATGTTTCTGAAGCAGAAGTTCCGTTTATGACTACTTCTATTAAAGCAGATAAAGAATCGAGTGTTGGTACATTAGCCGATATTCGTGAAAAATTAAGAGATGTAAACGCTCTTAAATTAAGTTTATCTACACATAAAGCAAGCGATATTAAAAAGTAATTACTTTTTAAATAAATAAGTAAAAGAGCAATCGTACGATTGCTCTTTTTTTATATAAAAAAACTATATTTATACGTTATTAAGTATTATGAAAAAAAGTATAAGTCTATTTTTGTTTTTTATAAGTATAACAATCTATGCTCAAAGAGATTCTTTACAAGTTGGAGATGTATATTGGGAAGATCAGTTATATATAAATGTATCATATAATATTTTTGATAAACAACCAAAAGAGCTTAATAAAAGTGGTTTTTCCTTCGGATTTTCTGGCGGATATATAAAAGATGTTCCGTTAGCTAAAAGCGGTAGAGTAGCTCTAGGCATTGGTTTAGGTTATGGTTTTGATTCTTTTAATCATAATTTAAAAGTAATAAAAGGAAATCCGAATAGTTTTGAAATAGGGAATTCTCTTAGCTCTAATAAATTAAAAATACATAATATTGAAATGCCAATTCAATTTAGATGGCGAACTTCAGCAGTAAATACGTATTCGTTTTGGAGAGTTTATACAGGTATTAAGTTAAGTTATAATTTTAATCATACTTTTAAGTATACCGATGCTGGCACTCAAATTTCAATATCAAACTTATCAGCATATAATAAATTTCAAACAGGATTTATTATTTCTGCGGGTTACGGAACTTTTAATTTTCATTTATATTACGGCTTAACTCCTGTATTTAAAAGTGCAGCTTTAAATGGAGATGATATTAATACAAACGTAATTAGATTCGGATTAAGTTTTTATCTACTATAATATAAAATAAGCCAAAAAAGGACTTAAAAGACCGATAAAAAAACCAAGATAAACTTCGTTGTAAGTGTGAGCTTTTAAATGTAATCTAGAGCTTGCTAATAAGCCTGACAATGAAACTAAGATTAAAATTAATGGTAAAACATTTACGTTGTATAATTGGTTAAAAAGTAAAAAATAACCTAATGTTGCCCCCATTGATAATAAATGTAAACTAGTTTTTATTTTTGTAATAAAAAGCATATAAACAATTCCCAAGCCAAAAACTACCCCAAAAAACAAAAAACTTAAATCTTTAATAATGGCAGTTTTTGTAAAAAAATTACCTAACATAAAATGTAATGTCATCATTAAAAAAATAGGAACTTTACGTTCATTTATTCCGTGTACTTGAAACGATTTTATATATCCTAAAGATTTTAAAATGATTAACAAAAGTAGTGGTATTACATAAGTTGTAACAAACACAATACCTAATATTGTGTATTGCTGATGACGACTTAAGTTAATTGGCGTAAAGATAAAGTAAAGAATTATGCCAATTGTTGGTATAACAATTGGATGTAAAACGGTTGATATAAACTTGTGCCAGCGCATTATATTTCTTTACGTAATCTTGCTACCGAAATATCTAATTGCTCGCGATATTTGGCAACCGTTCTCCTAGCGATAGGATAGCCTTTTTCTTTCAATATTTTCGATAATTTTTCATCCGTTAACGGCTTTCTTTTATCTTCTTCTTGAATAACAGTTTCAAGAATTTTTTTAATTTCACGAGTTGAAACGTCTTCACCTTGATCATTTTTCATCGATTCTGAGAAAAACACTTTAATCAATTTTGTTCCGTAAGGTGTCGTTACATATTTGCTATTCGCAACTCTAGAAACGGTTGAAACATCCATCTGAATTTCATCAGCAATATCCTTTAAAATCATGGGTTTTAGTTTACGCTCATCACCTGTTAAAAAATATGCTTCTTGTCGATGCATTATCGCGTTCATAGTAACTAATAATGTTTGTTGACGTTGTTTTATGGCATCAATAAACCATTTTGCGGCATCTAATTTTTGTTTGATGAACATTACCGCGTCTTTTTGACTTTTGCTTTTATTTTTAGCATCACTATAACCTTTTAGCATGTTGTTGTATTCGCGAGAAACATGCAATTCGGGAGCGTTTCTTGAGTTTAAGGTAAGTTCTAAAACTCCGTCAATAATTTGTATCGAAAAATCTGGAACAATTTGTTCTGCAATTTTATTGTTGCCAGCGTAAGAACTACCAGGTTTCGGATTTAAGCGTCCTATTTCGGCAATTATTTCTTTTAACTGTTCTTCGTTAATATTAAATTTTTCTAGCAGTTTTTTATAGTGCTTCTTTACAAAATGATCAAAAGCATTTTCAAGAATATCAATAGCTAAAATTCTAGTTTCTTTTACCGATTTAGATTTTAACTGAATAATTAAACACTCTTTTAAATCGCGTGCACCAACACCAACAGGATCTAACTTTTGAACCACGTTGGTTAAAACATTGCTTACTTTTTCTTCAGATGTAAATACATTTTGAGTAAAAGCTAAATCATCAACTAAATCGATAATTTCTCTACGAATGTATCCGCTATCATCAATACTACCAACTAAAAATTCGGCAATAGCACGTTCTTCTTCTTCAATTCTAAAAGTATTTAATTGATTTTTTAAAGATTGATGAAAAGTTGTTCCTGCTGCATAAGGTACTTGTTTATCTTCATCATCTGCTGAATAATTATTTGCCTGAGTTTTATAACTCGGGTATTCATCATCACTTAAATATTCATCAATATTGATGTCTTCAGTATCAATTTTTTCGTTTCCTTCATCAAAATCTTCCGCATTTGTTAAGGTATCTTCAAAATTTTCAGGCTCTTCTTTACCAGTATCTAAAGCAGGATTTTCTTCAATTTCTTGCTTTAATCGCTCTTCAAAAGCTTGGGTAGGCAATTGAATTAATTTCATCAACTGAATTTGTTGAGGAGATAGTTTTTGAAGTAATTTATAATGTAATCCTTGTTTTAGCATACTTACAAATATAAGAAATAGGATAAAAAGAAATCGTCATTCTGTGAGGAATGACGATTGTATATGTAAGTTTTATGATTTTTTTAAAACTCTGCGTTTTGTGGTGTTCTTGGAAAAGGAATTACATCACGAATGTTACTCATTCCGGTAGTAAATAAAACCAAGCGCTCAAATCCTAATCCGAAGCCAGAATGTACAGCTGTACCAAATTTACGAGTATCTAAATACCACCATAATTCTTCTTCTTCAATATTTAAAGCTGCCATTTTTTCTTTTAAAACATCTAAACGTTCTTCACGTTGAGCACCTCCAACAATTTCTCCAATACCAGGAAAAAGAACATCCATAGCGCGTACAGTTTTTCCATCGTCGTTTAAACGCATATAAAATGCTTTAATATCTGCTGGATAATCAAATAAAATAACAGGACATTTAAAGTGTTTTTCAACTAAATAACGTTCGTGTTCTGATTGTAAATCTACACCCCATTCGTTAATTGGAAATTGAAATTTCTTTTTCTTATTTGGTTTACAGTTGCGTAAAATATCAAAAGCTTCAGTATAAGAAACACGTTTAAAATTATTTTCTACAACGAAATTTAATTTTTCTAACAAACTCATATCGCTACGTTGTGCTTGAGGTTTGCTTTTTTCTTCTTGCGTTAAACGGTTATCTAAAAAGGCTAAATCATCTTTACAATTTTCTAAAACATATCCTAAAACCGATTTAATAAAGTCTTCAGATAAGTCCATATTACCATCTAAATCCATAAAAGCCACCTCAGGTTCAATCATCCAAAATTCAGCTAAATGACGTGTTGTGTTAGAGTTTTCAGCTCTAAAAGTAGGGCCAAAAGTATATACTTTACCTAATGCCATGGCATAAGTTTCGGCTTCTAATTGACCAGAAACCGTTAAGTTGGTTTCTTTACCAAAAAAATCTTGTGTATAATCAATAGTTCCTTCTTCGTTTAATGGCGCTTTATTTGTTTCAAAATTTGTTACATGAAACATTTCTCCTGCACCTTCGGCGTCAGAACCGGTAATTATTGGTGTGTTAACATAATTAAATCCGTTTTCTTGAAAATATTTATGTACCGCAAATGATAATGCTGAACGAACTCGCATTACTGCGCTAAATGTATTGGTTCTAATACGTAAATGTGCATTTTCTCTTAAAAACTCTAAACTATGTTTTTTAGGTTGAATTGGATATTCATCAGGATTAGAGTCACCTAAAATTTCTAATTTACTAACTTTAATTTCAACAGATTGACCTTTACCTTGACTTTCTTCTAAAATTCCTGTAATACTAACAGCGGCACTGGTAGTTATTCTTTTTAAAAGTTCTTCATTCGTATTTTCAAAATCTACAACACATTGAATATTATTAATGGTTGAACCATCATTTAAAGCAATAAAACGATTGCTTCTAAAAGTTCTTACCCATCCTTTTACGTGTACTTCTTGTAAAAATTTATCAGAATTTAATAATTCTTTAACGCTACTTCTTTTCATCTTTTAAAAATTGAGAGGCAAAGATACTTTTTTGTAATAAAACAATCAATGTAGATTATAATTGATTTTAGTTAGAATTTTTTTAAAGAAGATTATTTTTGTAATCAGATTTTTATAAAAATGAGTAAGATTAAAAGAAAAACAATTTTAAATCAATTTAAAAAAGATTTAATAGGTAAGGATTCTCACCGAGGCGTAACATTAACCTATTCTTGGTTAGCAAATCAATTTGGCCATGTAGCTTTAGGTTTTGTACCTTCTTTTATTTTACATGATAATATTAAGCATTTAACACCTTATAAAAACCCTATTTATGCAAGTATTATTATAACCTTGTTTTGGTTTTTTTTTGAATTGTATAATTTTTTAGGCCCTTTATTAACCAAAAAAACATCAATAAATAATCGATTTTTTATTCCTAAAAAAGAAAAGTACATATTTAATCCTCAATGGTTAAATATTGCATACGATACAATTACGGATGTAGCTTTTTTTGCTTTCGGAGCTTTTTTGTATAGTTTTTATATAAACGGATTACATGATACAGTAACTATTTTTGTGGTAGTTATTTTGTTTCTTTATTTGCTTAGGGCGTCAAGTTATTGGTATTTAACAAAAATGTACCAGCACTATGCAAATTATCCTTTTCAATTTCGATTAAGTCAATGGAATTTTAAAATAAATGAAAATGAAAAGCAGGCCATTTTTAATTTTATCAATGCAAATGATTCTGGAAATCATTTATTAATTTTTGGATCTCAACTTTGTGGAAAGACAAGTTTAGGAGTAGGAGTTTTAAACGAATTATCTATAAAACACAAAGTATGCTTATATACAAGTGCGATGAAATTATTTAGTTTTTTCTTTATTGAAGAAAATACTAAATTAAGTATTCATAAAATTTGGTCTTGGAAAGAAAGTGATTATTTAGTAATTGATGATGTAAACCCTGGGAAACCGATAACCGAAGAGTTGATAAATCCCCAAAATATTCTAAAATTTTTAGATCCAACTGAAACAGGTGATAGGAAAAGTGAAAATTATAAAATCATAGCAAATAAAAATATTATTTGGATTTTAGGAAATGAAGCTATTTTAGATAATCAAAACGAATGGACAAAAATGTTACTAGAAATAGGAGTGCCTAAACACAAGATTAAACAAATTAATTTATTGCATTAAATAAAATTAGAGAATGTGATTGGTATGCGCAAAACTGATTAAATGTGGTAAACTTTTTACATTAAATCTTTTGTATAAAGGAATAATGCGTTTTTCTATTGCCGATTGACTAACATTTAATTCGCTAGCAATTTCTTTAAACGCTAAGCCCTTGGCAGCCATACTAAGTGCCTCTTTTTCTTTTCTAGAAATGGCAAAATGATTAAATAATTCTTTATTTAATGTTTCTTCAAAATCAGAAGAGTCAGGTCCGTAAGCAGCATATTGCATTATGTTGCTGTGCTTAAGCGATTTTATTACTTGAGACACTCCGATAATTTCTTCAACCTTTCCGTCCGATGATTTAAAAACACCTACTCTAGAAAATAAGGGAACTACTGCACCTTCTTTATTAATTTTTTCTAACTCTAAGGTAAAACTGTATTTTTCTAAATCTGTTGTTTTTGTATTTAAAAAACGAAGCGCTTTGTCATTTAACTCGTTAGAAAATTGAAAATGCCTTGGCGAAGTGCAACTTACTATTTTAAGCATTGTTATTTCGTCATCCTTATACCCCAAAAGTTCTTGCCAACCATGTGCATACAACATTTTATTCTCTTTAAAAGAATAGATGTATAATGCTTCGCCAACAAATTTCGGAATTGTTTTCTTATAAAAAATATAAGACGCTGTTTCTTTATTTATAGGCGTGTCAGAAACTCTTTCTTTAGTATATTTCCCAATGCTTTTTAGTTCCATAAATGCAAAATAATAAAACCTGCGAAAAGACGCAGTTGTATAAAGTTTAAATTCAAAGTACATTTGTGGTGTACTTTAAGGGATAAAAATAAAAATATACTTTAAATAACCTAGTATGTTTTTAAAAAATAATAGTTATGAAAAAGAACTATGCTAAAGTATATGAAAAAGGAACAAAAAGAGTTAGCGTTTGCTAACTCTTTTTTTTGTGCTAATAATTGTATTTAAAAGGATAAATACAATTATTTATCCTCTTTAGGAGGTAAGATTTTAAATTTTGTTTCTTTTAATACTTTTTTGTTAGCTATTTTCTTTTCAAAAGATAATAAAAGCGATGGTAACAAAAGTAAGTTAGATACCATAGCTAATAATAGCGTTACAGAAACTAAACCACCTAAGGCAATGGTACCACCAAAACTAGAAATGGTAAAAACCAAAAACCCGAAAAATAATACAATAGAAGTATAAAACATACTTACGCCTGTTTCTTTAAGGGCAGAGTATACTGCGGGTTTAATTTTCCAGTTATTGGCTAATAATTCTTGTCTATATTTAGCTAAAAAGTGAATGGTGTCATCTACCGAAATACCAAAAGCAATACTAAATACTAAAATAGTAGATGGTTTTATTGGGATGCTAAAAAAGCCCATTAATCCTGCTGTTATTAATAAAGGTAACATGTTTGGAATTAACGATATAAAAATCATTTTATAAGATCGGAACATCCACGCCATAAAAATTGAAATCAATAAAATAGCTAGCGATAAGGAAATAACTAAATTTTTAATTAAGTAATTAGTTCCTTTTAAAAAAACCAATGCTTTTCCTGTCATTGAAACATTAAATTTTTCACCAGGAAATTGTTTTTTGATAACGGCATTTAATCGCTCTTGAATAATATTCATTTTATCAGTACCAACATCTTTCATAAAAGTAGTAATACGCGCGTAACGGCCTGTACTATCTACAAAATTATTTAACATACCAGCATTACTGTCAGAGTTTTTTGTAAAAGCAAAAATGTGGGCTTTTTCTTGACTTGTAGGTAATTGATAATATTTGGGATTTCCTTTGTAATAAGCTTGCTTAGAGTATTTAACTAAATTTGTTATAGAAATTGGTTTAGATAATTCAGGAAAAGTTTCAATTGTTTCATTTAGCTTTTCCATCTTTTTTAAAGTAGAAAGCTTCATAACACCTTTTTCTCTTTTAGTGTCAATTAAAATTTCTAAAGGCATAATTCCGCCAAATTCTGTTTCAAAAAACTTAATGTCTTTATAAAATTGCATTCCTTTAGGCATGTCTTCAATTAAACTACCAGAAACACGAATTTGAAACAAACCAATCATACTTAAAATAATAACAACAACGGTTGTTATGTACACCGTAATACGTTGTTTTTTTACCATTTGTTCCATCCAAGAAACAACATTGCTCATCCACTTTTTCTCTAAGTGATTTAAATGCTTTTTTTCTGGAAGTGGCATAAAACTATATATAATCGGAATAATTAATAAAGCAAGAATAAATATACTTACAATATTTACTGATGCTAAAACCCCAAATTCTCTTAATAATTGACTTTTTACAAAAACAAAGGTTGCAAAACCTGAAGCAGTTGTAATGTTTGTCATTAATGTTGCATTACCAATTTTAGAAATTACACGTTGTAGTGATTTTGCTTGATTACCGTGTTTTTTTATTTCTTGTTGATATTTATTGATAAGGAATACTGCGTTTGGTACTCCTATTACAATAATTAAAGGTGGAATTAAAGCTGATAAAACTGTTATTTCATACCTAAATAATCCTATAAAGCCAAATGCCCAAATTACTCCAATACCTACAACTAATAAGGTGATAAAAGTGGCTCTAAATGAACGAAAAAAGAAGAAGAATATTACTGCGGTAATTCCTAAAGCTCCTAAAACAAAAAGACTCATCTCATCAATAATGTTTTGAGAGTTAATTGTTCTTATATATGGCATTCCCGAAATTCTAACATCAATTTGATGCTCTTTTTCAAATTTATCAACTATAGGGATTAAAATATCTGCAATAAAATCTCTACGAGCAGGAGTATTTACAATTTCTTTATCTATATAAATTGCCGTTTGTAAAGTTCCTTGATCGTTATAAAGTAAATTGTCGTAAAAGGGAAGTTTTTCAAATAGTTGTTTTTTTATTCTATTTACTTCCTCATTTGTAGTAGGATCTTTTTTAAATAAAGGTTCTAAAACAAACTTTCTTTTTGTTCTGTCCGCCTTTAATTGTTTTACATCAGCAATAGAAAGTGTAAAATCTACTTGCTTTACGCTATCTAATTCTTTTACTAATTTGTTCCAAGCATTAAATTTGGCAGGAGTAAAAATAGTAGAATCCTTTACACCTAAGATAACTAAGTTACCTTCTTCACCAAAAATATCTAAAAAGTTATTGTATTGTATGTTTGCTTCATGATCTTCAGGAAGCAAATTAGCTTCTGTATATGAGAAGCGCATGTATTTCATTTGAGTAACTAACAGCCCTGTAATTACAGCTATAGCAATTAAAACCAAGTATCGGTTTCTTAAAATAAATCCTGCGATTTTAGTCCAAAAAGTCATTCAAATTTTTTTTACAAAGTTATGGTAAATGAAACAATTAAACGAAAAAAAAGAGTGTCTTAAAAAACACTCTTTTTTTCGTTTGTAAAAGAAATTAAACAGTCATAATTTCTTTTTCCTTTACGGATACTTTTTCGTCGATAGTTTTACTAAATGTATCTGTTAAGTTTTGTACATCAGCTTCGGCATTTTTCTTTAAATCATCCGAAATGTCAGTTTTTTTAATTTCATTATTAGCATCTTTACGAGCGTTTCTTATCCCCACTTTTGCGTGCTCTCCTTCTGCTTTTGCTTGTTTTGCTAAATCTTTACGACGCTCTTCGGTTAAAGCGGGTACGTTGATAATAATGTTGTCACCATTGTTCATCGGGTTAAAGCCTAAATTGGCAATCATAATTGCTTTTTCAATTTCATGAAGCATGTTTTTTTCCCAAGGCTGAATGGTAATTGTTCTAGCATCTGGAGTACTTACGTTTGCTACCTGACCTAAAGGAGTGGCAGAACCATAATAATCTACCTGAACATTTGCTAACATTGCAGGCGATGCTTTACCAGCTCTAATAGTACGTAATTCTTTTATTAAATGCTCTATAGCATTGTTCATTGATTCTTTTGCCGAATCTAAAATAAAATCAATTTCTTCGTTCATTTTGTTCGTATTTATTGTCCTTTTAAAATGTAAAAGGTTTTCTAAATTTATTTATTGTCAACTATTGTTCCAATTTTTTCGCCAGAAACTAATTTTAGTAAGTTTCCTTCTTTATTCATATCAAAAACAATAATAGGTAATTCGTTTTCTTCACTTAAAGTAAAAGCAGTCATGTCCATTACTTTTAAGCCTTTTGTAATTACATCTTTAAAAGTGATGTTGTCGTATTTTATGGCATTTTTGTCCTTTTCAGGATCTACATTGTAAATTCCGTCTACTCTAGTACCTTTTAAAATAGCATCTGCATTAATTTCAATAGCTCTTAAAACTGCAGCAGTATCAGTAGTAAAGTAAGGATTTCCTGTTCCACCTCCAAAAATAACAACTCTACCTTTTTCTAAATGACGATTGGCACGTCTTTTAATATAAGGTTCGGCAATTTCTTTAATTTCAATGGCAGTTTGTAAACGTGTGTGAATACCTTCGTCTTCTAGAGCACTTTGTAAAGCTAAACCATTTATACAGGTTGCTAACATGCCCATGTGATCTCCTTGTACACGATCCATACCGTTGCTTGCTCCAGCAACTCCTCTAAAAATATTACCACCTCCGATAACAATTGCAACTTGAATATTTTTATCAGTTACTTCTTTTATTTCTTGAGCGTATTCTTTAAGTCTTTTAGGGTCTATACCGTATTGACGATCGCCCATTAATGCTTCGCCGCTTAATTTTAAAAGGATTCTTTTGTATTGCATAGTTTTGTTGAAAAGTTATGCAAAACTACGTAATTTTTTTGAGTTAAATTTTTGATAAAATAAAAAAACCATCCAAAAAATTGGATGGTTTTAATTATTATATAATGTTAAGAATTATCCTAAAGTAACTCTTACAAAGTTTTTAACTTCTACGTTACCAAAAGAAGAAACATATTCTGCAACAGTTTTCTTTTCGTCTTTAATAAACTTTTGATCTAATAAACATTGTTCTTGATCTAAAGTTGTGTTGTCTGAAATAAATCTTTCCATTTTACCTGGTAAGATTTTATCCCAAATTTGTTCTGGTTTACCTTCAGCTTTTAATTGCTCTTTAGCAGCTTCTTCAGCTTTTGCTATAGCATCGTCAGTTAATTGTAATCTAGATACAAATTGAGGTACGTTTTTTAACGTTTTACCTAAACGAACTAATTCTTCGTTATCTTTTACGATAGCAGCAATTCTTGCTTCAGTTTCAGCCTCTACATAAGCAGGGTCAAAACCTTTGTAAGATAAAGAAGTTGCTCCCATTGAAGCAGCTTGCATAGCTAAATCTTTTGTTAATTCAGCAGCATTATCTATAGCAGCAGTTAAACCAACCATAGCGGCAATTTTACCAACGTGAGTATAAGAACCTACATATGGCGCTTCAAGTCTTTCGTAAGAAGTAATGTCGATTTTTTCACCGATAACTCCTGTTTGTTCGATTAACTTCTCAGCAACTGTTACACCACCGAAATCAGCAGCTAAAAATTCTTCTTTAGTTTTAGTGTTAAAAGCAATAGCAACAAATTGAGCAGCTAATTCTTTAAAAGAATCGTTTTTAGATACGAAATCTGTTTCACATGCTAATACAATAGCAACACCGTAAGTGTTGTCATCACTAATTTTAGTAATAGCTACACCTTCAGTAGACTCTCTATCGGCTCTTTTAGCAGCGATTTTTTGTCCTTTTTTACGTAAAACTTCAACAGCTTTATCAAAGTTTCCTTCTGCTTCTACTAATGCATTTTTACAATCCATCATACCAGCTCCGGTACTTTCTCTTAATTTTTTTACGTCTGCAGCGCTAATTTTTACTGACATCTCTATTGTTATTTTTTAATTGAATATTTTTTTGTAAAAAACTTAAAGGTTTCAAATTAATGAAACCTTTAAATTAAATTTATTTAGCCTCTTCTTTTGCTGGTGTTTCAGCTTTAGCAGGTGCTTTTTCTACTTTTGCTTTTTCTTTGTCAGCTTTTCTTTCGGTTAAGCCTTCGTTAATAGCATCAGTAATATAAGATAATACTTTATCGATTGATTTAGAAGCATCGTCATTTGCTGGAATTACAAAATCAACTGGTCTTGGATCAGAGTTTGTATCAACCATTGCAAAAATTGGAATGTTTAATTTCTGAGCTTCAGCAATAGCAATGTGCTCTTTCTTTACATCAATTACAAATAAAGCAGCAGGTAAACGAGTCATATCAGAAATAGAACCTAAATTCTTTTCTAATTTAGCTCTCTGACGGTTGATTTGTAATTTTTCTCTTTTTGATAATGCATCAAAAGAACCATCTAACTTCATTCTATCAATAGAAGCCATTTTTTTAACAGCTTTACGAATAGTAACAAAGTTTGTTAACATACCACCTGGCCAACGCTCAGTAATGTAAGGCATGTTTACGTTTTCTGCTCTTTCTGCAACGATATCTTTAGCTTGTTTTTTAGTTGCAACGAATAAGATTTTACGTCCAGAGTTAGCTATTTTTTGTAAAGCTAAAGCAGCTTCATCAATTTTAGCTGATGTTTTATACAAATCGATGATGTGAACACCATTACGCTCTGTATAAATGTATGGAGCCATGTTTGGATTCCATTTTCTAGTTAAGTGACCGAAGTGCACTCCACTTTCTAATAATTCTTGAATGTTTGCCATTTTAATAAAATGTGTTTACGTTCTGTTTTCACAATATCTCAGTAGTTATTATTAAGTCTGAAATATTTAGATACTAAACTGTTAAAAATTAATATATAAATAACAGTCTCTTTTTTTCGAAAATAAAGAACCAATGCTTTTGTAAAGCAATGATAATATTAACGTTTAGAGAACTGGAATTTCTTACGTGCTTTCTTCTGACCGAATTTCTTACGTTCAACCATTCTAGGGTCACGAGTTAATAAACCTTCTGGTTTTAATACTGCTTTGTGCTCTTCGTTAATAGCTACTAATGCTCTAGTAATTGCTAAACGAATTGCTTCTGCTTGACCAGTAACACCACCACCAAAAACATTTACTTTAATGTCATAAGACTCTAAGTTCTCAGTTAACATTAAAGGTTGCTTTACTTTATATTGTAAAGTAGGTGTTGTTAAATAGTTGTTTAAATCTTTTTTGTTAACAGTGATATTTCCACTTCCTTGAGAAACGTAAACACGTGCAACAGCTGTTTTTCTTCTACCTATTTTGTGTACAGTTTCCATTATTTAAGATCGTTAAGGTTAATAAGTTTTGGGTTTTGAGCCGTTTGTTGGTGCTCAGTACCTGCGTATGCATACAAGTTTTTGTATAACGCACTACCTAATTTGTTTTTAGGTAACATTCCTTTTACTGCTTTTTCGATTAATCTTGTAGGATCTTTCTCAAACATTTCTGTAGCAGTTAATGATCTTTGACCTCCTGGATATCCTGTGTGACGGATATAAGACTTGTCAGTCCATTTTTTACCAGTTAGGTTAATTTTGTCTGCGTTGATAACAACCACGTTATCTCCACAATCTACGTGAGGAGTATAATTTGGTTTGTACTTACCTCTAATTAGCATTGCTATTTTAGAAGCTAGACGACCCAACGTTTGCCCGTCCGCATCAACTAAAACCCACTCTTTGTTAACAGTGTTTTTGTTTGCTGATACTGTTTTGTAACTTAATGTGTTCATAATTACACGATTAGTTTTTGTTTATTAATATATAATTTTGTCCTTAAAAAAGGTCTGCAAATGTACAACTATTTATTTGGTTAACAAATAGCTAGTTAGTTTAATTTTTAGGAAATAAAAAAACGCGCTAAAAGCACGTTTTTTTATAAAATATCAAATTTGATTATTCTGCTTTTTGTTCTAATAATTCAAAGAATTGATTTAAACGAGGTAGAATAATAATTTTTGTTCTTCTGTTTTTTGCTCTGTTGGCAGGAGTGTCATTCGCAACTAATGGAGCATAATTCCCTCTACCTGCAGCAATTAATCTGCTAGGAGCTACTTTGTGTTTGTTTTGTAATTCACGAACAATAGACGTTGCACGTAAAACACTTAGTCCCCAGTTATCTTTTAAGGTAGATCCTTTGGCAACAGGAGTATCATCAGTATGACCTTCTATCATTACATCCATTTCTGGTTGTCCGTTTACAACTGTAGCTACTTTAGCTAAAACTTTTGAAGCTTTTTCAGAGATGTTATAACTTCCGCTTTTAAATAATAGTTTATCAGAAATAGAGATAAAAACAACTGTTTTTTCAACATTAACGGTGATGTCTTCATCATCAATACCTTGTTGTAATTCTTTCTTTAAATGAAAAGCAACAACTAAGTTTAATGAATCTTTTTTAGAAGCTGCCGCTCTAATTCGGTTAATATATTTGTCTTTTTTACTTAATTGAGTTAAGGTTTCTTTAATATTGTCATTAGCGCCTTTAGTTAAAACAGTTAAGTTTTCTACATGTTGAAGCGTGTTTTGTTTGTCTTGTTTTAAGTCGTTAACAGAAGCTTGTAGTGTAGTTACTTTATCATCACAGCTTTCTTTTTCAACTAAACATTTTGTTAAGTTTGCTTTAACTGTTGATAATTCTTCCTTTGTTTTTTTATGCTGTGCTTTTAAAGCATCAAATTCTTTGGTTGATGCACAAGAAACTAAGATAAGTGAAGCTGTAAGAAATAAAAATATTTTCTTCATTGTGATATTATTTTTTAAAATGTGTATTATTATATAATATGTAAAGCAAAGTTATAAAAATGATGCTACAAAAAAGATAATTAACAATCTTTTATGAAGATAGAATCATTTATTTTTGTGAGCAAATTTATATGATGATTAAAAAAGTACTTTTTATAACAAGTTTTGTGGTGATTTTTTTTACAGCTTGTGGTCAAAAAAACAAATTGAATGAAACTAAGTTAGAAGGTTTGGTGTTCGGAACAACCTACCATATAACTTATTTAGATGCTAAAAATCATCAAAAACCGATTGATAGTTTGTTTTATTTGGTAAATAAATCGTTATCAACTTATATGCCTACTTCTGATATTTCAAAAATTAATAAAGGAGACTCAACCGTTGTTATAGATGATTTGTTTTTAGAAGTTTTTCAAAAATCAAAAAGAATTTATAAAGAAACCAATGGGTATTTCGATCCTACGGTTTGTAATTTGGTAAACGCCTGGGGATTTGGGTACAAAAGAGAGAAAAAAGATTTAGATTCTTTAGCGGTACATAATTTGATGCAGCAAGTTGGTTTAGATAAAGTAATTTTAAAAGGAAGAAAAATTCAGAAAGAATTTAAAACATCTTGTTTAGATTTTAATTCAATAGCAAAAGGGTATGGAATTGATGTTGTTGGTCGCTTTTTAGAAAGTAAAAACATAGAAAACTATTTGGTTGAAATTGGTGGGGAAATAAGAGCAAGAGGGAAAAGTAAAAGAAATAAAAACTGGAAAGTAGCTATTGATGACCCAAACTCAGACGGAACAAGAAGTGTATCGAGGTATATTGAGTTAGATAATCAATCTATGGCAAGTTCTGGTAACTATCGTAAATTTAGAATTGGTGTAAATGGGCAAAAATATGTACACACGATAAATCCAAAAACAGGTTTTGCGACTGAAAGTAATTTGTTAAGTGCAACTGTTTATGGTAAGGTAGATTGTGCTGATGTAGATGCTTATGCTACAGCGTTTATGGCAATGGGTTTAGAAAAAACAAAAGAATTTTTAGTAAATCATTCTCAATTAAAAGTGGTTTTACTTTTTTTTGACGAAAAAGGAACTTTAAAAATGTTCTCCAATTAAAAAATACTCAATTATAAGTATATTTAGTGTAAAAAAAAATAAATATATTTGCCAAGTATTAAAATCAATTATGTTTATGAAAAAAATAATTATATTATTCGTTTTTTTTAGTTCCATATTAACATATGGACAGTCTAAAAGAGAGTTGGCTGATGTGTATTTTAAAAAATCAGAAAGAGCACTTGAGGCAGCAGATTTCCCTCTTGCTAAAACTCACTTTGAAAGAGGTGTTGCTAAAATAGGAGAAGTTAATACTGCTAATAACGCACTTACAGGAGCCTTAGTTTATCTTGAGCTTAAAGAGTACGAGCAAGCAAAAAAATATGTAGATAAGTTTTTTCAGATATCAAAAAACAGATCTTCTGATGATTATAAATTAATGTTAGAAGTATCTGTAACTGTTGATGAGGCAATCATTGAAAGTACAGCTAAGGAAGAAAAAATAAAAAAAGAAAAATTAGAAAAAGAAAAGGAGTTAAAAAGAATTGAAGCTCTTAAGAAAGAGTGGGAAGAAAAAGCAGAAGATTTTACTTTTGATTTTGATATGTTATACCCATTTAATAAATATGGCGTAGCTGTTTATGAAAAAAATGGATACTATGGCGCAATAAATGATAGAGGAATTGAAGTTGTAGAGGCTAGCATTTATAAAAAGGTATTAAACAATGAAGGATATATTTTATTTTTAAATAAAGAAAAATCTCCTACCAAAATATTAAGTATTAATACAAAAACTAAATACAAAGTTCAATTACCTCAAGCATTTACTTATGTTGAAGATTTAACAAATTATGGAGTTGTTACCAAGCCTAGAGGTAATGGACAGGTTGTAATGTATTCAGAGGAATTAGGAAAGACGATGCTATATGATTTAGAAGAAGAAAGGTTTTTGAAAACCGTTAAGTTAAAAGATAAATTAAAAAAACTTAAGAAAGATGATAAAATTGATAAGTATAAAGATAGAATAGTTAGAATTGACAAGAATAAATATAGAGTAGGAACATTTATAGGGTCTGGAGTTTATTCTTTGTATAAAGAAGGAAATGGTGCTTTGTTTGGTTATATGTTTACTGAAAACCAGGGAGATAGAGCAAGAGTAAGAGTTGTGGCTGAAACAGGATTTTTAACAGCTTTTCATGATAAAAAACTTGAAGGAATTAAGGAAGATGATACATTAGTTTGGTACACGAAAGGTGGACAAGAAGCTAATAAATCTCAGTTTGATGACAGCTATGAAGGTGATGTTGAGATTGAGAAATCTGAAAAAGGAGGTTATCGATTAACTAAAGACGGAGTTGTTTTCATAAAAGGAAAGACATTAGAAAAATTAGCTGATTTTATCGAGAAAAATTCAACAAAATAATAAAGAGTTTAAGAATTAACTCTTAAAACATACAGGCAAAATTTCGCCTTTCATTAAAGCAAATCGTTCTAGTTTTTCTAGGACGATTTTTTTTGTGAAGTCTACTTCATCAACTTTAAAGCCAATAGAGCGAAGTTTGTTAAAATAATCACGTCCGTATACGCGAACATGATCGTACTGGCCAAATATTTCGGCACGTTCTTTACGATCGGTAATAGAATCGTCTTCGAAAGTAGTTTCCCTTGATAAATCTTGCGGAATTTGAAAAATACCAAATCCACCAGGTTTTAATACGCGATATAATTCTTGCATTGCTTTGGTGTCATTAGGAATATGCTCTAAAACATGATTGCAAAACACCACATCAAATTCATTGTCTTTAAAAGGTAAATCGCAAATATCTGCTTTTACATCAGCAATTGGCGATTCTAGATCAGAAGTAATATAATCTAGGTTTTTTTGTTTTCTAAAAATGTCTAAAAAACATTGTTCAGGTGCAATATGTAATACTTTTAATTTTTTATTCGAAGAAAAAAAAACGGTTTCATTCTGTAAATAAAGCCATAATAAACGATGTCTTTCTAATGATAGTGTAGAAGGAGAAAGTGCATTTTTTCGTTGTATACCATAACCATAAGGTAAAAATTTACGAAATGATTTACCATCAATAGGATCGGTAAAATTATCACCTTTTAACCACCAAGCAATTACAGGACGAACCCAATAGCTTGCTTTAATTAATAAAGGTCTTGGAATGGTATTTAATATGGATTTAAAAACTTTCAATTATTGATTTAAAGTGTCTTTAAATTTTTTGTTAGTAAATAACTTGATGATAAATAAAATAAATGCAATTATTTGTAAAATTGTACCAAAGGTAAGTAATTCAACAGCGAGCATTAAATGTAATACTTTAAATAAAGCACCTAGCGTTATGAAGATAATGCCTAAAACAAATATAGAAATGATATATTTTAATTTCATCTGATGAATTTAAGCTCTAAACTCATCCTCTTCATTGCTTTCAATACCTAAAGCATCATAAATATATTTAAAGGTAGATAATAATTCAGGTTTACCGTTAACAATAGCAACATCGTGCTCAAAATGAGCAGAAGGTTTACCGTCTAAAGTAGTAATTGTCCAACCATCATTATGTTGTAATATTTTGTGAGTTCCTAGGTTTGTCATAGGTTCAATGGCAACAACCATCCCTTCAATAAACTTTTTACCACGACCTCTACGTCCATAATTTGGCATTTCAGGATCTTCGTGCATTACGCGTCCTAAACCATGACCAACCAATTCACGAACAACTCCGTAACCATGTTTTTCGGTGAAATTTTGAATAGCAAAACCAACATCACCAACGCGATTACCAACTTTTAGTTCACGAATACCAACGTATAAACTCTCTCTTGTAACGTCTAATAGTTTTTTGGTTTCAGCAGCAATTTCACCTACAGCAAAAGTATATGCATGATCGCCATAAAAATCATTTTTAATAGCACCACAATCAATAGAAATAATATCGCCTTCTTGTAAAGGAGTATTGTTAGGGATTCCATGAACCACTTGTGAGTTCGGACTCATACAAAGTGTGTTCGGAAAATCATACAATCCTAAAAAACCAGGAATAGCTCCTTGTTCACGAATAAAATCTTCAGCTAACTTGTCAAGTTGTAAAGTAGTAACTCCAGGTTTTACCTCTTTAGCAAGCATTCCTAAGGTTTTTGATACTACTAAGGCACTTTCGCGCATGATTTCTATTTCTTCTCTAGTTTTTGCTTTGATCATCTTAAAAATATTGAGGCGCAAATTTACGGTTATTTTTGATACGGATGTGTATATGGTTTACCAGAAACTATTTTTAAAATATCTTCTTCAATTGAGCTTCCATCAACAGGGTGTTCTACAAAACGACCAATTTCTTTTCCGTCTTTATAAAAGATAAAAGTTGGAACTCTAACTACATTAAATCCTTTTTCTAACCCGTTAGCCTTTTTTTTACGATTAACTGTTACCAACTCAAGGTTTCGGTAATTAAAATTTGATTGATCTAATAATTTATAAAAATTAGGAATTTCTCTTTGGCTATCGCCACACCAAGTTCCCATAAAACCTTTAATAGTTACCTCTTTTAAATATGATTTTAATTGAGTAATGGTATTTTTATCTGTTTCATAATAGCTGTAAAAATCATTAAACCATTCAGAAGCATAAGGTTCTTGCTGAAAATCTTTTTTTGTAGCAATACCAACTAAATTACCGTCTTTGTCTTTTACTGCTGGCTTTTTTTGTTGGATTTTTGCACAAGAAGTAATCAATATGGCAATTAAAATATAAGTGATTTTTTTCATCATTTGTTTTTAAATAAGTGAGTTTTGAGTCATTTCTTTAGGTTGCGCTACATTCATTAGTCGTAAAATAGTTGGAGCAATATCACCTAAAACACCATTTTTTATCGATTTTAATTCTTTGTCAATTAAAATCATAGGAACCGGATTTGTAGTATGCGCGGTATGTGGTGTTCCGTCAGGATTCATCATTGTTTCACAATTACCATGATCGGCAATTAATATAGTTGTATAATCATTTTCTAAAGCGATTGTTACAACATCTTTAACACAATTATCAACAGTTTCACATGCTTTAACGGCAGCTTCAAAAACACCAGTATGACCAACCATATCACCATTAGCAAAGTTTAAGCAAACAAAATCTACCGCTTTTTCTTTTAATTCAGGAACTATGGCATCGCGAATTTCATAAGCGCTCATTTCGGGTTTTAAATCGTAAGTAGCAACTTTTGGAGATGGACAAAGTAATCTTTTTTCACCATTAAATTCTTGTTCTCTTCCGCCAGAAAAGAAAAATGTTACATGTGGATATTTTTCAGTTTCGGCAATTCTAATTTGAGTTTTTCCTGCCGTTTCTAAAACTTCTCCTAAGGTATTTTCAATATTATTACTATTGTAAATAACTTTAATATTTTTAAAAGTTTCATCATAATTTGTCATGGTAACAAAATATAATGGTATTTTTTTCATGTTAAGTTCAGGGAAATCTTTTTGATTTAAAGCTTCGGTTAGTTCACGACCTCTGTCGGTTCTAAAGTTAAAAAAGATAACCACATCATCTTCTTTAATGGTTGCTTTAGGTTGGTTGTTTTCATCAACCATAATAATTGGTTTGATAAATTCATCAGTAACCGATTCATTATAGTTGTTTTGAATACTTTGAGAAGCATCCGAAGAAAAAGCACCTTTACCATTAATTAAAGCATCATAAGCTAACTGTACTCTTTTCCAGCGATTATCACGATCCATCGCATAATAACGACCCGTTATAGAAGCCAATTCTCCGGTGGTTTTTTGCATGTGTTCTTCAATGTCATTGATAAAAAACTTTCCTGATTTTGGATCGCAATCTCGTCCGTCAGTAAAAGCATGAAGAAACACATTTTTTAAATCATAATTGTCAGCAGCACTAAGTAATCCTTTTAAATGATTGATGTGAGAATGAATTCCGCCATTAGAAACCAATCCTAAGAAATGAACGTTTTTATTGTTCTTTTTAGCATATTCAAAAGCATTTAGTAATTCCGTTTCTTGAGCTAAAGTACCTTCATCAATTGCTTTGTTAATTTTAGCAAGGTTTTGATATACAATTCTACCAGCACCTAAATTCATGTGTCCAACTTCCGAGTTTCCCATTTGTCCTTCTGGTAAACCCACATGTTCGCCATCGGTGCGTAATTGTGCGTGTGGAAATTTATCGTATAGCGAGTTTATAAAAGGTGTTTTGGCGTTGTATATGGCAGATACTTTCGGGTCTTGGGTGATTCCCCAACCATCAAGAATCATTAAAATTACTTTTTTGTTCATTTTGTTGTGTCTTAAAAAACAAAAGTAAGAAAGATTTTTGCCTCTTTTTTAAAAAATAACGAAATCGATTGTTTCCTATATATAAGGCGAAGCTGTTTCCTGCTTTCTGCACTCGCTTTTTTTAAGAAAAATAAAAAAGAGCTCAAACAAATGCTTCAATCAGGGCTAAGTTTGCTTGTTATTTATTCGTTTTAATCTAAAGCAGTTTGTGTTTTTTTAATTTATCAAAAAGACCTCACAGGTTTTTAAAACCTGTGAGGTCTAATTTTATTATGTAGTATTATCGCAATTATTTTCTGTATTTACGAATAGCTTCGTTAATTTTTTCGATCCTATTTTCAGGATCGGGGTGTGTGCTTTGAAATTCAGGAGTTCTATTAGGCCCAGCGGCTTGTTTTAAAATTTCCATTACACCAATTAAGCTTTCAGGATTGTAGCCAGCATCTATCATTAATTTTACGCCTAAATCATCGCTTTCTAGTTCGTCACTTCTACCATACTTCATGTTAATTACATTGGCGATAGATGCCATTCCTTGTGCTGTGTTGGGGTCAAAACCAACAGCAGCGCCTGAGAGTATGCCTTGTGTTAAATCTTGCTTAGCCATACGAGCAGCCGAATGTCTACCAATAACATGTCCAATTTCATGCCCTAAAACACCAGCCAATTGATCTTCGTTTTTTAATTTAGAAAACAATGCAAAGGTGATAAATACTTGTCCGCCAGGTAGGGCAAAAGCATTAATAGTTCGTTCATCTTTTAATAAATGAAAGTCAAAAGGATATCCAGAGTTTTTGGCAATGCTGTTTCTAAGTAATTTTTCGCCAACTCGATCTACCAAGTCTTGATATTTTTGACTCGGATATAAGCCACCATGTTGTTGTGCCATTTGCGGCGCACTACTTAAACCAATCGCAACTTCTTGCTTTGGCGATATAGAAATATGTTGTGTTTTACCAGTATACGGATTCGTTTCAGAACTAGCACAGTATTTAAATAAAGCAAACAGTGCAATGGCAGCACCAATTAAAAGTCTAACTTTTAAATTTCCGCGATTTCTCATAGTTTTTAATTTTGACGATAAAGTAAATGTACAAAATATATAATTTAACGAATATCGATTTTTTGTGAACTATAAAAAACTTAAATTTACCAAGCAAAATAAACAACAATATGGAATCTCATTTTGAACTAAATGAAATAACTAAAAAGTTACCACAACATTTACATAAATTTATAGTTAAACAGCCGTACCACGAATATACAGCGCAAAATCAAGCGGTTTGGCGTTATGTAATGCGTATGAATATTGATTATTTAAGTAAAGTAGCGCATGCTTCTTATTTAAACGGATTAGAAAAAACAGGAGTTTCTGTTGAGAACATTCCTTATATGGAAGGGATGAATCGTATTTTAAAAGAAATAGGCTGGGCAGCAGTTTCTGTTGATGGATTTATTCCGCCAAATGCATTTATGGAATTTCAAGCCTATAATGTATTGGTAATTGCTTCTGATATGCGAACCATAAATCATATCGAATATACACCTGCACCCGACATTATTCATGAGGCAGCAGGACATGCACCAATTATTGCTAATCCTGAATATTCTGAATATTTACGTCGTTTTGGAGAAATAGGATCAAAAGCAATTTCATCATCAAAAGATTATGAAATGTACGAGGCAATTCGCTTATTATCTATCTTAAAAGAAAATCCGAATTCAACAAAAAAAGAAATTGACGAAGCGCAAGAAAAAGTTGAATGGTTGCAAGATAATATGGGTGAATTATCTGAAATGGCGCAAATAAGAAATTTACATTGGTGGACGGTTGAATATGGATTAATAGGAACACTTGATGATCCTAAAATATACGGCGCTGGTTTATTGTCATCTATTGGTGAAAGTAAATGGTGTATGCAAAATGAAGTTAAAAAAGTGCCATATTCTATTGAAGCTGCAAATGTAAGTTTTGATATTACTAAGCCACAGCCACAGTTGTTTGTAACGCCAGATTTTGCCTATTTAAGCCTGGTGTTAAATGAGTTTGCAAACACCATGGCGCTTAGAACAGGAGGCTTAAAAGGTGTTGAAAAATTAATCGATTCTAAAAATTTAGGAACTGTCGAATTAAGTACCGGAGTTCAAGTTTCAGGAATATTTACAAACGTAATTGAAGATACTAAAGGAAAAGTAGCATACATACAAACTACAGGGCCAACAGCTTTAGCAAATAGAGACAAAGAGTTAATAGGGCATGGAATTAGATACCATGCAGAAGGTTTTGGAAGCCCTGTAGGGAAATTAAAAGGGATTAATTTACATATTGAAGATATGAGTCCGCGCGATTTAAAAGCGTACGGAATTTACGAAGGCGAGGAGCTAAATTTAGAGTTTGAAAGCGGTGTTAAGATTAACGGAAAGGTGATAACTGGAACTCGTGATTTAAGAGGTAAAATTTTAATTATTTCCTTTAAAAACTGTACCGTGACTTATAAAGAGCAAGTATTGTTTCAGCCTGAATGGGGAATTTATGATATGGCAATAGGGAAAGAATTAGTATCGGCTTACTCTGGGCCAGCAGATGTTGAGTCTTTTCAAGATTTAGGAAAAGTATCTGAAACAAAAACACATAAAATCGAATATACTCCTTCGCAAAAAGAACTTTATAGTTTATATGAAGAGGTTAGAAAGATGAGAGATATTGATGAGGTTTCTGAAAATAAACTTGATGATATTTTTAAAAAATTAAAGAATAATTTTAATGAAGATTGGTTGTTGTCTTTAGAATTGTATGAATTAGCTTTAAAAAATAATTTTACAATACAAACAGTACTTAAAGAACATTTAGAAAACTTAAAGAGTAACAAGAGTTACAAAAATTTAATTGAAAACGGATTACATTTGTTGTCTTAATAAGCATAAAACAAATGGGATTATTTAATTTATTTAGAAAAAAAAAATGACAAACGAAATACAAGAATATTTAGCTAAAGATGCAGTAGTGTTAGATGTACGTACTTTAGAAGAATGGAATGAAGGACATAGTGAAGGAGCAAAACATATCGTTTTAACAGTAGTGCCTTTAAATGTAGAAGAAATTAAATCGTGGAATAAACCAGTGATTGCTGTTTGTAGAAGCGGTGGTAGAAGCGGACAAGCAATGCAGTTTTTACAGGGGCATGGAATTGATGTAATTAACGGTGGTCCTTGGCAAAACGTAGATCAGTATTTAGTTAAATAACTAAAAAATATAATTTCAACGTCATTCCGAATTTATTTCGGAATCTCATTGTAATGCATAGTGGTTTTTGATGAGAGGCTGAGATGAGCTTAAGTTGATGATTGCATTTTAGTACGGATAATCATAAAAATTTCATAAAAGGAAACGCTTTTAAAAGTGTTTCCTTTTTTTGTTCAAGGTTTTTTAAGAATTTTAAATGTGCCTCAGAAGTTGGATTAAAAGAACGATGCGTTAATCCTTTTTGTATAGTTGCTACTTCTTTCATGGTTTGTTCAGCTTCTTCAGAAAGCCAAACTTCAGAAAAACGTTCCCAAATATATGTAATCGCTGTTTTGTTAGGATGAATCATGTCTTCTGCATAGAAACGATAATCTCGTAATTCATCCATCATAATTTCATATGAAGGAAAATAATGCGTGTTGTTTCTAGGTTCAATAATTTGATGAATCGCCGAAAGTAAATGCGCTTTACTACGTTGATTTTCTAAAAAACCATCTTTTAAATGACGAACAGGCGAAACGGTAAAAATGATAGATATCTTGTTGTTTATTGTTTTAAGTAAGGAGATAATCGCTTCTAAGCTTTCTATAATTTCTTCGACGGATAAAATTTCTTTTAAAAACTGTTTCTGTGGTATTTTATGACAATTGGCAACAATGTTATCTGTGCTAATTTCTCTGTAAACCCAAGAAGTTCCTAAAGTAATTATTAAATGCGATGCGTTTTGTAACTCGTTAAATGTGGTTTTATTTGCTTGGTTTAAATTGTATAACAACTCTTTTTTATCCGAAGAACTTAAGCAAGAATGTGCCTCAAAACAATGCCAACGTTCGTTATGGTAAAAGATATCATTTTCGGAATATTCTTTCTGATTAATAACATTGGTAATAAAACTTTCGATAGCCTTCGGATGAAATAAAATTCCGAATGGATTTACAGTTGCTTCGAACTTATAATACGCCAGTTTATTACCTATGTTTTCTGAAAAACAAGAACCCAATAACATTAATTTTGCATTGTAGTTAATTTGATTTAAAGACTGTTTTTTTAACGGAACTTGAGTTTGAAAAATCATAAGATTAAAATAAAAATATCTTTTCAAAAATAGAATAAATATTATAAGTGTGTATTTTTAAGCAAAAAAAGTAGATGAATAAAATTTCAATTTTTTGGTTCCGAAGAGATTTGCGTTTGTTTGATAATAAAGGATTGTTTGAAGCTTTAAATTCTAGACAAAAAGTAGTTCCTGTTTTTATTTTTGATAATGAGATTTTAGAAAGTTTACCAAAAGATGATGCTCGCATTTCTTTTATTTATCAAACTTTAGCTAAGATTGATGACCAACTAAAACTTAACAAAGCATCGTTGTTAGTAAAAGTCGGGAACCCGATGGATGTTTGGCAAAAACTCACATCAGAATTTGATATTGAAACAGTTTACACAAATAAAGATTACGAACCTTACGCAATTAAAAGAGATCAACAGGTTGAAGAATTTTTAATGTCTAAAAATATTCAATTTAAAAGGTTTAAAGATCAAGTAATTTTCGAAAAGTCAGAAATTGTAAAGAAAGATGGTTTGCCATACACGGTTTTTACACCATATAAAAACAAATGGTTACAGCATTTTTCTGAAGAAAAAGATACTCAAGAATTTAAAATTAGGTTTGATAATTTTTATGAGTTTGTTTCAGAATTTCCAACATTAAAATCAATCGGATTTCAAGAAAGCAGTATTAAAGTAAAACCATATAATTTAGAAAATATTAATAATTACGATGCTGTAAGAGACTTTCCGTACCAAGATAAAACATCCTATTTATCGCCTTATTTACGCTTCGGGTTGGTAAGTGTCCGTAAAATCGTACGTTTTGCTTTGCAAACAAATACAACTTTTTTAAGCGAACTTATTTGGCGCGAATTCTTTATGCAAATACTATTTCATTTTCCGAAAGTAGTAACGACTAATTTTCGTCAAAAATACGATGCTGTTCCTTGGCGAAATAAGCAAGAAGAATTTAAAAAATGGTGTGTGGGCGAAACGGGATATCCGATGGTTGATGCTGGTATGCGACAACTAAATAAAACGGGTTATATGCACAATCGTGTACGAATGATTACGGCAGGTTTTTTATGTAAACATTTGTTAATTGATTGGCGCTGGGGAGAAGCATATTTTGCAGAGAAATTATTAGATTATGAACTATCTGCAAATAACGGAAATTGGCAATGGGCAGCAGGTACAGGTTGCGATGCGGCTCCGTATTTTCGAGTTTTTAATCCAGAAGCACAGTTAAAAAAGTTTGATAAAGACTTGCAATATATTAGAAAATGGATAGAAAATTTTGATGAATTAACATATCCAAAACCAATAGTAGAGCATAAGTTTGCAAGAGAAAGAGCCATTGCAACCTATAAAAAAGCATTAAACTAAGACTAGATTTTCGTCATGCTGAATTTAGTTCAGCATCGCATAAAGATAATAATTACAGATTCGATTTTTAGATATAAAACGTTGTTAAATGAAAAAAAGTAAAAGGTTCAAAGAATATATTCTTTGAACCTTTTTTATAATTATTTGAAGCTATTTCCCGCTTTTCGCACTCGCTTTTTTTGAAGAAAAATCAAAAAAGAGCTCAAACAAATGCTGCAATCGGGGCTAAACTTATTTATAAAGTTTTAGCTAAAAAAAGTATTGTTTGTGCATGTTTTAAACTAAATATTCTTTTGCTTTATCTAACGCTTTTGGTATTCCGCCAGGGTTTTTTCCACCAGCAGTAGCAAAGAAATTTTGTCCACCACCACCACCGTGGATTAGTTTACCTAACTCTCTAACCACTTTACCAGCATCATAACCACGCTCTGCTGCTAACTCTTTAGATATATAACAAGTTAACATAGCTTTGTCTGCTTTTTCTGATGAGGCAAAGAATAAAAATAAATTCTGAAACTCTTTTCCTAAAGCAAAAGCGATGTTTTTTATGCTGTTAGCATCTAAATCTACCTTAGTTGCTAAAAACTGAACGCCATTTATTTCTTGTAATTGGTTTTTTAATTCGCCAGATAAATTACTTGCTTTGTCTTTTAATAATTGTTCTATTTGTTTCTTTAAAACAGTGTTTTCATCCTGTAAAGATTGTAGTGCTTTTACTGGTTCTTTAGCATTATTTAATAAATCTTTCATTTCATAAAAAGTACGATTATTATCAAAATAATAGTCCTTAACAGCATCAGCAGTAATCGCTTCAATTCTTCTTACTCCAGATGCAACAGCTCCTTCAGATTTAATTTTAAAATGCCAAATATCGCCAGTGTTTTGTACATGTGTACCACCACATAACTCAATAGAGTTGCCAAAACGAATAGAACGTACAGTATCTCCGTATTTTTCGCCAAATAAACTCATTGCTCCGTCAGCAATAGCTTGTTCTTTTGGTGTGTTTCTTTTTTCTTCTAAAGGTAGTTTACCTTCAATTCGGGCATTTACAAAGTTTTCTATATCGCGTAATTGCTCTATTGTTAATTTAGAGAAATGAGAAAAATCAAAACGTAAATGTTTAGAGTGTACAGCACTTCCTTTTTGCTCTACATGTGTACCTAATACTTCTCTTAAAGCTTGGTGTAAAAGATGGGTTGCGGTATGATTAGCAGCAGTTCTTTCGCGTTGTTTTTTATCTACAACAGCAGTAAACGATTCGTGTAAATTTTTTGGAAGGTTTTGTGTAAAATGAATAATTACATTGTTTTCTTTTTTGGTATCAACAATATAAATAACATCTCCAGAAGCACTTTCTAAATATCCTTTATCTCCAACCTGACCACCACCTTCTGGATAAAAAGGCGTCATGTTAAAAACTAATTGATATTGTTCGCCATCTTTTTTTGACGTAACTTTTCGGTAACGAGTTAATTTTACATCAACAGTAAGTGTGTCGTAACCTACAAACTCTTCAACTTCATCTTTAATTAAAACCGTCCAATCATCAGTTGATGATTCGCTTGCAGCACGCGAACGATCTTTTTGTTTTTTCATTTCTTTATGAAAGTCTTCTTCATCTAAGCGCAATCCTTTTTCTCTAAGAATTAAAGAAGTTAAATCGATAGGAAAACCATAAGTATCGTATAATTCGAATGCTTTTTTACCAGAAATAATTTCGGTATTCGATGTTTCTATAATACGATCTAATAAAATTAACCCTTGATCTAAAGTTCTTAAAAAAGAAGCTTCTTCTTCTTTAATTACATTTTCAATTAATTGCTTTTGTAATTTGATTTCAGGGAAAGCTTTTCCCATTTTTTTAGAAAGAATATCTACTAATCTATAAATAAATGGATCTTTTTTATCTAAAAAAGTAAATCCGTAACGAACTGCTCTACGTAAAATTCGTCTAATAACATAGCCAGCTCCGGTGTTACTTGGTAATTGTCCATCGGCAATTGAAAAAGCAACTGCGCGAACGTGATCTATAATTACGCGAATTGCAATATCTGTTTTTTCGTCTTTTCCGTAAGTAGTATTTGCAATTGTTTCTACCTCCCTAATTAGCGGGGTAAAAACATCGGTATCGTAATTAGATTGTACGTTTTGTAATACCATACATAAACGTTCAAATCCCATACCGGTATCAATATGTTTGTTTGGTAATTCCTCTAACGATCCGTTTGCTTTACGGTTGTATTGCATAAAAACCAGGTTCCATATTTCTACTACCTGCGGATGATCTTCGTTTACTAACGATTTACCATCTACTTTTGCTTTTTCTTCGGCAGAACGAATATCTACATGAATTTCTGAACATGGTCCGCAAGGTCCTTGCGCACCCATTTCCCAAAAATTATCTTTTTTATTTCCTAATAAAATACGGTCTTCAGCAATGTATTGTTTCCAAATATCATAAGCTTCTTGGTCTAATTTTGTGCCGTCTTTTTCATCACCTTCAAAAATAGTAACATATAAAATGTCTTTATCTATTTTATATACTTCAGTAAGTAATTCCCATGCCCAAGCAATTGCCTCTTTTTTAAAATAATCTCCAAAACTCCAGTTACCTAACATTTCAAACATAGTATGGTGGTAAGTGTCGTAACCAACTTCATCTAAATCGTTATGTTTACCAGAAACACGCAAACATTTTTGTGAGTCAGAAATTCTATTGTTTTTCGGCACTGCATTTCCTAAAAAATATTCTTTAAAAGGTACCATACCAGCGTTTACAAACATTAAGGTAGGGTCGTTTTTTAATACCATTGGTGCAGACGGAACAATATTATGGTTTTTAGATTTATAGAATTCTAAAAATTTTGATCTTATTTCTTGAGATTTCATACGATTTGAGCTCGAAATTTTGTTAAATAATCATTAAAAAACAACTATTGAAAAGTAGTTTTAAAACATTTTGTAAATTTGTGTGTTTTCAAACTGTACCCCTTAAAAGAAGTTGCTTGTTTAACGAGCACAAAAATAGTATATTTAGTATTATGGCAAAAGTAAAATATTATTACGACCCCGAGACGTTATCTTACCGAAAAATAGAGTCGAAAAAAAGCGAAAAATATAAGAAATCGTTTTTAGGAGGTATTGGTGTTTTATTAATTGCTTTTTTTGGTTTTATAGGTTTTAGTCAGTTTTTAATGTCTCCTAATGAAAGAGCACAAAAAAGAGAGTTAGAAAATTTTAAGTTGCATACCGAGTTAATGTCTAAAGAATTAACGGTGCTTTCTGAAAGATTATCAGAATTACAAGAACGTGATAATAATATTTATAGAAGTTATTTTGAAGCTAGCCCGATACCAGATGAGCAGCGTAAAGCTGGTTTTGGTGGTGTAAATAGATATAAGCATTTAGAAGGTTTTAAAAATAGTGCGATGATTACCAACGTAACTAAAGAAATAGAAATTTTATCTAAACAAATGGTGGTACAATCAAAATCGTTAGATGAAATTGTTGGCTTGGCTAAAGAAAAAGAAAAGATGTTGGCATCTATTCCTGCGGTTCAGCCAGTAAAAAATGAAGATTTAAAAAGAATGGCTTCGGGGTATGGCATGCGTTTACATCCTATTTTAAAATCATGGAGAATGCATAACGGAATGGATTTTACTTCGCCAAGAGGTACGCCTATTTTTGCTTCTGGTAACGGAAGAGTTAAAAAAGCATACCGTAGTGCCACTTTTGGTAAAGTTGTATACATAGATCATGGTTATGGTTATGAAACAATTTATGCACACATGAGTAAAATGGTTGCAAGAAAAGGACAAAAAGTTAAGCGTGGAGATATAATTGGTTATGTTGGTAATACAGGACGATCTGCAGCTCCACATTTACATTATGAGGTACATAAAAATGGTAGACCTGTAAACCCGATTTATTATTATTACGGAGATTTAACTCCTGAAGAGTTTATAGCCATGCAAAAGGCATCGCAACAAAAAGGACAATCGTACGATTAATTAGAAATTACTAAGAAAATGTATGTAGATTTACCTGAAAAAAGATATTATAAAATAGGTGAAGTATCAAAAGCCTTTAATGTAAATGTTTCGTTAATTCGTTTTTGGGAACAAGAGTTTGAGGTAATTAAACCTAAAAAAAATGCAAAAGGAAATCGGTTATTTACCAAAGAAGATATCGAAAATTTTAAACTCATATTTAATTTAGTAAAAGAAAGAGGATTTACTTTAGAAGGTGCCAAACAAAAATTAAAAAGAAACCCTGAAGATGTTGTAAATAATCACGAAATTATAAGTAGATTAGAAAGGGTAAAAGCAGCATTACAAAAAATCAAAAATCAATTATAAAAAAAAAGTCAGTCAATTATGAAAAAATGGTTAGTACCTTTAATTATTGTAGCAGTAGTAGTATTTGCAATCTTTAAATGGGTTGTAGGATTTAATAATACCGCAGTAAGATTAAACGAAAATATAGCTGAAGCTTGGGGTAATGTAGAAACAGCATATCAAAGAAGAAGTGATTTAATAGGTAATTTAGTAAAAACAGTTCAGGGAGCTGCCGATTTTGAAAAGTCAACACTTACAGAAGTGGTAAATGCAAGAGCAAAGGCAACTTCAATGAATATTGATCCATCGAAAATAACTCCACAACAATTAGCAGAATTTAATAAGGTGCAAGGAGGTTTAAGTGGAGCTTTAAAAAGTTTATTGGTAACGGTAGAGCGTTATCCTGATTTAAAAACAAATCAGAATTTCTTAAAATTACAAGATGAATTAGCAAGTACCGAAAATCAAATTCTTACGGTTAGAACTCGTTTTAACGAAGCAATTAAGCCGTATAATAATCATGTAAAAGTGTTTCCTAATTCAATTCTTGCAGGATGGTTTGGGTTTGAAGGAAAACCTTATTTTGAAGCTGAGGCAGGTGCAGAAAAAGCACCAGATGTTAATTTCGATTTTGGTAATAAAAAACAATAATGTCACAAGTAGAAGACTTTCTTTCTAAAGAAGAAGAACAAGAAATTGTAGCAGCTATTAAAAAAGCAGAGCTAAATACTTCTGGCGAGATAAGAGTTCATATAGAAGCATCTTCTAATACAGAAGATGCTTTTAAACGTGCATTAAATGTGTTTCAATCGTTAAAAATGTATGAAACCAAGCAGCAAAATTCCGTGTTAATTTATGTAGCTGTAAAAGATCATAAATTTGTAATTTATGGTGATGAAGGTATTAATAAAGTAGTGCCAGCTAATTTTTGGGCAATAACCAAAAATATTATGCAAGCTCATTTTAAAAAAGGCGCTTTTAAAAAAGGAATTGTTGAAGGTGTTTTAAAAGCAGGAGAGGAATTAAAAACACATTTTCCTTGGCAAACAGATGATGTAGATGAATTGTCTAACGAAATATCTAAAGGGTAAAAAAATCTTGAAAAAAGCAGCACATATTTTATTTTTTGTTATCGGACTTTTAGTTGTTCAAACAACATTTTCTCAAGGATATAAAGTTCCTGAAAAACCGAAAGAACAAACAAGTGTTTACGATTATATAGGTTTATTATCTAGTGGGCAAAAAGTAACATTAGAAAATAAATTAATTAAATATTCTGATACAACTTCTACCCAAATTGTAGTAGCGATTATCGACTCGACAAACGGAGAAAGTATCGGAATTTTAACTCCCAGATGGGCACATGAGTGGGGTATTGGTCAAGCAAAAGAAGATAACGGTGTTTTTATTTTACTAGCTAAAAATGATCGAAAAATATGGATTTCTCCTGGTTATGGAGTAGAGCATAAACTAACAGCAGGAATTGTTGGAGAAATTACACGAAATTATATTATTCCGCAGTTTAAACAAGGTGATTTTTACGCAGGATTAAACGCAGGATCTACAGCTATTTTTAAAGTTTTAAATGGCGAATACAAAGGCGAACGTAAGCAGAAAACGAAAGGTTTTGATCCGAGTTTTATCATCTTTTTTATTATAGTTATTATCTTTTTTATCGTAATTTCTAAAGGAAATAAAGGTAATAGAGGTGGTGGAAAACGAAATTACAGGCGTTCAACATCAAGAGATATCTTAGAAACTATTATTTTAAGTAGTGCTGGTCGTGGTGGTGGATTTGGCGGCGGCGGTTTTGGTGGTTCTTCTGGTGGATTTGGTGGCGGCGGCTTCGGAGGAGGTTTTGGCGGCGGCGGATTTAGCGGTGGTGGTGCTGGCGGTAGTTGGTAAATTAATTTTGTATGATACAAAAAAGTATTGCAATAGTTTCTTTTTTATTGATGGTTAGTTGTCAAAATTTTGGAGAACTAAAGGTACTTGCAAGCTTGCCATATTCTTTAAATGAAGTTTCTGGAATTGAAAAAATAAAAGGTTCTAATTTATTGTGGATGTTAAACGACGCAGGAAACAAACCAATAATTTATGGCGTTGATATTAACGGTAAAATTATTAGAGAAGTTGTTGTAAAGGCTAAAAATAATGATTGGGAAGATTTAACATCAGACGAAGAAGGAAATTTATATATCGCTGATTTTGGGAATAACAATAACAAACGAAAGAATTTAAGGATTTTAAAAATTCAGCATCAAGATTTATTAGAAAAAGATGAGGTTACTGTAACTAAAATTAAATTCTCATATCCAACACAAACAAAGTTTCCTCCAAAAAAGGAAAATCGTTTTTTTGATGCAGAAAGCTTACTGTATAAAAACGGATTTTTATACATTTTTACCAAAAGTGCTGTTAAAAATAGTTTCGGTAAAACTACTTTGTATAAAATTCCTGCTATTAAAGGAAATTATATTGCAAAACAACTCTCTTTTTTTGAAACATGCTCACATCAAACATGTAAAATAACAAGTGCAGCATTATCGCCAAATGGTAAAAAAATGGTTTTGCTAAACCATCAATCTGTTTTTGTTTTTTCAAATTTTGATGGAGATAACTTTTTTTCAGGCGATGTTAAAAAACACTTTTTAGGGCATTCTTCTCAAAAAGAAAGCATCACCTTTAAAAATAACCATGCACTTTACATTACAGATGAAAAATCGAAATCGGTAGGAGGTATGTTGTATGAGTTTAAATTTGAATAAAAAGTATAATTCTCTTGCTTATTTATTTATTTATTTATTTATTTATTGCGTAAGTATTAATCAATTAAATATTTACAAATTATGAAAAAGTTATTATGTATTGCTTTATTTAGTATTGCAATGGTGGTAAATGCCACGGAAAGTAAAAAAGAAGTAGAAGTAAAAAATACTACTGAATTGCAGGTCGAAAAAAACTTGTTAGAGAACAATCAATCGTCTAATAATGAAGTGTATGTTGTTCAGGGTTGTGGGGAAAGAGCTAATTTAGAGTATGATAAGTGGAGAGAAGCTGGTTTTACACATAGAGAAGCAAGATCATTGAGAAGAGATTGGGTTAGAGGATGTAGAGGCGGTGCATTGGCATGGTTAGATGTCGGTGTATGGATTTGGGGCACAGAAGGGCTTTAAAAAAAAATATTTTAACTAAAAAGAGGTTGTTTGATTTTCAAGCAACTCTTTTTTTATTATTTATAATGATGAAAAAACGATACATTATACTATTTTCCTTATTGTTAAGTCTTTCAGTTTTATCTCAAAGTAAAAAACAATATGCTAAAATTAAAGTTAGTTACAGTTTAAAAATAACTATAGACAAAAACTTAGCAAAGCATAAATCATTATTGAGTTCGTTTCCTAGATCAGGTTTAAAAATTGAAACAGCAGCATCAGAATTTGATTTTTCTTTAGTGTTTAATGACTCTATCTCTATGTTTTATTTAGAAAAAAAATTATTTTCTGATAATCGTTCTGCTAATTTAGCAATAATATTTTCAGGTTATTTTGGTAGAATTAAACAACTGCCCAATAATTATATAACAGAAAATTTACAAGAAGATTTTGGTAAGTTTCTAGTAGTACGTCCCTACCAAAAATGGGAGTTACATGATGAAACCAAACAAATAGGAGAGTTTGTATGCTTTAAGGCAACTACTTTTTATACGGTTACAACACCTAAAGGCAAAGTTTTTAGGCGCAATTTTACCGCTTGGTACACGCCACAGTTACCTTATAAGTTTGGACCAGCAGGTTATGGTAATTTACCAGGGCTGATTGTAGAACTACAAGGAGATGGTATTACTTATGGAATTAAAAAAATAGAATTTTTTAATGAAAATAATAAGAAAAACCAAATGCCTAAGCTAAAAAAGAAAAGAATGATTACTGAAGAAGAGTTTGAGAAGTTAGCAGCAGAAGATGAAAAACGTTGGAAAAATAGAAATAAATAATTACTGTTTTTCTTTATAAAAAATGAATTTAAAAAATTTAATAAATTGCTTTTTTTTATTGTTAAGTTGTATTGTTTTTTCACAAAAAAACAATACAACTATTAGTGGTTTTGTAACCGATAGCCTACAACAACCATTAACAAATGTAACTTTAATTGCTGTACCTGTAAAAGAAAAAGTAGCTGTAAAATATGCCATATCAAATGCTAAAGGGTTTTATAAACTAGAGCTGCAAAAAGGAATTAATTATTCGCTTAAAATTTCGCATTTAGCATATAACTCAATTAATGAACAAGTATCTTTTTTAGAAAGCAAATCGAATTATAATATAAAACTGAGCCTAAAAAATGAAAATTTAGATGAGGTTGTTATTAATTATAATTATCAACCCATTGTAAAAAATAAAGATACTATTACTTATAAATTAAATTCATTTACCAATGGTAATGAGTTTAAAATGAAAGATGTGCTTAATAAATTACCAGGTATAAAAACAGATGATAATACAATTAAAGTACAAGGTAAGACAGTAACTAAATTGCTGGTAGAAGGAAAACCTTTTTTTGATGGTAGCACAAAGTTAGCTATTGAAAATATTCCTGCTGGTGTAATGGATAAAATTGAAATTATATCTAATTATAAAGAGTCTGAATTGCTAAGAAATTTAGCAGATAATGAAGATTTAGCGTTAAATGTAGTTTTAAAAGAAGATAAAAAGAAATTTAGATTCGGAGATATAGAAACTGGTATTGGACTTGATAAATTTTACAGCTTTCACACCGCTTTATTTAAATATAATCCTACATCTAATATGAGTTTTATCGGAGATATTAATAATTTTAATAATAGTAGTATAAGCTTTAACGATTTATCTCGATTAGTTGGTGGCTCAAGTAACCTATTTCGTAAGAGTAATTTATCTAGTAATTTATTGAGTTTAGCATCTAATAATAAAAACAGATTTGAATCACTTACACGTTTTTCAGCTTTAAATTTTCAACATGAGTTTAATAATAAATTTAATGCAACAGGTTATGCTATTTACTCAAATAACGATATAGTAAACAAATCTTTATCTAAAAGAGAATATTATACAGATGACCAAACCATATTAGAAACTAGAAATAATTTTAGAAATACAGATAATAAATCTGCAATTGTTAATTTAAAATTAAATTATAACCCTAATGCTTCTCAAAAGTGGATATATAATTTTAATTATTTACTTAATGATGCAAAGTTTAATAAAGAGTCATTATCAACTTTACAAAATACAAATCAGTTTTTTAGTGATACAAATGGAGATAATAATAGTTTTACACATAATTTAGAAGGTTATTTAAAACTCAACAATAAGCACACTTTAGGAGTTGCTTTTCGTCAAAATATTACAAATTCAACTTCTACCAATAATTGGTCTAGTAATAATGCATTTTTAGAAAGTTTTTTACCATTAACCCAAGCATCACATTATCACATACAACAAAAAAATAAGATAAATGCTCAAAACTTAAACTTACTAATTAAAGACTATTGGTTAACAAGTAGATATTATCATCTTTTTTATAGTATTGGATTTAATTATAAAAAATCAAGAATAAAAAGTAATATTCGTCAAATATTACCAGACGACTCTGTTGTAGAATTTTCTCAATTAAATAATAATAATCCTTTAACACTTTCTGATTTAAATTTTGGTTTAGGAATAAAATCTCAGTTAGGAAATGTAGAACTTATTTTAGAGGCAAAACCACACTATTATAAATTTAATAGAGCCCAAATTAAAGATACAAAGCTATTTGTTGAACCGAAATTTAAATTAGATTATAAAATAGATGATGATGTAACGCTAGATTTTGATTATGCTTACGGTAATAAATATTTAAGTGATTTTAATTATTTAGAAAATATAAGGATTACAGGATTTAACTCAATTGTGCAAGGAAACCCAAATCTTTTAGATGAACGTTTTCATAACTTTGGTGTTTATTATAGTAATTATAAAAATATTGATACATATTCTTTAGATGTATCATTAGATTATAGTATTAATAATCCTGTAAAAAATAATAGCATAACTCAAACTGGAATTAATCAATTAAATACATCTGTTATACTTAATTTACCAGAAGAAAGTTTAGGTTTTAATACAGAATTTGGACTTATATTTAATAAATCGAACTTAGATTTAAGTTTTAGCTTAGATTTTTTTAAAACTAATCAAGTTATTAATAATGAAATTAATATTATTAATTCTTACGAATATAATTTAAGTGGTAAATGGGGAATTAAACTAAATAAAAAAACTCAAATGAGTTTAAAATACAATTATTCGGAATATAAAGTAAGCTTTGATGAAGATTCTCGTTCAACAGAAAATAAAATCTCTTTAAATTTTGATAGTAGATTTTTAAAGAATTTTATATTTAAAACTAATTTTTCTACGCATTTTGTAAATGATTTTAGTAATAACACTCAAAATTATGTACTGCAAAATTTATCGTTAGGATATTATCAGCCTAATAGTAAATTTTCTTACGGGTTAAAGTTTAATAATATTTATAATAACGGAGTAATAATTAGAAATACATTTAGTAATAATTTACTTATATCTAATCAAGTTTTTACACTGCCTCGTGTGTTTTTATTTGAATTAAAATATAAATTTTAAGTTATTATAAAAATATACCGAGGTATGTTATATGAATTAAAGCTTAAATAAACTCAAGCAATAACATTATCCATCCAGCAACTAATAACAATCCGCCTAAAGGAGTTATAGGTCCTAAAAACTTCATTTTTTTGCCTTTCGCAGCCGATAAAATCAAACCGTAAATACTAAACGAAAATAGAATGATGCCTAAAATAAAAGCCAAACTCATTAATTGATTTGGTTTTGAAAATGAACTTCCTACAAATAATAAAACTATGGCATGATACATTTGATATTTTACCCCAGTTTCAAAAGATTTTAATTGGTCTTCAGATAAAATTTTCTTTAAAGCATGTGCGCCAAATGCACCAAATATTACGGCTAACCCTCCAAATAGAGCACCAGAAATTAAAACAACTTGTTGTGTCATTATTGTTTGTGTTAAAAATTAAACCCAATGCTAAAAGCAATTCGATTTTCGTTGGTATCTCCTTTAAAATAAGAAACGTTGGCGGTAAACATATCAATACCACTTAACCAAAGAGAACCACCATAACTTGTATGCCATTTTTTTGAGTTTGGTGAATGAGGAGACCAAATTTTACCGTAATCAAATCCACCAGTAATACCGAATTTTAAAGGTAAAATTTTGTTTTTAATGCTTCCGAAACGCAAACGTAAATCGTTAGAATGGTAAAAACTTTCGGTACCTGCAAAACGCTCTCTATGAAAGCCTCTTAAATTACGATCGCCACCTAAAGTTGCTGCTTGGTAAATTTCAAAACGATTACCAACATTTACATGTGTACCTACTTCTGAAGCAAATACTAACGAACGATTTTGTACTAAGTTTTGGTAAATAGCCAGCGAGGTTTTAAAATAACCAAAACGTCTTTTGTAATCATCTAAATTAGCTTTTGCCCCTAAAGTAATATCAAAATTCATTCCTTTGCTCGGAAAACTAGGGTTGTCTACTCTGTTGTGGTTAAAATTAAATTCACCTCCCCAAAAATAATTGGTATCAAAAATATTGGTTGGTTGTGTGTTAAAATTATTAATATTTCTTGTAGGCGTATTCTCTATTTCTATAGATTCAATAGTACCGGTAATTCTAAATTTACTTCCGCCTCTTAATCTTTTTAATAAAGATGGAGAAAAACTAATCTCCTCTTTTTTTACTCGGTAATGATCTAAGTTGAAAGATTGATCGTAAACCGATTCATTTCCCCATCCGAAGAAATTAAAAGAATAGTTATCGCTTGTTACTTTGGCATATAAATGCAAACTCCAATCACTTATAAAATCTGTAAATTCACCATTATATTCTATGTCGTAACCGCTGGTAGCAGAGTAGTGGTTGGCAGCAATGATGTGTTGACTACCAAAAGGACGTTTTTTAAAGCCTTGTTTTGTGTAGGTAAGTGAAGCTCCGAAAAAGAAACCGTCATCAGGATTAAGACCTAAGTTAGGTAAAACAACCGTTGTGTTATTGTTTATATCTCTATGGTTGTAAGTGTTTTTCCAGTAATTGTCAGAACGTAAATCAGCAGTTTCAGCACTTTTATTTATGGTGTTTTCTTTTGATTTATAATCGTAAATTTTGGTTTTTTTACTCCAACCGCTAACCTTAGATTCATCAGTATATAGATCATGATCTTGTCCGCCAATAATTCGTAATAAAACGCTATCGTCAACATCTCCAGAAATTAAAAATTCATCATTTCCATTTAAACCATAAAGTTGTACTTCGTCAGTTTCATTTGTTTTTATGGTACGATTATAAATTTCGTCTTCTTTTCTGTAAACTGCAATATTGGTTTCATTATCATTTAAACGTTTAATGATAAACTTGTCGTCTTTATCGCTTCCTATAATGTACACTATTTTTGCTTGATTTTTATAATAGCGTTTTGCAATATTTTTTAAATTATCTCTTCTTGCTTTTAATTTAGAGATGGTTTCTTCTCCATCAATAGCATAAATTGATTTTGGTAATTGTTTAATAGCTTTTTCAATAACCTCGTTGGTTAAGTGTTTTTGAATATAATTTACTTGTTGCAACCAGTCATTTAGTGTTAATTCATTTAAAAATTCTGCATCAAAAAAACGAGGATAATTATTATACCACTTCATGTTTTTAATATCGTTTTCAAAAGTTTGCATGTTTTTTACTATAGGTGCAAATTGTTGAAATAAAGGAATCATTATTCCATCAAATTTAGAAAAAGGTTGATCTCTATCTCTAGGAATTGGGCGATAAAATGTTTTGCCTTCATCTGTTTTAAATGTTGCCCAACGCCATTGATCTTCGTGCCTGTCCCAATCACCAATTACCATGTCAAATAAACGAGAACGAATTGCCCATTCTTGATCTATACTGTGTTTTCCGTTTTTTCTAATTTTTTCTAAAACATCAAAAGTACTGATGATTTTTGTTGAGTTTCCAAAACTATCTAACTCACTTCTGTCGCCAGAAGGACGCTCTTCTAACAAGTACAACTCGCCTCCAAAATGCGCGTTATGTTGCCCTAAAGCGGGTTGTTTAGGCATGTAATACAGCTTAGGATTGGTGTGGTAAATATTTACTGCACTTGCCATATCTGGAATTACAAATGCTGCATACGGATGCGACATCGTAAAAATATCATGTAAAACATCAACAACTATGGTTCCCTTTAAGGCACCGCCCATAATACGACTTCCGTCTTTTATTACTGAGCGCAAAGCATATTGTTTTCCATCCGGATTTTCTAATCGCAATGAATTTGTTTGATTCCCACCACCACGTCTAACAGGTTTTAATCCGCCAAAAACGTTTTCTAATTCTAATACAGGTACTTTTACTTTTGTGCCATATTTTTCACGATGTAAATCTCCCCAAATAAATTTATGAAAACCACTTACTTCGGTATCTTTTGGATTGTAAATAGAGGTTTCTATAAATTTTTGATGGGTATCATATTCAGAAAAATTACTAAATGTTTCAATCTTTTTAGGTTGAATGATTTGTTTACTAAACAAGAGGTTGTTTCCGTCGGTAGTATTTGCCGAATAAAATTCAATTACAGCCGATCCGTCAGTGTAATAGTTTAGTTTCGAATACCCGTGATTACCATAAGTAAACTGAGCTCCATGACCAATTAAAGCTGCGGATTGTTTAGAACCAGAACCACTAATTACTTGTTTAAATCCGCCTTTTTCTATGTATTGTAAATTATGTTCGTGACCAGAAACAAAAACAATATTTTTATTAAAAGCAGCTGATGCTTTTTGTATTTCGGTTATAAATTTACTGTAGTATTCGTTAAAATTATCAGTCTGAATACCAGCATGAGACCTGATTACATTTTTAAGAGTTCCTAAAACAGGAATTGGTTTTAAATGATCTTTAGCAGAAAAACTACCGCCATGAGGCCCGTTACTGTATAACGGATGATGCATTGCTACGACTACGTTTTTATACCTGTTTTTTTTGAATAAGCTAATTACTTCATCCATAAAACGTTCGCGTGTTTTAATATCGCAGTTTTCGTTAATGGTAGGATGTTGATCCCAGTCTGAAATAAACCAACGACTATCAATAACAATTAAAGTTAAATCGTCGTTTATGGTTACTTTTTTTATTCCGCAACCATTTTCTGGTAAAAAAGAACCTTTGCCTAAGGCTTCTTCTACCATTTTTTCTTGGCGCTTTAATCCTTTTACACCATTGTACCAATCGTGATTTCCTGGAATAAAAATGGGTCTTCCATTAAAATTTTTTACAACATCAATTTGTGTTTGTATTCGATGTTCTGCCAATTTACGCTCTGTACTTTCTTTTTTAGGCATTCCGTAAGGATAAATATTATCTCCTAAAAAAACGGCTGTTGCATTTTTATCAGCTTTAGCTAAATCTTCTTTAAAATACTTTAAAGAAGGTATGGTTTTTCCCATTTCAGCATTTCCTGCATCTCCAATTAAATAAAAAGAATGTGCTAATTCTTTGTTAACAGTAATTGTTTTAGGGGCGTTTTTATCAACATAGTTTGCTTTGTATGAAGCACAGCCAACAAGTATGATAATTGCAATAAAATAAAGGAAAGATTTTACAGAGTTCATAAACGTATTTTTACAGTGCAAATTTACTTTTTTTTTGCGTATTTAATAAAGGTTGCGATACTCATTAACAGTATCGATATCAATTAAATTGATAGGCTTTATAGATATAATTTCTTTTTGATGTTTTTCTAAAAAATATTTAGCTCCTTTATCTCCGCTTAATTTTAAAAGTTGCTGAAAATAGTGTTTTGGAAAAATAGCAGGAACGCCATTTTTTTTATCATAAGTAGATGCTATTATTTTAGCACTATTTTCTTCGGATGTTGTGATTAACTCACTTAAATAATGTGCCGTTACATTGGGTTGATCGGCAAGCATAATTAAAACAGTATCAAAATCTTTGTCTTTTAAATAATTAATTCCTGCAACAATACTAGAGCTTAAGCCATGGTTAAAATCAGCATTAAAAATTGTTGTTACAGGGTAGTTTTCAATTGATTTTTTTACAGGAATTGCATTGGCCCCTAAAACACAAAAAACAGCATTTGCTTTTGATTGTATGGCTTGTTTTATAGCCCAACCTAATAAAGTAGTTTTTTTATACGGAAGTAATTGTTTTGGACTTCCCATTCGGGAAGATTTACCTGCGGCAAGAATTAAAATGGCGCTTTTTTTCATTTTAAGTATGAATTTTACCAGTAATTTTTTTTAAAGAAAAAACTTCTTTATTACGAACTACAGATAATATTTCGGCTAAAATAGATAAGGCTATTTCTTCAGGTGTTTCTGCACCAATGTTTAAACCAGCTGGCGTAAAAATTTTATCTAAAAAAGAGTCGCTAATTTCGGGAGCAAAATCAAACAGTTCATTTAGTAACTTTTCACGTCGTTTTGCGGCACCTAAAATTCCGATATAAATAGGATTTTGTTCCTGTAACTTTAGCAGCCAACGTAAATCGTACGTAAAATTATGATTCATAATTACAATAGCCGTATTTTTATCAATGTCGGCTAATTGAATTACTTCTGGAGTTTGAGCAATAACAGATTTAGCTGTTGGAAAATCATCCAATTGTTTAGGGTCTTTTATCGAAGTAATTACATCTACTTGCCAACCTAATTGGGTTGCCTGATTGCTTAATTTTACCGCATCGTGCTCGCCACCAATAATTAATAAACGGAATAAAGGTGGTAATTTTTGCTTAAAAATTAAATTGTTATTTTTTTCTGACAGATTAAAACGATCAGAAAAGGTAATTTTTTGATGCTTACAAAACTCAATTACAGAACCGAAATTACCATAACATTCATCTTCTTTTTGATAATAAGAATCTATTTTAAAAGACTTTCTTTTAGCTAAGTTTTCAGAGAAAAGAGTAATAAATTCGGTTGTTATTTTAACAGGCTCTAATAAGATATACAAAACACCTTCGCAACCTAAACGGTAACGGCCATCATAAGTTATAATTTTTGCTTTTTGATCTTTAAAAACCGATTGAGCTCTTAGTTGCACTTCTTTTTCTACGCAACCGCCGCTAACTGCACCCATTATTTTTCCGTTGTCAGATAATAACATTCTAACTCCAGGTTTTCTGTACGATGATCCGTCCAAATCAACAACAGTGGCTAATACATTTTGTATTCCTTTTTGTTGATTTAAAATTATTTGCTGAATAATTTCTTTGAATTCGTAAGTCATTTAATAATGTTAATTGCCGATTTTTAAATGTACAATTTTTTAAGAACTACAACTTAACACCGAACAGCCTATTTTATGACGCGCCCATTCTGGTCGTTTTGCAAACCATTTTTGATGGTTAGGTTGCTCAGAATACGGATTTTTTAGTAATAGATACAGTTCGTCTATTAAATTATAATCGCCTTTGTCGGCAGCATCAATTGCTAGTTGCGACATGTAATTTCGTAAAACATATTTTGGATTTACAGCATTCATTTTTTCCTTTCTTTCTGCGTCAGAAAGAGTTTCTTGTTGTAACCTTTTTAAATAGCGTTGAAACCAATCTTTCCAATGATTTTTAATCTCATTTTTAATGTTATCAATAGTATAAAAAGCATCTTCAATTTTTTTGAAAGCACTATCAAATTTATCTTCTTTAGTAATTTTAGCTAAATTTCTAAAGAAAATAGTCATATCAGCTTCTGATAATTGTAAAGTTTCTTCTAATCTGCCAATAAGCTCTTTATCGTTTTCATCATCAATAAATAAACCGATTTTAGCTTTTATCATTTCTTGATATTTCTTGTTATAAATATCAGAATATCCGTCTAAAATTTCTTGTATTGGCGGAACTTCATCAATAAGAGGATACAAAGCATTGGCTAGTTTAAATAAATTCCATAAACCTATTTGCGATTGATTTCCGTAACGGTATCTTTTATGTTGATTGTCGGTTGTGTTGGGTGTCCAACCAAAATCGTAACCTTCTAACCAACCATAAGGCCCATAATCAATAGTTAATCCTAAGATAGACATGTTATCGGTATTCATTACGCCATGTACAAAACCAACGCGTTGCCAGTGCACAATCATGTCGATTGTTTTATTTCTTATTTCTGATAAAAAATCAAGATATTTTTGTTTTGCTTCGGATGTAATTTCAGGATAAAAATATTTGATGGTATAATCTGCTAAGACCTTTAGAGCAGGTGTGTTTTTTCTTGCTGATAAAATTTCGAAATTCCCAAAACGGATAAAACTTGGCGCTAAACGAGCAACGATGGCTCCTTTTTCGTAGGCCGAATTACCGTTGTAAAGCATGTCTCTTAAAACTTCATCACCAGATAAACTTAACGACAAAGCGCGCGTGGTTGGAACCTCTAAATGAAACATGGCCTCACTACATAAATATTCTCGTATTGATGAGCGTAAAACAGCTAAACCGTCGGCAGTTCTTGAATACGGAGTTTCGCCAGATCCCTTTAATTGTATAGCCCAACGTTTGTTATTGTGTACTACTTCTGTTAAGTTTATAGCACGACCATCACCCAATTGTCCTGCCCAATTACCAAACTGATGTCCGCCGTAACACATGGCAAAAGGATGGGTGTTTTGTATGATTTTATTTCCAGTAAAAACATTTAAAAACTCTTCTGAATTTGCATCTTCAGTTGATAGTCCGATTTCGGCTAACATTTCTGTAGAAACATGTAATAATTTCGGATTCGCAGTTTTTGTAGGTTCAACAAACGAAAAACAAGCATCTAAAACTTGTCTGCGAGCTTTCCCTGTAATTTTATCGGCAGGTAATTCTTTATTAAAAGTATCTTGAATGTTAAGTTTCATGGTCTTTTTAAAAATAGTGCTATTTTAGTTTATCGGCATGTAATTTTCGCAATTTGGCTAGTTTTGGTTCAATTACAAAACTACAATATCCTTGTTGCGTATTTTCTTGATAATAATTTTGGTGTTCTTCTGTTGCTTTATAAAAAATAGGATACTCAGTTAATTCGGTTACTATTGCATCTTCGTAGTAAGGAGCAATTTCTTTTAAAACATGCTGTGCTATTTTTTTTTGTATATCAGAATGATAAAAAATTACAGAACGATATGCCGTTCCACGATCAGCACCTTGTTGGTTTAAAGTTGTAGGATCGTGAGTTGTCATAAAAATAATTAAAATTTCTTGATAAGAAATAACAGCAGCGTCAAAAGTTATCTGAATAACCTCTGCATGGCCTGTTAATCCAGAACATACTTCGCGATACGTTGGGTGCCCAGGAACTGTACCTCCAGCATAACCTGAAACAACTTTTTCAACACCTTTTACTTTTTGAAAAACAGCTTCGGTACACCAAAAACATCCGCCACCTAAAGTGGCTAGCTGTAAGTTTTTATTTGTCATTTTTAACCTGTTTCTCTAATTGCATTGATTCAGAATTAATACAGTAGCGTAATCCGCTAGGCTCTGGTCCGTCAGGAAAAACATGTCCTAAATGTGCATCACAAGTATTACATAATACTTCTACGCGAACCATACCAAAAGTTATGTCTCTATGATATTGAATTGCGTTTTCGTTTATTGGTTGTGTAAAACTTGGCCATCCTGAGCTTGAATCGAATTTTATAGTTGAATCAAATAAAGGAGTATTGCAACAAACACAATTATATTTGCCTTCATCATAACTAGTACATAATTCACCTGAAAAGGGGCGCTCGGTTCCTTTTAAACGTGTAATTCTAAACTGTTCAGGTGTTAGTAGTTTTTTCCATTCATTTTCAGTTTTTTCAACTCTTTTTGTTGGAGTTGGGTTTCCTTTTACAGCAAAATGAATAATTTTTTCCCAAGTTAGCATATGAAATTTTGGTTTTAAAAAATTAGGATTAAAAATATACTAATTTTAAATGACAATAATAGGTGCTTTTTGTGCGTTGTTTTGTCGTGTTTAATCCGACAAACTTACATCTAATTAATAGTTAAATATTATTTTTAATTTAGCAAAAACCTTTTTAATGAAAAATTTATTAATTGAAGCTGAAAACTTTGTTATTCATCTTTTAAATGAAAAACTAACATCTTCGTTTGTTTATCACAATGTATTTCATACACAACGAGTTGTCGAAAAAGCAAAAGAGTTGGTTGAAGGGATGCAAATTGATGAGGAGTCAGCAAATAAATTATTGTTAGCGGCTTGGTTTCATGATACAGGTTATACTAAACAAATAGATGGTCATGAAGAAGAAAGCGTTAAAATAGCAGCGTTGTTTTTTAGAGAAAGAAATGTTTCAGAAACTATAATTAAAGAAGTTTCTGAGTTGATTTTAGTAACAAAAATGGATGCAATACCAGTTACTGAATTAGAAAAAATAATTTGTGATGCAGATTGTTCTCATTTAGGAAGTAAAAATTTTAGCGAGTATAATTCTTTATTAAGAAAAGAGTGGGAACTGGCTAAAAATCATGTCTTTTCTGATTTTGAATGGATTGAAGAGAACATCAAATTTTTAACAAATTATAGGTTTTATACTAGTTTTGCTGTTAAAAATTGGGAAAAACCTAAAAGTAAAAACCTAGCACAGTTATTAAAGATTCAAAAAAAAACAGCTCAAGAAAATAGGAAGTTAAAGCAAAAGAAAGAGGAATTTGCTTTTAAAAAAAACAAGGTAGAATTGCCAGAACGTGGTGTTGAAACAATGTTTCGTGTGGCATTAAGAAACCATATTACTTTAAGTGATATTGCCGATACAAAAGCAAATATTTTATTATCAGTAAACGCAATTGTTATTTCGATGACTTTGTCTACTTTAATTCCGAAGTTAGACAATCCTTCCAATCATTATTTAGTTATTCCTTCGGTAATTTTTATAGCATTTACAGTTGCATCAATTGTACTTTCAATCATAGCAACACGCCCAAATGTAACGGAAGGAAAGTTTACAAAAGAAGATGTTGCTAATAAAAAAGTAAATTTATTGTTTTTTGGTAATTTTCATCAAATGAATTTGCCAGATTTTGAATGGGCAATGGATGAAATGATGAAAGATAGAGATTATTTATACAGTTCGCTTACAAAGGATTTGTATTTTTTAGGATTGGTTTTAAATAGAAAATATAAACTATTAAGAACAACTTACACCGTTTTTATGATTGGTATAATTGTAAGTGTAATCGCTTTTGCAGTAGCTTTTCAAATACAAGATGTTGCTAATGTGGCATAAAAACACTCCAAAAAGTTAAATGCTTTTTGGGGTTATATAAAAAAATACAATAGTTTTATTGTTTAAACTCCTCCATTAGTTCATCGATTGAAATTGTTTTTTTAGAATCAAAATCTTTTTGATAAATAACTTCAACTCGTAAAGCTTTTAAACCTGAAACTCCTTGTAAATCTTCAATGTCTAAATTTTCAACCTCGCCAAGTAAATTTTTAGATTGTAAATATTTAATATACTTAATATATTCTCTAGCCTCTTTATCTTGTGAGTAAACGATGGCTATTTTACCATGAATTGTTAAGCGCTTTTTGGTGTTTTTTATGTGAGCTTTGTCTATTCGTTTTTTTATTATTTCATAACGGATATTATAAGCGCCGTCAACATCAAATTGTTTTTCGTCTAACCTAAATTTTATAGCTAAAGGATTGCTATGCACCAATATTAATGAAGCAACTTGTAAATCATGTTCCATAGATTTACGTGTGGTATTTGCTACATTTTCCATTTCGCACATTATTTGCAATTGCCACAAACGCAAGTTGTAAAGATATATGTTATCAAATGATTTTTGATTTGTTAACGATTGCCCAATATACATGTTGTATTCAACGCCATCGGTTTTGTAGCGCTCAAAGTAATGAGGAAACATAGCTTGTGCTTCTTCTTGTTTATAGTCAATAAATTTAGCTAGCTTGTCGTTTAATAAAGCAACACTTTGCTCGTATTCTTTTCGTTTTTCATATACAACATGTAGGTCTTTATCTAAACGCTTCATGTATGTTTTTACAACAGCTGTAAGGTTGTTGTTAAGTTTTTTTATATGTTTAAAAACAGGGTAAATTTCACGTTTTAAAAAGTCTAAAATACCTATTTCATCACCAGCTTTTAATCCCTTGGTAACGCTATTTAAGTATTCGTTTACACGAAACATTAACTCTTTGTAAATAGGTAGTTTTTCTGATTTACAGGCTTCTTTTAAAACAAAAATAGCTAAACTTAATTGCGTTATTAAATCTTCTTTAATTGCTTTGTTTCTTGCTAAAGAAGAACCTCTTATGTCTGATTGACCAAATAAAGGATACACATCCTTAAATACAATTTGCTTAATTTTAACTTCCTCTTTTTTGTAATAAAGATCGGCTTGGTATTGCTCTGCAGCTTCGTAAAAACGCCATTTTACCGTTGGGTGTAAAGTGGTATAATGTTCTTGTATTGTTGCTTCTAAAACATTTAAATATTCTTTTGATGAACGTTCTATTGCTGCTTTAAAAACAGGAACGATATCACTTAGTTTTTGTTGATTTACAGAGTTTAATTCGTAAGGTCTTGGTGAGGCAATTTCTAACAAGGCTAAGTCATTATTTTCGCTTGCTTTAAACGGAATTAAAATAATGCTACCAATATTTTTACTTTTTAATCTTTTATAAAAAGGATTTTCTTTTGATCGTTTACCATAGTTTTCTACATCAGAAATTGTAACGATTTCTTGTTTATGAAAAACATTTGAAACTATTTTACTACAAAAAAAAGAGTTACATACTATTTCTTTTTCATTATCTAATAAAATAAGACTTTCAGATTTTTTTATATGTGTTGATTTTAATGATAAATTAGAAATATCAAATACCGAAAAACCTACTTTTAAGTCGCCTATATTATAAAATTCACTTAAATTTTTACGAAGTTTTTCTATAACATTACCATCGTCTTGTTGTAATAAGCTTGTTTGTATTGCAGATATATTTTCATCGGCAGTAACATCAAATAAATTCATAATGCCAAATCCTTTAAAAATATAACTATTTGGAGGGAATTTTTCTTTCCAAATATCAATATTATCATAATTGTTTAAAAGGATTTTAATATCTTCTTGGGTAATTTCCGGAGCATTCTCAGAAGGAGAAATATCCATAAAATCGCCATTAAAAGCAACGCGGTAATGTTTTATTAGATTTAAGTTTTTATCAGGAATATCAAAAAAGAAAGGTCGTTTTAAATCTATCGGATGATTGTAAACTGTACTTAAAATAAAGGTACATGCCATGATATACATTTTATCATCTTCAAATTCTCTTACTTTTAATTCGTACTCATCGCCTGCATTACTAAGAATGGTTTCAAAGCGTTTTGTAAATTTAAAAGAAGTGAAAGAAAAGGGAACAGTAGCTGCCTTAATTTCGTTTGTTGTTAACATTTCAGGAAACAAAGCTTCTAAGAGAATGTCAATAATTTTTTCGTATTTCTTTAAAAGCGAAAGGTCAGAAAATCCATCAATAAGTTCTGGATGTTTTTCAATCTCTTTTGTCATTATTTTAGCAGAAGCATGAAAAGGATGTTCTTTATAAGTATCGCATGTATACTCTTTAAACATATTGTAAATTTTCTGGAAACTAACATTTAGCTGTAAAGGTAAATCGGTACTTTTAAATTCTTTTAATTTTCTTACTTCCATAAAGCGCTTTCTTATAAGATATACAAATTTACAAAATTGTAAGCAATTAGGTGTTTTACCTTCTAATAGCTTTTGTTAAATTGATTGTATAAAAAAAAGCCTTTCTTAATTTAAGAAAGGCTTTTTAAAAAATATTTAAAACTTAAAAGTGCATTCTGTAACTTCTAATTTTTCCTTTTTTACCTAAACTGTTAAATTTCCAGCTAAACCCTAGCATAAAGTATTGCTCTAATACGGTACTTTGAGAATCTTCTATGTAGTTAGCCGTAGCTCTACGTTGTGCATTGGTATTCTGGTTAAGTAAATCGTAAGCTTTTAAGGTAATTGAACCTTGATCTTTTAAAATTGAGTATGCTAATGTGGCGTTCCAAAACCAAGCAGATTTATTAAATCCTATTACATTTGGGTTATAGGTATATCTAATATCATTACTCCATTCTAATTTTTTAGGAAAATTGGTTTTGGTTCTTAATGTTAAAGTATGTCTTGTAAAGTCTTGATCTTGATTAGTATTTACATCGTATTTTGTTTTTGAAAAAGAAATGTCATAACGAGATTCGATTGTAACAAGTTTATTCCACTCTAAAGTTGCACCAACATTTGGTGTAAGTGAAGTTGTTTGAGCTCCTTCTTTTACGCTATTTACAATGTTGTAATTTTTAAACATACTTAAACTAGAACCTGCTCTAAGTTTTAGGTTGGTAATAGAGTCTAACTTTATTTTTTTACTGTAGCTACCACCACCCCAAAAATCGTAACCACCATCGTTGTTTTGATAGGTAGAGTTTCTAATAAATTCATCAGAAATTGTAGTGTTAGAAATTATTTGATTTTTAAACTTACTACCACTTACGTACAAGTAAAGTCCGGTACCAGCTTGCCAATTATATTTATTAAAATTAATATAAGCTCTGTGGTTTTGAGTTGGTTTTAAGTTTGGATTACCAGTAATAATGTTTGATGGATTACTTACATCGGCAAAAGGTTGAATTTGCCTAATGTTAGGTACTCTATTTGTTAAGCTATAATCAAAATAAATAGAGGCTTTCGAGTCGAATCTATATCTAAAACCGGCATCTAAAGCTAAATTATTAAACTCTTTATTTAAACTTAAATTAGGGCGAAGTTTGTCATTGTTTTCTAATGTTCTGTTTACAAATCCTGTTTCGAAATTAAAACGCCATTTTTTAGATTTATAAATTAACTCTACAGATGGAGTTTTAGAAATATCATCATAAGTAAAATCTGAACTTAAACTCGCGTTAAAATCAGTATATTGTTGTGTTGTAGTGTTAAAATCGTACGTATCTTCTTTGTTTTCTCGTTCATCACTTTGATACCTATATTTAAGATCTAAAAATAATTTTTTACTGATAAAAGGGTAGCGATAAGTTATGCGAGTATTAAAACTATTAAAATCATTAGAAATAGTACTTTTTTGATCTCTAATTTCGGTACTTGGATTGCTACCAAAAATTTCAATGGTCGATTTATTTGTTTCGTCAGTATCAGATTTATCTATTTGATTGGTAATAGAAGCTTTAATAAATGAACCATTTGATCCTATTTTTTTAGTAAGATCTATGGTGTTTTTAAAATTGTCTGCTTCAGATTTAGCATACGAATTACTAATGTAGTTGTTGGTTAAAACATTGTTTTCGTCTAAAGATTCTTCTTGTCTGCTGTTGCTTCCTTCTCTTTTATTAAAAACAAAAGATGGCTGTACGTTGATTAAAAAAGTAGAATCTATTTCTATGTCAAACTCTGTACTAATACTATGGTTATGGTTTTCATCTGCAGATCTAGAAACTGAATTTGAAAAATACTTTCTATCCGGAAGTGTATATTCTTTATTGCTTTTAGATTCATCATTAGAATTACTACCAGAGTAAAAATAATTAGCATTTACATCTACTCCTTTTCCATATTGATCAGCATAAGTTGCACCAGCGGTTTTAGATTTTATAATTCCGCTTCCGCCACCAAAACGTCTACCGTTAATACTAAAACTACCGTTACCGCCAATCCATGTATTACCGCCGCCAAACATTTTTCTAATTTCCCCGAAACTAAATCCAGGAGAATTAATATTATTTGTGCTGGCTAAAACACTAAAACGCTGGTTGTTGTCAAAGCGATTAACCATTGTAGCTCCTTCAAAACGCTTGTCGGTTCCGGTACCACCAGAAATTCTACCAAACCAACCTTTGTTGTTTTCTTTTTTTATAGTAAGATTTATCGTTTTGTTATTTGCATCTCCTTTTTCGCCAGCAAAAGCTTCAGATTTCGATTTAGTATCGGTAATTTGAACCTTTTCTATAATTTCTTTTGTTAAATTTTTAGTAGTAATACTCGGATCGTTACCAAAAAAAGGCTTTCCGTTTACTAAAATTTTATTAACCTCTTTTCCGTTTACGGTAATTTTACCATCTTCATCTACTTCTACACCTGGTAACTTTTTTAATAGATCCTCAACATTCGCATCTTTTTTTGTTTTAAAAGATTTTACGTTAAATTCTAACGTATCTTTTTTAATAGTAATCGGTGCTCTTGATTTAATAACTACTTCGTTTAATAAATTACTTTCTTCTTGTAAAGCAATTTCGCCTAAATTAAAATTTAATTTTTCGCCTAAAGAAATAGATTTACTGTAACTATTCATTCCTACATAAGAAATAAATAATTTCAGGTTTTTATGGTACGCTTTTCCTTCTAAAGAAAAGTATCCTTTATCGTTTGATATTGTGTACGAAATAACGGTACTGTCTTTTACTCTTTCTAAGTGAATGGTGGCAGCTTCAATAGGTGTTTTTTCTTTTCCAGAATTAATTTTACCTGTAATTTTAAACTGATAAGATTGCGCTAGTATGTTGGTAGCGAGTAATAGTGTAAAAACAAAAAGTAGTTTTTTCATAGTCTTTTAGCTAAGTTATTTTAACCAGCAAAGAAAATGAAAAAACTACGTTTAAATAGTTAATTTATGTTAAACCTATTTTATTTTTGTCTGAAGTAAATAATAATAGGAACTCCGTTAAAATTATAGTGTTGACGGAGTTGATTTTCTAAATATCGTCTGTACGGATCTCTAATATATTGCGGTAAATTAGCAAAAAACGCAAACTGAGGTGTGTGCGTAGGTAATTGCATACAGTATTTAATTTTGATGTATTTTCCTTTTGTTGCAGGAGGAGGATTTTGATCTAAAATCTCTAACATCGTTTCGTTTAATTTACTTGTTTGAACGCGGCGCTTTCTGTTTTCAAAAACTTCAACAGCCGTTTCAATAGCTTTAAAAATACGTTGTTTTGTTAATACAGATGTAAATATAATTGGCACATCTGTAAAAGGAGCGATTTTTCGTCTTATTTGAGCTTCAAAATCACGCATGGTATTGGTTTGTTTTTCAACTAAATCCCATTTGTTAACCAGTATAACGATCCCTTTTTTATTTTTTTCGGCAAGCCAAAATATTTTTTCATCTTGCCCTTCAAAATCACGAGTTGCATCAACTACTAAAACAGCAACATCACAATGTTCAATTGCTCTAACAGCACGCATTACCGAATAAAACTCTAAATCTTCTTTTACTTTCGATTTTTTTCTGATCCCGGCAGTATCTACCAAGTTAAATTCAAAACCAAAACGATTGTATTTTGTGTCAATAGAATCTCTAGTGGTACCCGCAATATTGGTTACAATATTTCTGTCTTCACCAATTAAAGCATTGATAAATGAAGATTTTCCGGCATTAGGGCGACCAACAATCGCAAAACGAGGTAACTCATCTACTTCTACTTCTTCTTCCTCAGGAATTACTTCTGCTACAGCATCTAATAATTCACCAGTTCCGCTTCCGTTTATAGACGAAATAGTAAAGTAATCTCCTAAACCAAGGTTGTAAAATTCAACGGCATCCGCATCGCGCATTGCGTTGTCAACTTTGTTTACCGCCATAATAAGCGGTTTTTTTACTTGACGTAATATTTTAGCAACGGCTTCATCCATCGGAGTAATTCCTTGCTCAACATCAACAACAAAAACAATAATATCAGCTTCGTCAATAGCTAACTGAACTTGTTTTCGTATTTCTCCTTCAAAAATATCGTCAGAACCAACTACATATCCACCTGTGTCAATTACCGAAAATTCTTTTCCGTTCCACTCAGATTTACCGTAGTGTCTATCTCTTGTAACTCCACTTACAGAATCTACAATCGCTTCACGACGTTGTACTAAACGATTAAATAAAGTGGATTTACCTACATTTGGTCTTCCAACAATGGCTACAATACTACTCATTTTGCAAAAATTTGTGCAAAGATACAACTTACGTTATGATTTTTAGCTGAATTTTAAAGAGTATGCTATTTTTGCTACATTGTGGCTCAATTAGTTTTAATTATGGAGGACGAAGTATATAATCAGATTTTTTTAAAACCAAGGTTTCAAATTGATTTTGAGATGAATTCGGAGGTTTTATTAAATGAAATGAAAAATCATTTATCGGACCTATCAGTTTATAAAATGAAAATGATAGATAATCATGTGATTATTGATGTTCCTGAAAAAGAAACTCATTTTTGGTCGCCTCAACTATCGCTTGAGGTTGAGGAATTGTGTGAAAACACGTCTAAAATAAAAGGATTGTTTGGGACGAAACCGCAAGTTTGGACGTTTTTTATGTTTTTACATTTTGTTGTTGCCACTGCTTTTTTAATTTTTGCAATTATGGTGTACAGTAATTGGTCTTTAAATAAAACTACTGTTTTACCTATTGTTATGGTAGTTATTTTACCAATTATATGGGTAACACTTTATTTTGTAGGTACAATTGGTAAGGCTACTGGAAAGCAACAGATGGACGAATTAAAAGATTTTACGAAATTGTTACTTCAAAAAATAAATTAGTCTTTATAACCAAAACGTTTTAATTGGCGTTCGTTAGATCGCCAGTTTTTATTAACTTTTACATATAAATCTAAAAACACTTTTTTATCAAAAAACTGTTGTAAATCTTTACGAGCTTCGGTTCCTACACGTTTAAGAGCGCTACCTTTATGACCAATAATTATCCCTTTTTGGGTATCTCGTTCTACCATAATAATGGCACGGATTTTAATAATTTCGTCTTCTTCAATAAACTCTTCGGTTTCAATTTCAACAGCATACGGAATTTCTTTTTTGTAATGTTGCAGAATTTTTTCACGAATTTTTTCGTTAACAAAAAAGCGTTCTGGTTTATCGGTTAATTGATCCTTCGGATAAAAAGCAGGGGCTTCAGGTAATAATTCAACTATTTTATTAAAAACAGCAGGCACATTAAATTTTTCTAAAGCAGAAATAACATACACAAAAGCATTAGGAACTTTGTTTTTCCAATATTCAATTTTTTCTTCAACTTCTTTTTGCGAAGATTTATCAATTTTATTTAAAAGTAAAATTACTGGAATATCACTGTGGATTATTTTATTAAAAAAAGCTTCGTTTTTCAATTCTTTTTCTCCAACTTCAACCATGTAAATTAACACATCAGCATCATCAAAAGCCGATTTTACAAAATCCATCATAGATTCTTGTAATTCGTAAGCAGGTTTAATAATTCCTGGGGTATCAGAAAAAACTACTTGATATTCATCATTATTTACAATACCTAAAATTCGATGCCTTGTAGTTTGTGCTTTAGAGGTAATGATAGATAATTTTTCGCCAACCAATGCGTTCATTAAAGTTGATTTACCCACATTTGGGTTTCCGATGATGTTTACAAATCCTGCTTTATGTGTCATGCGGCAAAGATAAGTTGTTTTTACTTTACAAAAAGTTTTTTATAAGGCTGTTACTGATGTGTTTATAAAATAAACGATTTTTAAAAGAGGTTTTCTTTGGATAGAAGCAATAAAAAGCGGTATATTTGCAACCGCAAATCGCGGGATAGAGCAGTAGGTAGCTCGTCGGGCTCATAACCCGAAGGTCACTGGTTCGAGTCCAGTTCCCGCTACTAAAACAAAAACCTTTCAGGAAACTGAAAGGTTTTTGTTTTTACAAAAAAGAAAAGTAATTATTTTCTTTTATCTATAACCACTACTGGTTTTCTGCTTAATTTTGGAAATTGTAGTTTTTGAATTACTTGTTTTTTATGGAACTCAATTTTTGGTGTAACTCTTAATTTTGCTCTAAAATGATCTTTTATTTCTTGCAATAAAATGGTGGTTTCTTGATTTGTAGCAATTTTTAAAAGAATTTCATCGGTACCAATTTCATTGCTGTCAATCTCAATAATATAAGCGTCAATAGTATTAAAATGATTTAAAACGTTTTGCATTGCTGGCGGATATAAAGTTGTTCCTTTATATTTTATCATTTGCTTTTTTCTGCCAAGTACTGGCCCAAGTCTAACTGTATTTCTACCACAATTACATTTTTCAGTATGCATTTTTACCATATCACCTGTTTTAAATCGCAATAAAGGCATCGCTTCTATTCCTAAAGATGTAATTGTAAGCTCACCTATTTCGCCTTCTTTAACAGGTTTTTCTTTATCATTTAAAATTTCAGTAATTATAAGTTCAGGATGATGATGCCCGCCATGTTGTTGTTCACATTCGGTAAAAGCCGTATTCATTTCGGTAGAAGCATAGGTAGAATATAAGTTGATATTCCACTTACTTTTAATCTTTTTAGTTAAAAGGTTTTCAGAAAAATCATCGTTTCGTAACGATTCACCGATACAAATAGCGCCTTTAATTCCCGACGCGTTAATGTCTATGTTATTTTGTTGTGCGTATTCTATCAACTTTAAAAGAAAGGAAGGAACGGCGATAATATAGGTTGGTTTAAATTTAAATATCGAATCCCATTGTAGTTCGGGAATTCCGTTACCCACACGAATAATACCAGCACCAAGTTTACGAGCGCCTAAAAAATAAGCCAATCCAGCCATAAACCTTCTATCTATAGTTGTCATTAACTGAATGGTGTCATTTTCGGTAACTCCTGCGCAGGCAAATGAAATAGCTTCGTTATAAGCTAAACGGTTTAAATCGTTATCGGTTAAAGCAAAAGTAACAGGTTCGCCTAAAGTACCAGATGTTGTTACATAATCGATAATTTCTTTTTTAGGAACACAAATAAAATCATCATTAAATTGTTGTAAATCATCTTTTGATGTTGTTGGTAATTTTGTTAAATCTTCAATAAAATTAATTTGATGGATATCAATTTGGTGTTTTTTAAACATTTGTTTGTAAAACACAGATTGCTTATTTAAATAACTTAAAAGTAATTTTAATTGTTCTTCTTGAAAAGATTTAATTTTTGCTTTTGATGCTTTTTCAATTTCTGGAATCATCGATGTAATTTCCGTTTTAGTTTTTTAATATACAAATCAATTTCTTCTTTGTTTGTAACCGTTGTAATTTCTTTAGTTTTTGCTTTGTTAAAAGCGTTTAAAGCAGCGGTTAAATATCCTTTTTTATAATAATATTTACCAACTAAAAAATAAGCTTCCCAGTATTCTGGATTAGCAGCTAATAAAGTATTAATAGTTAAATTATCAGCCTTATTACTATCAATAATTTGTTTTTTTAACTTCCTGTAATTTTGATAATCTTGGTACGCTTTAGTATATTGAAATGTATCTTTTTCGATATTTAATTTAGAGGAAGATAAATTAACCTTATTGTCTTTATTAAAAATATCATTTAAATTATAAGCAATAAATTCGCCTAATTGATATGGGTTTGAGGATACCCAAACCAAGCCTTGTTCTGGCTTAAAAACAATGGCATGATGTGCTAATAATTGATTTAATGCTTTTTCGTTACCATAACCGATATTTTTGTTTTGCAAACCTTCTTTATTACGTAAAATAGCTACTGCAATTTGTGGCGTAATTTTTTGCTGTTGCTCTAAAAGTTCTTCCATACGTAAATAGCGGTATTGTGAATGACTTTCTATTTTATGTTTAATATTTCGTTTATCATTTAAATAAGGTTTGCTTTGAAAGTGATTAGAACAAATTAACTGATTGGAGTTTGTAACTTCGTAAACGCCAAAGTTTTTTGGAGAAACTTCAATAATAACCGCTTTTTTATCTTTAGCACTTCCTATAAGTATAGATTCGGAAACAAAAACTTTTCTTTTTTTTGCGATAGCAATGGCTTCGGTTATAGTTGAGGCGTATTGCAATATTTCTCTATTTAAAATAGAAATAGGAGTTTTGGCAATTAGCGGAATTTTTGATTTTCCGGCATTAATGGTAACGGTAAGTCCGTGCTCATTCATACCAGATAGTACACCAATCATACCTCCCCAAGTTACCGACATAAATTTGTGACCTTGAGTAGGGTTTATAAAAGCGATAATTTTTTCTTTAGCAAAAGCATCGCCTGCATAAAAATCAAAATTTCTTCCAATAATTAAACTGCCATCTTCTGTTTTTTCTCCCCAAGCGGCAAATGATGAGCAGCCTACTAAAGCTAAATCTTTTAAAGCATGTCCTATATCATGAGCACCGTGTAAGTACAATACTCTTAAATAAGGATCTGCAATATTGTTAAATTTTTTAGATGCGTATTTTGAGAGTCCGTAAATTTCTGCTTTAAACTCATTAGGTACATGCAAATACATTTTTCTATTATACCAAGCTAAAAATTTACGTAATATGGCTTGTTTTGTTTTTGATGGAACAAAATCATTAACTTTTGATAAAAAATCATTTTCTTGTTTGTTAAATAACTCTTGAGTTAAACTCCCTGTAATTAATCCTCTTTCTAACGGATCACCCGCTACATAAAGTTCCCATAAACCTTGCTTATTTTTATTTAGTGTATTGTTACCTATTACAAATGTAGAGTCGGATGTTTTAACTCTTTTAGGTATAACATTATTATAGGCGCTTACATTAGGAACATCTTTTAGAGATTTAGAAATACCACACGAAACTATTATTGGTAATAGTAAAAAGAATAAAAAAAGCTTTTTAAATAAAATTTTATTACGCCACATAACAATATAAATTTATAGCATGTTTGCTAATTTGCTTTATTAGCCTCTTGTATTTTTGTTAAAATTTTTTCCATTCCAACAACTTCAGAACAAGTAAGTACAGCTCCAATAGTAACACCTAAAATTCCGTGCATATTTAAGCTTTGTCCAGTAAGTAATAAGTTTTTAATTTTTGTTCTTGGCGATATAAATGAGCGCAACGGATTGTCGGCATCTTTAACATAACCATAAATAGAACCCTTGTTAGAACCTATATAATCTCTGTAAGATAGTGGTGTTGAGGTATGTACTTCTTGAATACACTCGCGAATATTAGGAAATTTCTTTTCTAGTTCGTTAATTAAAACCGTTGCTTTTTCAGCTTTAAATTCTTCGTAAGATTGCCCTCTTTCGTTTTTATTAACTACCGTATTAAAAGTATTTGTCCAAGGTGCTACCTCTTCGTATCTCATATACGTTAATACGGTTAAACTTTCTCCCCAATCGGTAGTTTTTTTATTAATTCCCATAGAAACCATATATCCTTCAGGCCAACTTTTTTGAGTGTAATCTTGTCCGTCCCAAACTTTATTTGAATCTTTTATATGGTAATAATTTTTATTGTGATATTTAAAAGAGTTAGGTTTTAAAACAATGTATAAGCTAAACCCTGCAATGATACTTTCAATATTTTTGATTCTATTTACATAAGCTTTCCTAAATTTATCTTCACCGGCAAGTTGCAAGGTAAGTTTAGGTTCTATATTCGAAATAAATAAATCGCCATTTATTTGTTTTCCGTTTTTTGTAAATACCGAAGCTATTTTTTTATCTTCAAATCCAAACTTAACAACTTCATGTCGTTTAAAAACATCTCCTCCGTTTTCTTTTAAACGACGGATTAATAATTTTGAAATTTGACTTCCTCCATTTACACATCTGTAGGCACTTTCTATATATGAATTTATAGTTAATGCATGTACATAAAATGGTGTACGAGTGCCATCGCCTGCATATAAAAAATTAGTACCAGCAAGTACTGCTCTTAATTTTTTGTTTTCGGTAATAGCATCTATAAAGTCTTTAGCTTTTAGGGTAAAAATATCTGAATTTTCGTAATAAGGTTTTCCTAATTTTAATTTGTAAAGCGGAAATTTTTCGCAAACAGATTTAAGTTTATCACAATAAGTTTTAATAGCTGTTTCTTCTTCAGGAAATTGAGTAACCAAATTTTTAATAAATTTATCATAACCTTGCGAGTGCATGTATTCATTTTGGTCATCATCAAAAGTAACTACATCAAAACCATCATCTTCTAGTTTTTTTAACTTTAAATTATCCATAATATCAAGATATTTAAAGTATTGGTATAAATTCTGACCTTTGTCAAGTCCACCAATATAATGTACACCAGTATCAAAAATGGTTTTTTCTCTAACAAAGGTTTGTAAATTACCTCCGTATTGATTGTTTTTTTCTAACACACATACGCTATAACCTTCTTTGGCTAAAATATTTGCAGAAACTAATCCGCCTAATCCACTTCCTATAATAACTACGTCGTAATGTGTTTTCATGCTTTTGTTAACTGGTTTGTTAATATAGAAATATTTTTATCTTTATAAGTAAGTTTAAAACCTAAAGTGTTATCAATTTTTAAATTTGCACTTTCTTTTAATAAAATAATATGATTTATATCAGTATTAATAATCGATTTTAAATCATTTTCTATAGTAATATCTTTTAAGTTGATGATAAGAGTATTTGCTTTGTACGCTGCTGCATTTTTAATCGTATTAATGCAGGTTATTTTATAATTGTTAGTAATATAAGAGTTGTTTACTATTTTTCGATTAGTTTTACTTTTAATATAAGTAATAATCTTTCTGTCGGGAGCATTTAATGCTAAAAGGTAATCTAGTTGCCCCGCATCATCAGAAAAATGAATAATTTGATCTTTCGGATCTATAAAATTTAAAATATATTGATACGTATTTTGGTGTGTTTTAATATCAGAAAGTACTTTTTTATAAACGAAATCTCCTTTATATCGGTATTCTTTTAATAACATTTTATGAAAATAACGAACATCTTCTTGTTCTTTTCTAAGTATTAAAAACTCCTCTCTAAAATAAGCGCCAATTTGTTTAGCACGTTGCGAATAATTTTTTCCGAATTGATGATTGTTAAGAGCAATTCTTTTTAAAACTTTTAAAGTGATTTTACCATCGCTAATTATAGCACTTCCTTTGGGTATAATTTCAGAATTACCATGAATAAGCACCGGAATAATATCTAAATTAAATTGTTCTGCAAGGTAAAATGCGCCTTTATGAAACCTTTTTATTTTATGAGTTTTAGCTCTTGTTCCTTCTGGAAAAGCCATTAAAGTATATCCTTGTGCTACTTTTTGTTTTAAATGCTCTAAGCCGTTTTCAATACCGCTTGATACCGGATAAAAACCTGCTAATTGAACTATTTTACCAAAAATAGGAGAGTTGTAAACCCAATCGTTTACAAGAAATATAATTTTTGGATGCAACATACCAATAGCTAATATGTCTAAAAATGAAGTGTGATTTGCAATTATGATTGATTGCTTTTTAAAATCTTCATTATAATTATTAAGAACTCGTTTTTTTAGAAACGGATGAGAGTATAAAACCGATTTCATAAATTTTGAAATGATTTTATGATACCAATTCATTTTTAGTTTTTTAGGTACTGGAATAATTTTCATTAGTGTAACACTAAATATAGATAGGATTAAACCTCCTAAACCAAAATAAATAAACGATAAAATAGAATGTACAAGTAACCTTAGTGATGTAGGTTGTTTGGTGCGATTTCCTATAAATAATTTAAAAAGCAAAGGTTGTATTGTAAATGCGATTAATAAGGCAGATAAAATACCAATAATACAAACTAAAGAAATTGAATATAAAGCAGGATGCTTGGCGAAAATTAAAACACCAACACCTAAAATAGTTGTTATAACCGAAAGTAAAATAGATGCTTTATGAGTTGGTAAAGTGTTTTCACCAAATCGATATTTATGCAATAATCCGTTGGTCATAAAAATACTATAATCTATTCCGAGTCCAAAAATAAAAGTAGATATGATAATATTAAAGATGTTAAACTCTAAATTAAAAATCCCCATTAAACCAATCGTTAAAAGCCAAGTTAAACAAATAGGAATACTTGTAATTAAAGTAAGTGATATGCTTTTATAAAATAATAACAGAATTATAAGTACAACAATAAATGAATATCCAATTAAGTTGTTAAAATCATTTTTAAGGTTTCCTAAAAAAGTTTCATTCATTTGTTGCCTGTCAATAACCAATACCTCGGGTTGTTTTTTAAAAGCATCAATTACCGCTTTTCTATTGTTAACTTTTACTAAAGTTATGGCCGTTGTATAGTTGTTTTTTGTAGTAATATAATCATCAATAGGAAAACTATTAATGGCTTTGTATTCTGCTGTTTTTAAGGTGTTAAATTGGGTGTTTAATAGCGTGTAAAAAGTGTTAAATGTTTCAGGTTTAAAACCTAAAGGGATGCTGCTTTTTATTATATCTTGTTTTGTGCGTTCAATAATTTCAGGGCTCCAAAACGATTGCCACTTTTTAATTTGTTCTTCTTGTTGTTGTTTTGAGTGTACAAAAGTACTGATAGAACTAAAATTGATAAGTTTTTTTTCAGCCTTTAACTTTTTTAATGTTTTTAAAACCGCATCGTTTGTTTGTAGTGTTTTTTCTTCAGAATTGTTGTACGCAGTAATGTAAATAGATTTAGAAGTACTATTTGTAAGCTTGTCTAACTGTAATTCTGCTAATTTTAAATCTTCAGATAAATAGTTTAGTTGACTTAAATCGTTATTAAAAATAACTTTATTGTATGTAAAAAGACTAATAAAACATAAAAGTAGTACCCCAGTAATAACCCATTTATTTTTATGGATGTTATAAGTTGATATTTTATCTAAAATAGTGCTTTTTTTAACTTTTTTAGTTTGTTTATTATAAACTTGAGGAATAAATAACAAAGCAAAACAAGAAGATCCCATCACACTAATTGCAGCAAAAATACCTAAATCTTGTAAGGCTTGCGAGTTAATAAATAACAAGCATAAAAAAGCCAAAGCAGTGGTTAAACTACTCATTAATATAGGTTTTGTAATTTCTTTATATAAATTACTAATGTTATTGTTGTTTCGTATATGTGTTAAAATGTGTAGTGAGTAATCTAACGTAACACCCAGTAAAATAGAACCAATACCTAAAGAAATTGCCGATATTTTTTCGCGAATAATAAATAGAATTGCAATCGCTAACAGTCCGCCAAAAATAGTAGGTAAAAATAAAATAATAGGAATTGTTAGTTTTTTATAAAACCCAATAAATATAATTAAAAGCAAAGTTAAAGCGATGCTTATGGTAAGTTGAATGTCACTTTTTATTTGCTCTGCATTGGCAACAGCAATTAAAGTACTCCCAAAATATGAACTACTTACTTTACCTTTAAATTGCTGATTAAGTTTTGTGTTTATATCATATAAATTTTTAACAAACTTGGTGTTTTTAGCCGTTTCATTGGTTTTTAAGGCTGGGGTAATAAATAATAAAATATGTTGATTGTCTTTACTAACTAAAAAACCGTTTTTTAATGTAAAATCTTCTCCAAAACTTAATTCTTGTAGTTTTTTTAAAGCAATAAATGAAATGCCTAAAGGATCTTTTAAAATAAAGTTTTTAGCAACAATACCCGAAGGAGAAATAAGTGTTTTATAGTTTTTTAAGGTAATTGCCTTTATGCTATCTTTTTTAATTTTATGAGCAATTGTTTTGTAATCGGCATCGTTTAAAAAGAGCGGAAGATTTTTGTAGATAAAATCTGCGGTGTTTTTAATTTCAGCATCTTTTATGTTTCCTTGAATTTGTTTAATATATTTACCAGAAGTGTTATTAATACGATCAATAAAAACTGAAGCATATTGTGTTAAATCATCAACAGAGCCAGTTTTACTTTTAGTAATATTAACGATTATTTTATCAGTAAAATTAACACTTTTTAAAACCTTTTCTAGTTCAGAGCTTTCTTCGCTTTTAGGAATTAATTTTGTAATATCTTCTTCAAATTCTAATTTAAACGATATTAAAAGTAACCCAATAAATAAAATAGAAAGTAAGCTAAAACTTACTGCTTTTTTTGAATTTAAATAAAGGTATATTTTATAAAAAAAATTATGCATTTGTAAGTGTTGCTTTTTCTTTTTGAAAAAATAATATTAATAAATAACTTAGTGCACCTAAAATAATAGAGGTTATAGTAGCAAGGCAAAAACTACCCACAATATAAGTTTTAAGATGTTTTAATACATCAAAGTTTGTGGTAATATTAGCAAAGTTAATTGTTTGATTTTGATCTAAAATAAAATTACCTACTTGTATGCTGGCAAAAATTATAAAAGGAATAAAAGGAGGGAGGCTAATGTTAGAAAAAGCAAAGGCTAAAGTTTTGTTTAACTTTAAAATTAACGCTAAAAAAATAACAATAAAAGTATGCAAGCCCCAAAGAGGTGTTAAGCCAATAAAAATACCTAAAGCTATTGAAAAGGCTTTTTTTTTCGGAGAATCGTTATTGCCTAATATATCTTCAACAATAAAACGTTTAAAGCTTTTTTTTTTAAACTTTCGATATAAATCACGTGGTTTTATATAAAGTAAAGTAAGTATTACCAACCAAGTATTTAAGATACTAATCCGTGTAAAATCTTTAAAAGGACGAAAATGAGATACTCGTTCGGTTTCATCATATAAAATATTAATAGGAATATTTTTTACCGTAACACCGTGCCATGCAGCTTTTACAATTACTTCAATTTCAAACTCAAATTTTGAGGTGTAAAATTTTAAATTTTTAAGCTGATTAATAGGATATAATCGATATCCAGATTGTGTATCTTGAAGCTTAATACCGGTCTCTGCCCAGTACCAAAAGTTAGAAAATTTATTACCAAAACTGCTTTTTTTAGGAACACTTTCTTGGTTCATGTTTCTTGCTCCAATAAGTAATAAGTTTTTGTTTTCTGCTTTTTCTAATGCATCAATAAAAACGGGAATGTCTTCAGGAAAATGTTGTCCGTCAGAATCAATAGTAATAGCATAATCATAATTTAAACTTTCGGCAAGTTTAAAACCTTTACGTAAAGCATTTCCTTTTCCTTTGTTTTTAGGTAAATGAAGCTGTTGTAATTGGGTGTAGTTTTTTAATATTTGAGAAGTAGTATCGGTAGCACCATCATTAACTATTATAATAGCATTGGTGTATTTTAAAACACCATCAATAACCCTTTTTAACGTTTTATGATTGTTAAAAGTAGGTATTATAACACAGCATTTTAAGTTGCTTAGTTTTTGCATGGTTGTATGTTCCTTCATCTGCCTTCAGTAATTTGATTTAAAGATAAATCAATATTTATTTTTTTACAAAAGTACCATTACATTTTAAAGCAATAGTACCATCTGTAAATTTAGTAATATTTTTTACTTTAATAATGTTGTTTTCTTCAATGATAGAAAGCTCTAAGATTAAATTAGCATTGATATTCGGATTTATTAATGCTGTAAATTTTATGTTAGAAATACCTTGTAAAAATAAATTACTGTTAACGTGCGATTGCACTATTTCTTTAATAGTTTGAATCATACATACGCCTGGAGTAACAGGATTACCAGGAAAATGACCATTAAAAACAGTGTGATTTTTATTAAGTTGAATGTGAGCATGAATAACGTTAGTAGCAACCTCCGTTATTGTTTCTATTTTATAAAAATCTTTAATTAACATACGTTTTTGTATTGTTTGTTTAAAAAATGGTGTGCAAAAATAGTAAAGATTATACAGTTATTTTAATTGTTACTTATAATCGTTAAGTCAATTTTAATAGGTGATTTTTTATGCTGAATTACAATGTGCTTTGCAATTGAATCTTGAATTTTATTAAAATTGATACTAACTTTTTCTTTCGTTTTTGTGGTATTTACAATTTTAGTTAATTCTTGATTGGTTACGGTTGTAAAATAGTGATTAAATCTCTTTTTTGTTTTTGTTTGATAAATATTAACAAGCTCATTTTTTTTATATGTTTTGTAAATTTGATGATGCTCTTTTGTTAATGTTTTAAAATCGTTTGTAAGAATGTTTATAATTATTTTTCTGTTTAATTCGTCCATAATATAATGAGTTTTTACATCATTTTTATTAAGCTGAAAATCAAAAATTTTGTTCCCAAAATTAGTTGTAAATACAATACGATGACACTCTTTGTCTATTTTTTTAATAATTAAAATACCACCAAAAACATTATTGTAAGCCTTTATTTTAGCTTTGTAAACATAATCTGTATTTATGTCAGAAAAATATGGGTTTGTAAATGTTGTTTTTGTAGAACTGTATTCTTGTAAATTTTTAGTTGTAGGAATACTACAAGCAGCAAAAAACAAAATAAAAATTAAATTAATTACTAAAAATCGCATCGCTTACTGTTGTATTTCGTGTTTTGTTTTTAAATATAATTTTAGTGTAATCTTTAGAAGGTTCAATCATTTTAACTTCAATTACATCATTTGTTTGTAAGCTAAAAGTTAGCTCGAATAAGGCAATGAACTGACGTAAGTTTTTATCTTTTGGAGTAAATTTAATAAGGTAGTTTTTTTTATCCTTAAAATATAAAATGCTAAATTTTGTATCGTCAAACATATTGCCTTTTACGCTGTTTGCTATAATATTATTTAAGCCTTTAAACATTTTATTAGAACCTAAATCTATGTTACTTTTATCACCATCGTCATTAATTAATAATTTATCTTCCTTGAAAATTACGGTGTAATTGTAAGGAGATGTGTATTCCCATTTTATTAAATTAGGTACTTTAAATACAAGTTTTCCAACAGATTTTATATCGTTTTTTAAAAAACTAAGATGCTTGTATTGTGTAAAATCACTAGTAATGTTTTTGGTATTATTGTCTAATGCAATAACATTTTTTTTAAAGATATTTATCTCTTTTTCGCTTAAAGGTGTTTGCGAAAATATTAAATGGCAGTTTATAAAAATAAGTAGTAAAATAGCAGTGTTACGCATAAGCTTTTATATTAAATAAGGTATTTACAGTGACAGGTTTGTAATTGTTTTCTTGTAAAAATAACAACAATTGTTCCAAAACATTAACAGTTATAGCTTTCGAGTCGTGTAATAAAATTACCGATCCAGGTGCTATTTTATTTTTTATTCTATTTAATATTTCTTGCTCATTATTTTTTACAGTGTCTAACGATCTTATATTCCAACCGATAACTTTGTGTGCTGTTTGTTTAATAGCTTTTGATATTGACGGATTTGTAACTCCGTATGGCGGTCGAAATAAATTCATTTTCTTACCGATTAACTTTTCAATTATATCATCGGTTTTTTTAATTTCAGCAATAACTTTTCTTTTGCTATAAAAATCGAAAAAAGGCGAATGTGAATATGAATGATTTCCAATCGTATGTCCGTCGTTTATTATTTCTTTTATAATATCGGGATGTTGTTCAATATGTTTACCAATGCAAAAAAAAGTAGCTTTTGCATTGTAGCTTTTAAGAATTTTTAAAATTTGAGGTGTAAACTCTGTATTAGGGCCATCATCAAAAGTAATTGCAATATGTTTTTCTTTACTATTTAAAGCAGCATTGTAAGCTTTTAAATGATAATTCCATGTAATATTAAAACTACCAATAGATGTGGTTATCAACCAAAATAAAATAACAAATAAATAAGCAAAAACAGAAATATTAAAGTAGTCGTTGCTAATGATTAAACAAGCAATTATAAAAATGGTAAAGGCATTTATATTTTTAAATGTTAGCATGATGTTAATAGCGTAAAACTATGTTGTTTTCCTTTAAATTGATTGTATAATAAAATGTTTTTATAGTTGGATTTTTTTATTGAATTAAGTCTTAAGCTTTCAGGAATATCTTGTTGTTTAATAATATTTGAAGCTGCCCAAAAACCAAATGCTGAAGCGGTAAAAAATTCGCCACAAAGATGTTTGTAATGTGTATGAATGGTGTTTTTTAAAATAGAATCTTGAAGATTTTGATAATATACATCATATTCATCTCCGTTTTTACCAAGTACCACAACATCAATTTCTGAAACTAATAAATTATTTTGTTGTAAAAAATCTATTAATTTTTGTTGAATTAACGCTGGTGTTGCAGTGTTAATTATTTCAACAGCCTTTAACTGACAATAAGTATGTTTTTGTTTAGCAGCTGCTACCGTAAAAAAATGAGCTCCTTCGCTAAAAGGAACTGTAATAGGTTTTGTTTGCTCAATTTCGGTTTTAACAATATCGTTTATAAATTGTTTACCTAATTCATCAACTCCGCCTACTAAAATAGTATTAGCTTCTTTTTCATGCAGCATAAGTTGCGCGTCAATTAATGAAGATTCGAAAGAAACAGCACCATGTACATAAGTCATATTATAACCTTTGCATTTAAGTGTTAACGCTATTTGAGCGCCAACGGTATTGTGTGTAGATTGAATAAATGAAGTAGGTGTTAAATATTGTTCATCATTATTAATAATGGCATTTAAAAATTTTTCAGAATCTTCAATACATCCCATTCCTGTACCAGTAATAATTGCATCCGGATTTTCAAGTTGTGCCTCTTGTAAAGCTATTTTTGATGTAGCAATTCCCATTTTTACACCCGTAGCCATACGTCTGCTAGCTCTAGGATTTATAAAATCTTTGTATTTTGGATGAGCGGCAGCTACGGTTTTTAACTCGTTAAAAACAACAGTATTTAGGAGGTTAGGAGCATCAAAAGTATTTTGAGCCGAAATTGAAGCGACACTATTTATATAACAAGGTTTCATTTGCTTTTAGAAAAAATTAGTGTTGAACAATTTCCGCCAAATCCAAAAGAATTAGAAAGTACATAATTTAAATGTTTTTTGGTAACACTTGTTATCGGAGTAATGTTTAACTCAGGTATGGCTTCGTTAAAATTTAAATTAGGAAACATGATGTTTTGTTGAAGCGCTAATACGGAATATACAGCTTCTATTGCGCCAGCCGCAGCCAAAGTGTGCCCAGTAAAAGCTTTGGTAGAACTAAAACTTGGAATCGTATTTGTAAAAATTCTTTTTATAGCTTCGCCTTCAGATAAATCGTTGTTTGGTGTTGCAGTACCATGTGCATTAATATAATCAATGTTTTTAGGTTTTATATTTGCTACCGTTAAAGCTTTTTGCATTGCCAAAAAAGCACCTTCGCCATTAGCAGATGAAGCTGTTTGATGAAAAGCATCATTCGCGTTTCCGTATCCCGCAAGGTGTGCTAAAACGGGTTTGTTTTCTTTTTGTATAACAGTGTCAGATTCTAATACCAAATAAGCTGCAGCTTCGCCTAGGTTAAGTCCGCTTCTATTTGCATCAAAAGGTTTGCAGTCGGTTTCAGATAATATCATTAAGGTTTTAAAACCGTTAATGGTAAATTTTGCTAAACCATCGGTTCCGCCAACAATAACACGATCTAATTGCCCCGATTTAATTAAACGAGCTCCTAGCATAATAGCATTGGCTGCTGAAGAGCAAGCGGTGCTAATGGTAGTAATATAATCAGTAATACCTAAGTGTTCTGCAATTTTTTCAGTACTATTTCCTGCATGATGACTCTCAATAAATTTTTTGCTTTCAGTGTTTTTATGAAAATTTTGAAAATGTTTTTCAGTCATATCCATTCCGCCAACACTGGTTGCAGAAATAAACCCTGTTTTACAAGAATTTACATCCTTAATATTAGCGTGTGTTATTGCTTGTTTCGCAGCAATGCAGCCTAATAACGCAGTTCGAGAATAATTATGATTTGTTGGTAAATTAAGATTATCAGCAAGTTGTTTGTTGGTTAATAATACTTCGCCAACTTTAATATCTTTATCATGTCGTGTTTTAATATTTACTACAGGAGCAATGCCTTTTTTGTGATTTATAAGTGCATTAAAATTTTCATCTATAGTAGTACCTATAGATGAAATGATTCCCATTCCTGTTATTGCAACACGGTTTTTCGACATTTTACTTTGTGCGGTTTTTTGTAATATAAGTAGCTAAAACTTCAATAGATACAAAAACCTCTTTACCTTCTTTAGGATCGGTAAGTTTTATACCATAATCTTTATCTAACATTACAATAAGTTCTAAAGCATCTATAGAATCTAAGCCTAATCCATCGCCAAACAAAGCATCGTTATCCGCAATGTCTTCAACACTAAATTCTTCTAAATTTAATTGTTCAATAATGTTTTTTTTAAGTTCTTGTTTTAAAGCTTCCATTAATTTTTGGTATGTATTTTTTTAATAAAATCGTGTGTGTATTTGTTGTTTTCTTCTGTCGAAACAATATACATTAAAGCATTATAATTAGCACCATCAAAATCTATCCATCCGCAAAGAACATGTTTGCTCTTGTTGTTTGCTATTAAAGAAAAGGCATATTGTTCTAATAATTTTTCATCAAAATGATTGGAAACAAAAAAAGCATTTTCGCCTTTTATTTTATGTCGAATACTAATTTCGCCAATAGCAATATTTGCTAAAGTATAAACAAATACAGCAGGACTTGGGTAATAATTTTCGGTATCGTTAATAGTTTCTTGATGCTTTCTATCGGTATCTAAACTAGCGCTATTATTTGATAAAACAATAGCCATGTTTTCTTTATCAATAGTAGTTGTTTTTTTATCTTCTAATAAAAATTCGGCAGCAAGAAAGGCTAATTTACAAAGGTTATCCATTTTAAAAAACTTAGGATAAGAGATTGATTTTTCTTTGTAAATCTGTTTTGAAAATTCAGCAAATGATAGGTTTGTGTCTTTTACAAAAACAGGTGTATCGTTAAGAGTAACGATGTTGTTTTTTATTTGACAATATGTTGTGATGTTTAGATTTTTTTTCAATTGTCAATTTTTTTAAAAAGTACAGCAGTATTGCATCCTCCAAATCCAGAAGCGGTTTTTAAGAAGGTGTTAATTTCTTTTTTTTCTTTCTTTTGAATGATATTTAAAGAGGCAGATACACCTAGTTCATCCATGCCTAGTGAGGTGTATAAAGTATTGTTTTTTAAGGCTTGAATTCCGATAATAGCTTCTAATAATCCTGAAGCACCTAAAGTATGTCCGTAATATCCTTTTAAACTATTTAAAGGTGTGTTTTCTAATAAAGCTCTGTTAAAAGCAATGGCTTCCATTTCGTCATTAAACACTGTTGCTGTACCATGAGCAGAAATATAATCGATGTTTTTAGGGTTGATGTTGGCTTCTTTTATAGCAGATTGAATACTTTTAAATAAGCCTTCACCATTTCTTGAAGGTCCTGAAATATGATTGGCATCATTGCAAGAGCCATCTCCAATAATTTGGATGTTTTTTGTTTTTGATTTTTGGCTAGAAATAGCAACCGAGGCTGCTGCTTCGCCAATGGTAATTCCGTTTCTGTGTTTAGAAAAAGGTTTACAAGGCTTATTGCTTATTGCCTGAAAAGATTGAAAACCAGATAAAGTAAATTCAGAGACGATATCGCCAGCAACGATAAAAGCGTTGTCGTAATAATTATTTTGAATAAAACGCTTAGCAACGGCAACTGATAAAATTCCAGAAACACAGGCGTTTGATATAATAATTGGCGTGTTTTTAAATCCGAAGAAATTTTTAATTTTATCTCCTAAAACAGGTAGGTAAGCGCGTTCGGGTGTAAAATCAGTATTATTTTTACTTAAAGCATCAATATTGCCTTTTGTAGTTGCAATTAATAACGCTGTTTTGTCTGCTATTTTAAAATCAGCTTTAGAAATGGTATCGTTAAGAGAAAGAATCATCATTTTCTCTAATTTGGTATATAAATTACCGTTTCCTATTTTATTAAAAGCGTTGTTTAATTCGTTATCATTAATTATCGAAGCGTAATATGGAGTTTTACTAAACTTTTTATGCAGTGTTATCCCTGAGTTTTCTTGTTCAATTTGCGAAATGTTTGTTTCGCTATTAAAACCAAGAGGTGAAATAATATTAGTTGCAGAGATAAAAACGTTTTTCATAGTACTTTTAAATTAATCCGTTATTTTCTTTCCACTTTTTAAAAAAAGGAGGGAGCGTAAGAGATAAATCGTTATTGTTATCTAAAAAAACTTGAATCGTTTCTCCTGTACAAACAATTTGTTTGTTTGCGTTTGTAATTTTATAGCTAAAAATTATTTTGGCAGCTGCGGTATTGATAAAAGTAGCTTCTACAGTGGCAGTTTCTCCGTATTGTAAAGGTAATTTGTGTTCGCAACTAGATTTTATAATGGGTGTAACATAGCCTTTGGCTTTTACATCTAAATATGAAAGTCCGTGTTTTCTACCAAAAGCTTCTCTTCCGTCTTCAAAATAACGAAGATAATTACCGTGCCAAACAATACCTAAAGCATCTGTTTCGTTAAAACGAATTCTGATATCTTGAGCTATTTTTAGCGCATTTTTATCAATATTTTTATTTTTTCTTGATTTCATTTACTGCTTTAAAACGGTTTTCATTTGTGCCGACATAATAACTTCGCCAGCTAATTTTGTGGTTCCTTTAACTAAAGTAACCCCCATTATTTCTTGTAAAATTTCTACTTCAGTTTCTAGTTGTTCGCTAACTTTTGGAAGTTTTTTAATGGTTACTCCTTTTATAGCTCCAATATAACCTTCGGGAGCCGGTATGTTTTTTATGTAAAAATGATAACCTGTATATAAAGCCACTGTTTGTGCCATGTGTTCTATTAAACCAGGTTCGGTAAGGTAATTATTATCAACAAACATATTGTTACTTAAAACGGTTAAGCCAGAAATAACTTTTGTTTCATCAAAATATAACAAAGAATCTACCATAACAATAGGTGCTCTTTGTGGTATTAGTTTAAGAATTGTATTTTGATCTGTTATTTTTTCTTTAAGTAAATTCATTATTGATTTAGTTTTTTAAATCGTTCCAAAAATCAAAATAATTAAACCATTGTAAAGGATATTTTTTAAGTATCCATTCTAAACTTTCGGTATATGATTTCAGTAAAGCTTTATGATCTCTATGTTTTACCTCAGCAGTTCTTGCATAAAGATGATAATGTTTGTTGGTTTCTTTCATTACGTACACAAAAATAACCGGTACTTTTAAACGCGACCCTAATAAAAACGGACCAGCAGGAAATTGTGCCTCTTCGCCTAATAATTTATGGGTTAGCGATTTTGCTTCTTTAGTATAACGATCACCAGTTATACAAATAATTTCATTTCTTGATAAAGCGGCATTTATTTCAAAAATATGAGAAAGATCTTCTTTTATAATGATAAATTTTATGCTCGATTTTGTGGTTACACTTTCAATATAAGCTTTAATATCACTATGTTCTCTATCGGTAGTAAGTAAACTTATAGCAACATCTTCTTCAAGTTCATTTAAAAAGTATTCAGCAATTTCAAAATTACCAACATGTGCACTTATTAGTACGCCTCCTTTTTTTTCTTGAAGGATGTTTTTAAGTTGCTCTATACCATCAAAATTATAGGTAAATTTATTTCTTAAGCCAGATGAAATCGCAATTTTATCAATAATTGTTTGTCCAAAAACATAATAGCTTTTGTAAATGTTTAATACACTTTTAAATACAGTGTAAGAACGCCTTTTACGAAAGTAATAATAGATTGATTGTGTGCTCTTTTTAGCAAAAAAACAAAAGTAAAAAGCAACAAAAAGAAGAACGAAGTAGGCAGCGTATAATCCTAGTTTTTTAATGCAAAAAACAAATATTTTATAACCTAAAACTGAACCTCTAGATTTCCCTTCCCATTTTGTAGACATGTATTGACGTAAAAATTAGCTTAATTTATTTTCGATAAGATTGTAAAAATCTTGAAGAGAAACGATGTTTATAAAATCTTCTCCAACTAATTTAACACCAAAGTTAGCTTCAATAGCAACTACTAAATCAACAAAATCTAAACTATCAAGTTCTAGTGTTTCTTTTAAATTGGCTTCAGGAGAAATGTCTTCTGCTTCAACTTCAAATTCATCTATAAGAAAATCATTTATCTTTTCAATAATAGCTTCTTTGTTCATAATCTGTATTATAATTTTTTTATTATTAATGCTGAATTTGTTCCTCCAAATCCAAAAGAATTCGACAAAAATACATCAATTTTTTTATCTAAGGTTTTGCTTACTAAATTTAATTTAGCTGCATCTTCATCTGGAGTTTCTAGGTTTATATTCGGAGCAATAAATGAGTGTTGCATCATAAGCATAGCATAAATTACTTCACTGGCTCCGGCCATCCAACATTCGTGCCCTGTCATAGATTTTGTAGAGCTTACAAAAGGGCCATTTTCACCAAAAACATCAAATATAGCTTTAGCTTCATTGCTATCTCCAACGGGTGTTGAGGTAGCATGCGCATTTACATAATCAATGTCTTTAACAGGAATATTTGCTTGTTTTATAGCTTTATTCATGGCGCGAGAAGGTCCATCTACATTCGGAGTAGAAATATGTTCTCCATTTGATGAGAATCCGTAGCCTATAATTTCACCTAAAATAGGAGCGCCTCTTTTTATTGCAGATTCGTAGCTTTCAACAACTAAGGTTGCTCCACCTCCGCTAGGTATAAGTCCGTCGCGGTTTTTATCAAAAGGGCGAGATGCTTTTGTTGGTTGTTCTTCATTTGCAGAAAAAACTCCTAAACCATCAAAACTACCCATTGCTAGTTCGTTAATTTCTTGTGCTCCACCGCAAATAATACAATCTTGTAACCCACTTTTTATAAGCTGATATGCCATACCAATAGCGTGCGAACCACTTGCGCAAGCGGCACTTATGGTAAAATTAATACCGGTAAGTTTAAAAATTGTTGATAAATTCATGGTTATTGTAGAGTTCATACCTTTAAATATAGCACCAGAACCTACTAATGTTGTGTCTTTTTTTTCTCGGATTTTATCAACAGATTCGATAATAGATTTAGCAGTACTATCATTACCGTAAAGAATACCAACTTCGTTGTTGTTTAAAAAGTCTTGCGAAATTTTAGCATTTTCTAAAGCCTCTATAGTTGCCATATATGCATAAGCTCCTTCTTCACCTAAGCTAATTCTTTGCCTTCGGGTAAGTTGTTTTTTTAAGTTAGGCGTTTCTACCATACCTGTTAAACAAGATCTGTACCCAAAATCTTTTCTTTTTTCGTCAAAAATAATTCCAGAGGCGCCTTTGTAAAGCGATGCTTTAGCTTCTTCTAGGTTTTTGCCTATGCAAGAATAAATACCCATTCCTGTTATAACAACTCTACTCATTTTTGTAAGTTTTAAGAATAAATTCCTCCATTAATATTAATAACTTCTCCAGTAATATACGATGCTTTTTCTGATGCTAAAAATGAAGCAAGGTGTGCAACCTCTTCAGGATTACCAAATCGATTTGCAGGAACTAATTTTTTTAATTCTTTTTCATTTAAATCACCAGTCATATCTGTTTTAATAAACCCAGGCGCAATAGCATTAACAGTTATTTTTCGTTTAGCAATTTCTTGAGCTAAAGCTTTTGTAGCACCAATTACGGCACCTTTTGCGGCAGAATAATTAGTTTGACCAGGCGTTCCTTTTAATCCAGATAACGAAACAATATTAATAATACGGCCATATTTTTGAACCAACATTTTTTGAATTAAATGATTGGTAACATTAAAAAAACCATTAAGACTAGTGTTAATTACGTTGTTCCAATCATCCGTAGTCATCCACATAAATAAACCATCTTTAGTAATACCTGCGTTGTTTACTATTACTTCAATTACCGCTTCTTTATTATTACTGTGCCAATTATCTAAAGTTTCTTTAACTGCTGCGTTATCAACAACATTAAAAGGAAGTAATTCTCCAGATCCACCTGCAGCTTCAACAGCATTTAAAGTATCTAAAGCAGCTTGTTTGTTGCTTTGATAATTTATTAAAATAGTATAATCGGTGTCTTTTGCAAGTTGTATACAAATAGCTTTTCCTATTCCTCTAGATCCTCCTGTTACTAAAGCGTATTTCATAAAATTAGATGATATTATTTTCGTGATTCATTATAAATTCTTTTACCTTATTTACATACGGATACATGACCACATCTTCAGTAAAAGCAGGAACTATATTTCTTATGGCATCGTACATTTTTTTAGTTTTTGATGATACCTTATCTTGTGTTTTAAGATACTCAATAGCTTGTACAATGGTTATCATTTCTATAGCAACAACCTCAAAAGCGTTTTCAATAACTTTTTTTGTAATTAAAGCCGCATTTGTACCCATACTAACAATATCTTGATTGTCGTTATTATTAGGAATACTATGTACGTACATTGGATTTGATAACATCTGATTTTCGGCAGTTGTTGATGTTGCTGTAAATTGAACTCCTTGCATACCAAAATTTAATCCTAATTTACCAAGATTTACAAATGCGGGTAAAATATTATTAAGGTTTGGGTTTAATAAATAGTTTAATTGTCGTTCAGCAAGCATGCTCATTTTTGTAACAACAAGTTTTAACTTATCCATTTCTAAAGATACATAATCGCCATGAAAATTACCACCATGATATACATGTTGTTTTTTTACATCGACAATAGGGTTGTCGTTGGCAGAATTTACCTCTTCAATTAAAATATTTTCAATACTATTTAAAGTATCTAAAACCGGTCCTAATATTTGAGGTACGCATCGTAATGAGTAATATTCTTGAACCTTTTCTTCAAAAACAGTTACATCAGGGTTTTTGTTGTATAAATGATTTTCGCGCTTTCTAGTAAGTTTGCTATCTGCTAAATTACGCCTCATTTGATTGGCAATTTCTCGCTGACCGTTATGTTTTTTAGCATTGTTAAGTTCTTCGGATAAATGATCGTCGTAAGCCTGTACTATTTCGTTAATTGCTGATGAAGACAATGTAATCCAATTAAGTAAATTTCTAGTATTTATGGTATTTACAATACCAACGCCAGTCATAACAGAAGTACCATTCATAAGAGCTAAGCCTTCACGTAAAACAACCGAAATAGGTTGCAGGTTTTCTATTTTAAAAACTTCTTTTGTAGGTTTTAATTCATTTTTATAAAACACTTCACCTTCTCCAATTAATACAAGCGCCAAATGTGCTAATTGCACCAAATCGCCACTTGCACCAACACCACCATGTTCGTAAATTAACGGAATAATATTTCTGTTAATTAATTCAGTCATTAACTCAATAACCGATTTATGAACTCCAGAATATCCAAGAGACAAAGTATTTAATCGAGCAATCATTGCTGCTTTTACATATTGAGGAGCAATTGGGTTTCCGGTACCCGATGCATGACTTCGTATTAAATTATATTGTAATTTAACACGATCAGAGTCAGCTATTTTATATTGTGCCATTGGGCCAAAACCAGTGTTAACACCGTATATGGTTTTGTTTTCAGAAAACGTTTTTAAAAAATTAAAACTATTTTCAATAGTTTCAAAAACGGTGTTGTCTATTTCAATAGGATTGTTTTTAAAAATAATTTTATAAAAATCTTCAATTCCTAAAGTTCCACTTAATTTTAGCATTTATAAAGTATTCGTAATATTTAAAAATATATTTTAATAACTAAACTTAAAGTAGTTATTTTGAAGTACAAATTTAGAATAATAAATGGTTTTTGCCATAAAAATTGTGAGTGATGAAAAATGTGGATGTATTAATTATTGGAGCAGGACCATCGGGTTGCGTAGCAGCGTCTTATTTACATAAAAAAGGATGTAATGTAAAAGTTGTTGAAAAAAATAAATTTCCAAGATTTGTTATTGGCGAAAGCTTGTTGCCAAGATGTATGGATCATTTTGAAGAGGTAGATTTATTAGCGTGTTTAAAAAAACAAAATTTTGAAGTTAAAAACGGAGCAAGATTTTTAAGAGGCGATGAGGTTTGTAATTTTGATTTTAGTAAAAAACATACCAAAGGTTGGGATTGGACATGGCAAGTTCCTCGTGCAGATTTTGACAACACTTTGGTGGAAGAGCTTACTAAAAGAGGCGTGAATTTTGATTTTGAGAAAGAGGTTACAGATGTAGTTTTTAATGAGAACGGAACATCTATAACGACAATAAAAGATAAAAATGGTAAACAAAACAAAGTAGTAGCAAAATACATTATTGATTCTAGTGGTTATGGTAGGGTTTTACCAAGGATTTTAAATTTAGAAAAACCATCAACCTTATTAAATCAGTCATCTATTTTTACACATGTAAAAGATATAAAAAGACCTGATGGATGGGAAGGTACCCGCATAACATTTGATGTAATTGATACCAGAACTTGGTTTTGGGTTATTCCTTTTTCTAACGGAACAACAAGTATAGGCTTTGTTGGTCCAACCGAATTAATAGCGTCGTATAAAGGTAATACCTCAGAAAAATTATCTAAAATGTTAACTCTTTCAGATTATTATTATGATAGATTTAATGAAGTTGATTTTTTGTTTAATCCCATCGAAATAAAAAATTATTCGAAGTCGGTAACAAAACTGTATGGTAAAGGTTATGTGCTAACAGGTAATAGTGCAGAGTTTTTAGATCCAGTGTTTTCTTCAGGGGTAACTTTTGCAACAGAATCTGCACTACTTGCAGCTAAATTAATTGTAAAAGAATTAGAAGGAAATAATGTAAATTGGGAAACCGAGTATTCAGAATACATTAAAGAGGGAGTTAATGTTTTTGCAACTTATGTAAAAGAATGGTACACAGGAAATCTTCAGAAGTTGTTTTTTCATAAGCCAGAAAATCCAGAGATAAAAAAACAAATATGTGCTGTATTAGCAGGTTATGTATGGGATAAAACAAATCCGTTTGTAAAAAAACACGACAGATTAGTAAAAACGGTTGCTCATATTATAGATATGGAAAAAGAAGCTCAAGCTTAAAAAAACTCACTTAATTAAAATATATTTTACAAGAAACAATAATAATGTAAGTTTTATTAGGAGTTAAAGAATAAAAAGCGGTATATTTGCAACCGCAAATCGCGGGATAGAGCAGTAGGTAGCTCGTCGGGCTCATAACCCGAAGGTCACTGGTTCGAGTCCAGTTCCCGCTACAACAAGAGTAATCAGCAATGGTTACTCTTTTTTTTATGTAAAAAAATTAATTTTTTTTATTGTTGTTGATTTAATAAAGAAAGATGCTATTTTTACAAAAAATAGAATAATAGTTTTAATTATATAAAAATGAGGAAATTAATCGCAATCTTAATCTTTACTTTAAGTTTTATGTCTTACGGACAAATTCACAATCCCGTAAAATGGACAACAAGTGTAAAAAAAATATCAGATAAAGAAAGTGAATTAATCGCAACAGCTACATTAGATGATGAGTGGCATATTTATTCGCAAGAAATACCTAAAGGAGGTCCGATACCAACATTATTTTCTTTTACAGGAGATCAACGTTACCTAAAAAAAGGAAATACCAAAGAAGATGAAGGCGTTGTTGTAGATGATGAGGTGTTTGAAATGCGCATTAAGTATTTTGATACAAAAGCGGTATTTAAACAACGTATCAGATTAAAAACAAATGAGAAGTTTGTAATAAACGGAACGGTGGAGTATATGGTTTGCTCGGGCGCTAATTGTTTGCCTCCAAAAGAAATAGATTTATCTTTTTCGGTTAATTAAGATTAATAAAATTAAAATGAAAAAAACAGTACTACTTTTTTTAGGTTTATTAATAAATTTAACAACCTCAGCTCAGGTATTTAACCCCATTAAATGGAAAACGAAAGTTGAAAAAATTTCTGAATCAAAATATAAATTGATTGCTGAAGCTAGTATTGAAAATACTTGGAGTTTATACTCTCAAGAAGTTCCTAAAGGAGGGCCAATACCAACTACTTTTACTTTTGATGATAATGGCGGTAAAATTAAATTAGTAGGAAATACTAAAGAACCTAAAGGTAAAATTAAATTTACAAAACTTTTTAATGAAGCAGGAATGAGCATTAAATCGTTTGCTCACAAAGCTGTTTTTGAACAAGAAATAGATTTAATAGATGCTAATATTAACGAGGTTAATGCTTTTGTTGAGTTTATTGCTTGTACTGATGAGCAATGTTTACCTCCAAAAGAAATTGATTTAGTTTTTAAATTAAACAAAGCAATATCAAAAAATAAAAGTGTTGCAAAAGTTGATAAATCCACAAAAAAGAAAGATAAAAAAGGGCTAATAGCAATCTTTTTTATAGCCTTTTTATCAGGATTTGCAGCTTTGTTAACACCATGTGTTTTTCCGATGATTCCGATGACGGTAAGTTTTTTTACCAAACAAAGTAAAAGTAAGGCTAAGGGAATTAAAAATGCGATTATCTACGGAGTATCAATCATAGGAATTTATGTTTTATTAGGCACCGTTGTAACAGGTGTTTTTGGTGCAGATGCGTTAAATGCCTTGTCAACTAACGTTTGGTTTAACATCGCATTCTTTTTAATCTTAATAATATTTGCCGTTTCTTTTTTAGGAGCTTTCGAAATTACTTTACCAAGTTCTTGGGCAACTAAAGTAGATTCTCAAGCAGATAGAGGAGGGCTAATTGGTATCTTTTTTATGGCATTAGCCTTAGCAATTGTTTCGTTTTCTTGTACAGGACCAATTGTAGGAACTTTATTGGTAGAAGCTGCATCAAAAGGTGGTTTAGCTCCAATTGTAGGGATGTTAGGTTTTTCGTTAGCAATTGCATTGCCATTTGCTTTATTCGCAGCTTTTCCGGGATGGTTAAATTCATTACCAAAATCTGGTGGATGGCTAAATACAGTAAAAGTTGTTTTAGGATTTTTAGAGTTAGCATTAGCTTTTAAATTTTTATCAAATGCCGATTTAGTTTTACAATTGCATTTATTAGAAAGAGAGGTTTTTATCGCTATTTGGATAGCAATATTCGGAGCTTTAGCATTGTATTTATTGGGTAAAATTCAATTACCACACGATAGTCCACAAAATCATATTTCGGTAGGTAGGTTAAGTTTAGGTTTAGTAGTGGCATCATTTACAATTTATATGTTGCCAGGTATGTGGGGAGCGCCTTTAAATTTAATTTCTGCTTTTCCACCACCACAACATTATAGCGAATCTCCTTACGGAGTAGGGTACACAAAGCAAAATACAGTTGCTATTTCTAGCAACGATGCAAATACACATAATAATGGTTTGCCAGAAGGAGCGCATTTAATGCCGCCTCATGATATTATTTCTTTTCACGATTATGATAAAGGACTTGCTTACGCCAAAAAAGTTGGCAAACCGGTAATGATTGATTTTACAGGGCATGCTTGTGTTAATTGTCGTAAAATGGAACAAAATGTTTGGGTTAAACCTAAGGTTTTAGATGTTTTAAAAAATAAAGTAGTTTTAATCTCATTATATGTTGATGATAAAAGAGCTTTAAAGGATGATGAGGTTGTAGAATCAAAATTAAATCCAGGTAAAAAGCTAAAATATATAGGTCAAAAATGGAGTGAGTTACAAACCATAAAATACAAAGCAAATTCGCAACCGTTTTATGTATTAATGGCACATGATGAATCTAATTTAATTGACCCCGCTGCGTACACTCCAGATGCATCAGAATATTACAATTGGTTAGAAAAAGGTATTTCTAACTTTAAAAAATAATTAAATAAAAAACACTTTAGAAATTTCTAAAGTGTTTTTTATTTAACTAAACCTATCTGGATTAAAAGGACTAATATCTAAACTAGTTTTTTCTTCGGATATAATTTCAGAAACTAATTTACCAGTAGCTGGTCCTAAGCTCCAGCCCATCATTGCATGTCCAGTTGCGATAGTTATATTTTTAATTTTTGATAAACGACCAATATAAGGCAATCCGTCAGGAGAGCAAGGACGTAAACCGCTATCGGCATTATTTATTTCATGCTGATTAATATGTAAATTTGTGTAATAATTTTCTCCGGCTTTAGCAATTTTTTTTACCCGAGCAGTGTTTATTTGATTATTTAATCCGCCTATTTCCATAGTTCCTGCAAATCGCGTAAAACCATCCATTGGCGTTACCGCAACTTTAGCTTCTGTTAAAATAGCTGGTATTTTAATGCCTGTTTTTTGGTTAACATTAATTCGATAACCTTTACCTGCTTGTATGGGAATTGTTGTGTTTAGTTTTTTTGCTAGTTTTTGAGACCAAGAACCTGCAGCAATAACAACTTCATCAGCAAATAACTCTTGTTTACTGGTTTTTATAGCGCTTACTTTATTAGCTGCTATATGAATAGCAGTAACTTCTTCTTTTGTTAAAAATGTTACCCCGCTATTTTCTAAATATTTTTTTATTTGAAGCATAAAATCATTCGGACACATGTGAGCATCAGAATGATAATAAACTGCGCCTTTAATATTTAAATTCACATTAGGTTCTAATTTTTGAACTTCTTTTTTTGTTAAAAGTTCAACCTTTAAGCCTTCTTCAATTGCAACTTTTCCCGTATTCCATTCTTCTTCTCCTGCTTTGTCGGTTTTGTAATACATTAATAAACCTTTATGTTGATAAAAAAAACTAAAATCACTCGAAGCTTTCATCTCTTCATACAAATCTTTACTTAACAAATTAATGTTTTTTATAACAGGAATTGAAGAAGCTACTTTTTTATAGGTCGATGATTTTTTAAACAATAACGACCATTTTAAAAAATCTAAATCTAAACGAGGTTTTATCGAAAAAGGACTCGTGGAATTTAGCATCCATTTAATGCCTTTGTTAATCATCCCTGGTGCGGCCAAAGAAATTATGTGGCTAGGAGTAATTATTCCGGCATTTACAAAAGAAGCACCAGATGAAAAATCCGATTTATCGATAACTGTAACCTTATGACCTTTTTTTTGAAGATAATAAGCGCTACACAAACCAATAATTCCGCCACCAATAATTAATATTTTTTTAGACATATAAATACATTGATTTTTAGAATTAAATTACCTGAAATCCGTATGCATACGGATCATCTTTATCATTAATAATAATATTATTGTATCCAAATACCTTTGCCCAACCTTTAATACTTGGTATAATGGCAGGTTTGCCATTTAATGTTGTTTCTTTTTCTACTTTACCAATAAAAGTGCTTCCAATAAAACTTTCATGAATAAAATCTTCGCCTAATTGTAGTTTTCCTTTAGCGTACAATTGTGCTAAACGTGCTGAGGTTCCTGTACCACAAGGGCTTCTGTCAATAGCTTTATCGCCATAAAAAACGGCATTTCTTCCTGATGATTTTGGGTTAATCGGGTTTCCTGTCCATAACAAATGAGTTACATCTCTAATGGTATCATCCTCAGGATGAATAAACATATCAGGATATTTTTTGTTAATACGATTTCGAACAATTTGTGAATACTGTATAATTTTTGATGCTGAAAAATCATGTACACCCGAAAAGTTTTTTTGTGGATCTATGATGGCGTAATAATTTCCTCCGTAAGCAACATCAAAAGTAATATTTCCTAATTCAGGACAGTTGATGGTTAAATTTTCGGCAGCTAAATAACTTTTTACATTTACAAGTTTTACCCAATCTACTTTTTCGCCAGTTTGTTGATATTCAATTTCTACCAAACCAGCTGGGGCTTCCATTTTAATTTTCCCTGGATTTTTAGGAGTTATTAAACCTTCTTCAATAGCAATCGTAACGGTGCCAATGGTTCCGTGACCACACATAGGTAAACAACCTGAGGTTTCGATAAATAAAATGGCAAAATCATTTTGAGGATTGTGAGGCGGAAACAACATAGATCCGCTCATCATATCATGACCACGAGGTTCAAACATTAATCCTTTACGAATCCAATCGTATTCTTTTAAAAAATGCTGACGTTTTTCACTCATATTAGCACCAATTAAGTTTGGGCTACCACCTGCAATAAGTCTTACAGGATTTCCACAAGTATGAGCATCTACGCAAAAAAAAGTTTTTTTCATGCTAAATTGAATCGCCAGCTTGTATCCTTTTATGGAAAAAACCCTTCAAAAATTTCTCTAATCAAGAAAGACGAAGCTGGCTTTGTTTTCAATTTCTTTAGCTTAATCAAAGATAATATTTAGTTTTTTTGATATCCTAAAGAAAATGTTAATTTTTGTTAATGTATTTGTTCTTTTGTAAGGCTATTGTTAACAGTACGTAAAATATGTAACGGATTTTCATTTTTTAATTCGCAAGGCAACAACTCGTTTGGCCAATCTTGATAACTAAATGGTCTTACCCAACGTTTAATTGATTGAGTTCCAACGGCTGTAAAACGACTGTCTGTTGATGCAGGATATGGACCACCATGAACCATTGATGGGCAAACTTCTACACCAGTTGGCACACCGTTAAAAATAATTCGTCCCACTCTGTTTTGTAAAGCTGCAATTATTTTAGGGTATTTGGCAATTTCATTGTCATCAGAAATAAGAGTACCTGTTAATTGTCCTTCTAATTTCATAATAATTTGTTCTAGTTGCGCTTCATCGTCACATTGCACAATCATTGAAAAAGGACCAAATACTTCTTGATGTAATGTTGGGTTTTCTAAAAATGTACTTCCTTTTACGGTTGTAATTATTTGAGAAGCATAATTTTTTGGAATCTCTTTTTGATAATTACCAACAATAGTTAACCCTTTTTGATTAACAGCGATTTCTTTATTTTTTTGATACGCTTTAACAATATTTGGATGTAGCATACATGACGGATTTGTAGCCACAATATTTTTAGCTAATTGATTTGTGAAATGTGTTAAATCTGCTCCTTTAATCCCTAATATTAAACCCGGATTTGTGCAAAATTGCCCTGTTCCCATGGTAATTGAATTCGCATAAATAGTGGCTAAATTTTGAGCTCTATTTTTTAATGCTTCCGGAAAAATAATTACAGGATTTATACTCCCCATTTCAGCAAAAACTGGAATTGGTTCTGCTCGTTTTGATGCTAAATCTAACAAAGCTCTACCGCCTTTAATACTTCCTGTAAAACCAACAGCTTTAACTTTTGGGTGGCCAACTAATTGTTGACCAACTGCTATTCCGCTTGAATTTAAGTTTGAGAAAACTCCGTTTGGCATTCCTGTTTTTTCTGCGGCTTTTATTATCGCAGTTGCAATTAATTCTCCTGTACCAGCATGCATTGGGTGCGATTTTACAATTACTGGGCAACCAGCGGCAAGTGCAGCAGTAGTATCACCACCTGCGGTTGAATAAGCTAACGGAAAATTACTAGCACCAAAAACAACTATTGGTCCTAAAGGAATGTTCATTTTACGAATGTCTGGTTTTGGCATTGGTTCTCTATCGGGTTGTGCAGTATCTATTGTGGCATTAACCCAAGATCCATTAGAAACTAAATCGGCAAAAGAACGGAGTTGAAAAACGGTTCTTCCTCGTTCTCCTTTGGCTCTTCCTTCTGGCAATCCAGTTTCAGAGCAATACATTTGTATTAAGTTATCATCTAAAGCTAAAATTTCATCTGCGATAGCATTTAAAAAATCAGCCTTTCTTTTTCCAGAAATAGTTTTGAATTTATTAAAAGCATCAGAAGCTAAAGAAACTGCTTTATCAATTTCTTGTGAGGTTGCTTCGGTAAAAGTGAGGCTATTTTTTTTGTTTAATTCAGGGTTAAAAGTTTGGTAAGTTGTATTGCCTAAGGCAGATAATTGATTTCCTATATAATTTTTTCCTGTCATCATTTTACAAGTTTTTATAATCAGGTAAAGTTGGTCTGTTTTTTAATCCTGTTTCAATAATATTTAAAACATGGTTTCTTTCCTCACCTATTAGTGGTAAACGTGGTGCGCGTACATTTTCGGTACCAATACCTGTAGCAACTTCAGCTAATTTTATATTTTGTACTAATTTAGAATTTATATCTAATTCTAACAAAGGTAAAAACCATCGGTAAATAGCTAAAGCTTCTTTAATTTTTCCTGCTTTTTGAAGCTCATAAATAGCCACTGTTTCTTTTGGAAAAGCGCATACCAAACCAGCAACCCATCCGTCAGCTCCCATTAATAAACTTTCTAAAGCCAAGGTGTCAACACCTGTCATAATTTTTAATCGATCACCAAAACGATTTTTAATTCTTGTTACGTTAGAAATATCTCTGGTAGATTCTTTTACAGCTTCAATATTATTACATTTTAGCAGTTCGTCAAACATATTTAAGGTAACTTCAACCTTATAATCTACAGGGTTATTGTACACCATAATAGGTAAAGATGTATTATTTGCTACAGCTTTAAAATATTCAACAGTTTCTCTGTCGCCAGCGGTATAACGCATCGGCGGCAGCATCATTAAACCCATTGCACCATCATCTTCAGCTTGTTGCGCTGCTATAATTGCCGATTTAGTAGTTTGTTCCGCAATATTTATTAATACAGGTACTTTTTTATCAACAAAACTAACTGTTGTTTTGGTAAGTGTTCTTTTTTCATCGTTAGATAAAGTACTTGCTTCACCTAATGTTCCGCCTAAAACAATTCCATGAACTCCAGCATCTAATTGCGCCTTAATATTTACCTCAAACATCTTTAAATCTAAAGTGTCTTTATTTGTAAATTTTGTAGTTACTGCCGGCATAACGCCTTTCCAATTTATACTCATTTTGTTTTTTTAGGGCAAAGTTATATTCGATTTTTAGAGTTTATTTGTTAATTATTACCTTATGATTGTATTATTTTAACATTATAATCTATTTTTTATATTTATTTAGGTAGTATATTATAGATTTGTGTAAAATACTGTTATATGAAAGTTTTACCTTTTAAAATACCTAAGACTAAAAATTTAGGATTAATTTATCAAGAAGATAAAGAAGTTTTTTTTTATGATAAATTACATCAACACGAAGAAATTCAGCTTTGTTATATTGTTAAAGGAGAAGGAACTTTAATAGTAGGAGATACTGTAAACGAATATAAATCCGACGATATTTTAGTAATTGCAGGTAATCAACCACACGTTTTTAAAAGTGATACTTCAGTAATTAAAGAATCGTTTATGATGTCGTTATTTTTTACAAAACAATCATTTGGAACCTTTTTTTTTGAGTTGGACGATTTTAAAGAAGTGATGCCTTTTTTTACAGCTGCTAAAAACAGTTTTAGGTTGCTGTCTAACACCAAAAAAATAAGAAAATTGTTTTTTAAACTTAAAAAAAGTAGGGATTTATTAAAGTTTATTGTTTTTATTAAGATAATAGACATTATTGTTGATTCTGAAACAAAACTTCTTTCATCATTTTTAGACGAAAAAATGTATTCAGATAACGAAGGGAAAAGAATGAGAGATGTTATGGATTATACATTAAGCAATTTTACTAAAAAAATTGAGTTAGAAGATATAGCAGATGTTGCTAACATGACTGCTAATGCTTTTTGCAGGTATTTTAAGCAAAGAACAAATAAAACTTTTTTTACTTTTTTAAATGAGCTAAGAATAGAAACGGCTTGTAAGTTGTTAAAAAATAAAGAGTATTCAATTATTGAAGTTTCAGAAAAATCGGGATTTAAAAACATTTCGAATTTTAATAGAAAATTTAAAGAATTGAAAGGTAGAACCCCGTCTAATTATCGATTAAATTATTAAGATGTTAAAAAATGAATAATAAGTTTAGTTTTTTTAAAATTAACAAGGTTTCTTATTTCTCTTGGCTATCTTTGGTAGCTATTTATCAATTAAAAAATATGAAAAGAATTACAGTGTTGTTTTTTTTAACCTTTATAATAAAAGGTTACGCACAAGAAACATTACCTATTTATGCAGATTATTTATCGGATAATGTGTATTTATTGCATCCAACCGCAGCTGGTATTGGAGATTGCGGTAAAATACGTTTTACAGCACGCCAGCAATGGATTGGTGTAAAAGATGCTCCGTCATTACAAACAGCAAGTTTTCATGCTAAATTTAATGAAAATTCTAATGCAGGATACGGGTTTATTCTTTTTAATGATAAAAATGGTTACCATTCTCAAAAAGGATTTCAAGGTACTTATACATATCACTTAAATTTGGGTAACGAAAACTTGTTTAAGCAACTGTCATTTGGTTTGTCAATGTCTGTTGTGCAGAATGAAGTTGATCAAAGAAGGTTTGTAAACGACCCAACAGTTAGCCAAATAATTGATAGTGATTTTTATTTCAATGCCGATTTTGGTATGGCATATCATCATAAAGGATTATCATCATATTTTACAGTTAAAAATATTATGTTATCAGCAAAAAATGACTTAAACCCCGATTTTGAATCTCTTAATTTAAGAAATTACATTTTAGGAGCGGGTTACTTTTTTGGAGATGAAGATAAATTACAGTTTGAGCCATCAGTAATGTTTCAGTACAAAGATGAGACTGGAGAAAAAATTGGTGATTTAAATTTTAAAGTATATAAACAACTAGAAACTGCTCAGTTATGGGCAGCATTATCTTACAGAAGAAGTTTTGATAGTAGTGCTTTTGGTGATGCACATTATGTAACGCCAATAGTTGGTGTTAACTATAAAAACTTAATGTTTGCTTATACTTATACACAACAAAGCGGTGATGTGGTTTTTTCTAACGGAGGTTTTCACCAAATTTCTTTTGGTATTAATGTTTTATGTAAAAAACGTAGAGGTTCTGCTTGTCCGAATATAAACGGAAGTTTTTAAAAATCTAAAAAGTTAATAGTTAAATCAGCATAGTCTTTTAAGATATTAGTCAAAACATTTTTTTCTTTATTGATGTAAAAAATACTAGAATTTTTGTTTTTTGATGTAGAAAGTAAATTGTGTGCTGCCAAAATATTTTTAGTTTGTTTAGCAACAGCTTCACCAGAATCGATAATTTTAATAGTATTTCCTGTAATTTCTTTTATCTGTGGTATTAAATACGGATAATGAGTACAACCCAATACAATACAGTCGCATTTAGATGACAACATTGTGTTTAAATGTTTTTCTAATAAATTAGTCATTTCAGGCGAATACATTTTTCCGTTTTCAATAAGTTCAACTAAGCCATTACCTACTTGCTCAATAATTTTAACAGTGTTGTTAATTGTTGCCGAAGTTTTTTCGAATAGCTGACTGTTAAGTGTTCCTTTTGTTGCTAAAATACCAATGGTTTTCGTGGTAGTTTGTATTGATGCCGACTTAATAGCAGGCTCTATACCAATAAAAGGAATTTTATAATTACTTCTTAAATATTCAATAGCATTGGTTGTTGCAGTATTACAAGCAACAACAATAATTTTACAACCTTTTTTTATTAAAAACTCGGTGTTTTTAATTGATAACTCAAGAATTTCTTCTTTTGATTTTTGCCCATAAGGCGCATTTTTACTGTCAGATAAATAAATAGTATCCTCATTTGGTAAAAGTGCGTTAATTTCTTTCCAAATAGATGTACCGCCAATACCAGAATCAAAAATACCTATAGGTTGTTGTTTATTTATCATATATAACAAAAATAAAAATCCTGCTGAATTCAGCAGGATTTTTTATAAAATATTTTAAAGGTTTAATTAGAAACCTAATTTAGCTTTTACAGCACCATAAATATCTTCACCTTTTTCAAAAACGATTAATCCTTTACCAGCGGCAGAATCAAATACGTAAATAATTCCTTTTGCAGCAGCAACATCTTTAATAGCTTGTTCAGCTTTTTTTAAGATAGGAAGTGTTTTTTCTTGATATTTTTTTTGCATTTCTTGGCTAGCAGCCTGTTCAGCTTGACCAATTTTTTGTCTATCTTGTTGAACCTCGATAGCTCTTTTTTGGTTTACTTCTTGTGTTTGGCTTTTTCCTTCTGCATCGTATTTTTTAACTTTTGCTTGCAGTTTTTTAACCATCGCTTCAATATCGTCACGGTAAGTTTTACTTAACTTCTCTAATTCAGCCTTCATTTGTTTAGTTGCTGGCATTTCAGATAATAATTTATCTGTATTTATATGTGCCGTTTTTTGTGCATTTGCCACACTACCTAATCCAATTGTAAAAATTGCAACTAATAATAAGGTTTTAAAATGTTTCATCTTTGTTTTAATTTAATTTATGTTCTTTATTCTTGATTTATTTACTCTGTTCTTCAGCGGCCTTTTTCTTAGCGTCTTCTTGTGCTTTTCTTAAGGCATCTTTCTTTTCTTTTAATAGTTTTCTTTTTTCAGCTCTCTCTCTTAATTTAGCTTGTCTTTTTTCTTCTATTTGTTTAATCTTAGTTAATCGATCTGCTTGTTTTTTCTTTTTGATTGCTTCTTTTTGAGCTGCTTTTTCTTTTTGAGCATCGGTTAAACCTTCGTTTTTTAACAATGCTTTTTTAGCTGCAATTTTATCCTTTTTTTCTTGTCTTTTTTGATCAATATTAATCATTTTAACAACAAGGTCGCTAATATCGTGTTTTTTATTGGAATATAACATGACTAACTCACCAGATTTATCAAAAACAAAATCATATTTTTTTCTTGAAGCAATATTTTGTATTGCACTATAAACTTGGTCTTGAATAGGTTTTATTAACTGTTTTCTTAAATTATACATATCTCCTTTCGGACCAAAATATAATGATTCTAATCTACGTAAAGCTTCTCTTTTAATAGTGATGTCTTCTTCACGTTCATCAATTAAATCTTTAGTTAAAATTGCCTTTTCATTAGTTAGGTCAGTTTTTAAAACTTCTATAGCTCTTTTTTCTTTATCTAATTTAGTTTTCCATTTTTCAACTTTGGCATCTAAAGAATTTTGAGCTTCTAAATATTCTGGGATATTTTGAAGAATATATTCCATATCAATATATGCTATACGTTGACCTTTTTGTGCAATGATATTGCTAGTAATAAATAAAAGAACGATTGATAAAATGATTTTTTTCATCTTGCTATAATGTGTTTAGAAAAAACCGTGCCAAAAAACCAGACACATCACAAATGTATGGTTTTAGAACTGTCTTCCAATAATAAAATGTGTTTGCCAACCAGATTTTTCGGTAGTTCCAGGTAAATTATCAAAACCATGAGCGAAATCGATACCAAGTAAACCAAAGGCAGGCATAAATATACGTATACCTAATCCAGCTGAACGCTTTAATTGAAACGGATTAAAGTCGCTAAAATTGTCATAAGAATTACCTGCTTCTAAAAATCCTACGGTATAAATAGATGCTGAAGGTTTATCTGTAATAGAATAGCGTAATTCCATCTGGAATTTATTATAAATTGAGCCACCATCAATAGATGATAATCGGTTGTTTTCATAACCTCTTAAACCTATTGTTTCTCTACCATCTAATTGACCTTGAGCAATACCATCTCCTCCTACAAAATATCTTTCAACAGGTGTTAATCCTAATTCGTCATTATATGAACCTAAATATCCCATTTCAAAATTAGACATTAATACTAATTTTTTAGCTAATTCAGTATACCACTTTCCTTTTGCAGTAATTTTATAGTATTCTAACCAATTGTATTTATCAGCTAAATAATCTTGCCTTTCTTGATTGGTCGGGTTTTTTTGCTCTGTATAATCTTTTCCGTTTACTAAAGAGTAAGGAAAAGTTGCTTTTCCTGTAAGTGAAAAGTCTGAACCATAAGTTGGAAATATTAAACTAGGCCCTGCAGAATTACGACTTAAAGCAATTGTATATGCTAAGTTATTTAGGTCTCCTTGACTCATTAAATCATTAGAAGATCCTACTCGGTATCCGTAGTTTTGTAAGTCTATTCTTTGGTAACTTATGTTTTGTGCCATTGAAAAGTAATCATCTGGCCAATTTAAACGTTTTCCTAAACCAATAGAAGCTCCTAGTATACTTAAACTTTGGTCTTTATCTACAGAGTTTGTAATATAGTCGTATCTGTATTGATTAGATAAATAAATAGAAAAAGATAATGATTGTGGTTTTTTACCACCTAACCAAGGTTCGGTAAATGAAAAACTGTAAGTATTATAGGTTCTACTTGTTTGTAAACGAAGTGAAAGCTTTTGACCATCTCCCATTGGTAATGGTTGATATGCTTCTTTGTTAAATATATTTCTAAAAGAAAAATTGTTAAAAGATAATCCCAGTGTACCAATAAAAGATCCACCACCATAACCACCTTGTAGTTCTATTTGACTTCCTCCTTTTTCTACTACAGAAAAATCAATATCTGCAGTTTTGTTTTGGTAATCTGGTTTTACATCTGGAGTTACATTTGCATCAAAAAAACCTAATTGACCAATTTCACGAATAGAACGAATAATGTTTTGTCTACTAAATAAGTCACCTGGTTTTACACGTAATTCTCTATAAATAACATGATCGTTTGTTTTTTCATTTCCTGCTACGGTAACTTTTTTAATAGTAGCTTGTTCGTCTTCACGAATACGGACTTCAACAGTAATTGAATCGTTGCTTACTTTGGTTTCAATAGCATTTACTTGAGAAAACAAGTATCCATTGTTGTGGTATAGGGTTTGAATATCTTGAGAAGAAGGTGTTCCGTCTCCAGAAATACGTTCTTTTAATACTTTACCATTATAAACATCACCTTCGTCAATACGAACGATGTTTTGTAAAAACTCATCAGAATATTTTTTGTTACCTACAAATTTTATTTCTTTAAAACGATATTGACGTCCTTCTTCTAATGCTATTTCTATATTAATCGTATTGTCGTTATTCCAAGTAAATTTATCAGATAAAATACGAGCATCTCGATACCCTTTTTCACTATATTTTTCAAGAATACCTTCTAAATCTTCTTTAAAATCATCAGAGATATATTTTGATGATTTCCAAAAACGCCCTAAAACTTTACGTTTCGTATTTTTCATAATACCACGTAAAGACGTGCTAGACAAAGCTTTGTTACCAATGAAATTAATCTGTTTAATTTTAATACGTTTCCCTTTGTCAACAAAAATATCCATGCTAACAGTGTTAATATCAGAAGTGTCTTTTTTAGTATTTAAAGAAACTTTAGTTTTTAGAAAACCTTTGTCAGTATATTTCTTTTTAATATAATTTCGAGTGGTAATAATTAAATTTTCAGTAACCATCACTCCTTTTTTAAGCTCGGTTTCTTTTTTAATATCTCTAGCTTTAGATTTTTTTATCCCAGAAAAACGTACGTCACTTAATTGAGGAAGTTCAGTAACATCAAATAAAAGATAAACGGTTTCGCCATCTTTTTTAGATAAATAAACATCTACTTCGCTAAATTGTTTACTTTCATAAAGCTTTTTAATAGCACTAGTAAGTTTGTCTCCAGGTAATTTAATAGATTGTCCATCAACCAAACCAGTGTAAACTCTAATGGTTTGTTCGCTAAATTTTTGTAAACCAGTAACTGTAATTCCGCCAAGTATGTATTGAGTTCCTTTTTTGTAAGGAATAACGTTGCTTGTAGCAGTACTATCTTTAGTTATGGTGTTTTGTGCTTGTGTATTCGCTGTTAAAAAAGCGATTAAAAATACTACTAAATAAGAATATTTATTCATTGGTCTCAATCTGTTCACTTGTTTTTCCAAATCTTCTTTCTCTGTTTTGATAATCTATAACGGCGTCAAAAAGATTTTCTCTTCTAAAATCTGGCCATAATACCTCTGTAAAATATAATTCGGCATAAGCTATTTGCCAAAGTAAAAAATTACTGATTCTTTGTTCGCCACTTGTACGTATCATTAAATCAACGTCGGGCAAATTAAATGTATATAAATGGTTATTTATAATTTTTTCGTCTATTTTTTCAATATCTAGCTCTTTATTAACAACTTTTTTAGATATGTTTCTAATAGTGTTAACAATTTCTTCTCTCGAACCGTAACTTAAGGCAAAGGTTAAAGTAATTTTTGTGTTGTTTTTTGTTTCGCTAATTACTTTACCTAAAATTTTTTGCGCATTTTTTGGCAAGCTTTCAATATTACCAATGGCATTAACTTTTACATTTTTACGTTGAAATTCTGGAAGTTCTTTTTTTAGCGTATTTACTAGTAAACTCATTAAAGCGTCTACTTCTAATTTTGGTCTGTTCCAGTTTTCGGTAGAAAAAGCATAAAGTGTAATAAACTTAACGCCAATTTCTGAAGCTGTATCTGCAGTTTCTCTAATGGCTGTTAATGCATTTTTATGACCAAAAACTCGTTGCATTCCTTTTCCTTTAGCCCATCTACCATTACCATCCATAATAACGGCAATATGATTTGGAACTTTTTCTAAGTTAATGCTTTGTAGTTTTTTATCCATATTTATTCTGCTAATCCTTTATAACAAGGAGGTCTTCCGAAGGAATAAACGATTGAAATACCGGTAAACATATACCAGTCATTTCCTGTTCCTCCAAAATTTAAATTATTTATTTTATCTGTTGTAAAATCAATATCATCTACTAATGTAAAACGAACTCCGGTTTCAAAAGCAATTGCCAAATGATCGTCTAATCTTCCTTTAATACCAATACCAACAGGTAAAGAGTACGAAAAGCTATTTTTTAAACGAACGGTATTTGCGCTAGTTAATTCTACAGGACTTGAGTAGTTAAAAGCAGCAATTTCAGCAAGTATGTATGGTGTAAAGGTGGTTTTGTAATCGCTTATATTATAATCAAAAAAGTTAAATTCTACCCCAACTGCAAATTCATGAATGTTATTTGAGAAATTATTCCCTCTGTTTTGGCGAAATTTATTCTCAGCATCTTTATCATCTCCAGAAACAGGGATGTAAGTATAAGTTCCTCTTAAAGCTATTCTAGGGTTTAAGTTGTATTTATATACCAATCCGCCACCAACTTCATTAGGATATAGGTAGTTTGTTTTACCAATATCTCCACTGTAATTAGTGCCTCCAACAAAAACACCAACTTCGTGAGTTTGTGCCTGTGTTATTGTTGCTGTTAAAGCAAATATTATGAATATAAAAAGTTTCTTCATTATAAAAAATAGCGTGCAAATATAGGGAAATGAATTTGCTTTAAAAAGTTAATAATCTGTCTTTTTGATTAACTTTTTTTTAAAGGATTTATTGTGATAAACTTAATATTATAAAGATTCGTTACGAGTGTCTTCTCCCCATAAAAGTTTGCCTCTTAGTGTTTTTAAAAAGGATTGCTGATGTAGTAAAATACATTTTATATTAAAAGAAGTTTTTTGTATTTTGATTTTAGTGCCTAAAGGAACCGTTGTAATACGAGAGTCTAAAGAAATTAAGTAATCTTTTTCACGCGCGCTAACTTCTAGTTGAATAGTAGTGTTGTCTGGTATTACCATGGGTCTTGCATTTAAATTATGCGGAGCAATAGGTGTAATTACAAAACTTTTAGAATCGGGTAAAATTACAGGGCCGTTACAGCTTAAAGAGTAACCTGTAGAGCCTGTTGGTGTTGAAATGATTAAGCCATCAGCCCAATAGTTGGTAAGATATTCTTCGTTTAAATACGTTTTTACGCCAATCATAGAAGTAGTGTTTCTACGAGCAATGGTAATTTCATTTAAGGCAAAATCTAATTCTGTAAATCCTGCTGCTTGTGGTGTGGTATTTATTTGTAGTAAAGATCTGTCTTGAATGGTGTATTCTTTTTTTATTAGCAATTCAACAGTTTCTTCAATTTCATTTTTTTGAACGGTAGCTAAAAAACCTAATCTACCGGTGTTAATTCCTAAAATAGGAATGTTTAAATCTCGAATATAAGTTACGGCTCTTAAAAATGTTCCGTCACCACCCATGGTAAACATCATGTCAAAAGAACTAGATAAGTCATTAAAATGAGTGTATGTAGGATATTTTTTAGTTAAAGATTTATTTTTAACTAGTAGATTATAAAATTCCTCTTCAAAAAAAACAACAATATTTTTATTTTCGAGTGTAGTTAGCAGTAATTTAATTTCTTTCTCTGCAGAAATTGTATAAGCTTGACCGTAAATGGCTACTTTTTTCAATGTAAATAATGTTTAATTTAATAGATTAGTAAATTACATATCTAAGTATTTTTTTAAATAAGAAGCTCTGTCTTTTAGTTCTTCTAAATAAAAATCATCCTCATGTTGTGTAATTACATTGTAATCATATCTTCTAAATGTTTGGATAATTTCATTAATATCATCAGTAATTACCTTTAAAGTAACTTGAATAACATCTTGGTTTTCAGATGAAATATATAACCCTAAAAGTTTTCCGTTGCTAGCTTCTACTATCTGAGCAATTTCGCCCATTGAATAATCACTTTTGTTTTTATTGATGATTAAAGTATCGCTTTCATTATGTAAAAAAGGACTGTCGGCAAAAGCATCTAAAATATCACTCAATTCATAATACCCAACATAGTTCTGTTCTTTGTTTAAAACCGGAATTAAATTACAATCATTATCAGCAAATAAAACAAGCACATCTAATAATGTGGCTTTTTCATTGGTGAAAAAATGGTCTAATAAATAAGAATATTCAGTTAATTCCTGATTTTTATCTTCAATAGTTTGAATATCACTTTCGGGTAAACAACCAATTAATTTACCATTTTCAACAATAGGAATATGTGTAATTGGCAGGTTTTTACATACTTTTTGAGCACTTTTCACAGTGCTTTTTAAAGTAAGAGCTTTAATTTCTTTAAGTATAAAATCGTTGATATTCATTACTACGAATATAGTTTAAAAAGTTTTAATGATTTACCTTTGTAACTTAATTTTATGAGATGACAAAGTTAAGTGTAAATATTAATAAAATTGCAACATTACGTAATTCTAGAGGTGGCGATACACCTAATTTATTACAGGTGGCAACCGATATACAGCATTTTGGAGCAGAAGGAATTACAATTCACCCAAGACCCGATGAACGACATATTCGTTATCAAGATGCGTACGATTTAAAGTCGATTGTAACTACTGAATATAATATTGAAGGTAATCCGATTGATAAATTTACTAAAATGGTTTTAGATATAAAACCAACACAAGTAACTTTAGTGCCAGATAGTGTGAGTCAGCTGACTTCAAATGCAGGTTGGGATACAGTTAAAAATCAAGTATATTTACAAGAGGTAATATCTGAGTTTAAAAGCAACGGAATTAGAACTTCTATTTTTATTGATACAGATTTAAAGTTGATAGAAGCGGCAGCAAAAACTGGTGCTGACAGAATTGAATTATATACTGAGGAATTTGCTACCCAGTACGATTTAGGAAACAAATTGGCGGTAAAAAAATATGCAGATGCTGCAATTTTAGCACATGATTTAGGGTTAGGAGTTAACGCAGGGCATGATTTAAGTTTAGAAAATATCAAGTTTTTTAAGGAGAATATTCCAAACTTGGCAGAAGTTTCTATTGGACATGCACTTATTTCTGAATCACTGTATTTAGGTTTAGAAAACGTAGTAAATATGTATTTACATAGATTGCAGTAAAAATGCAGATTTTACATTCAAGAATAGTAGGCGAGGGAAAACCAGTGTTAATTTTACACGGTTATTTTGGTATGGGTGATAATTGGAAAAGTCATGCAAATAAACTTGCTGAAGATGGATTTGAGGTGCATTTAATAGATCAAAGAAATCACGGACGTAGTTTTCATTCTGATGAATTTAATTACGAGTTGATGGTGGCAGATTTATATAATTATATTGCGCATCATAATTTAAAAAAAGTTGATTTATTAGGGCATTCTATGGGTGGGAAAACAGTAATGTTGTTTGCTACTGAATATCCAGAAAAAGTAAATAAGTTAATTGTTGCAGATATTTCTCCAAAAATGTATCCGCCGCATCATCACGACATTTTAGATGCTTTAAATTCGGTTGATTTTAGTATTCAAAATTCTCGTAAACTGATAGATGAAAAACTAGCAACCTTAATTCCAGAAATTGGTACACGACAATTTTTATTAAAAAGCGTGTATCGAAAAACAAAGGATGAATTAGCTTTTCGTTTTAATTTAACGTCGTTAACCGAAAATAATAACGAAGTAGGCGAAGCATTACCGTCATTTACTGTTTTTGAAGGCGAAACCTTATTTTTAAAAGGTGAAAATTCGGGTTATATTTCAGTAGATGAAGAGCCGATAATTAATGCGCACTTTCCTAATTCGATAATAAAAACAATCGCTAATGCAGGTCATTGGTTGCATGCTGAAAATCCAAAAGATTTTTATGCAGCACTTATCACTTTTTTTAATTGATTTTTAAAGATTGGTTAACAATTTCGTATAAACTTTAGTTGTAGTTTTGGGGCTTAAGCACTAATCTTAATAACTATATTCAATTTGACTATCCCATTTGTCAAGATTTAAAATTATTAAATCATTATTTGAAACCTGTATTTGAGTTAAATTAAATGATAGTTTCACTTCTATACCAGCTTCACAATTATCTTTATCATCAAAAGCTAATCTAATATTTTTTTGAATAGGACTGGTTTCTAAATAATCATCACTTGTTACTAAGTCGTAATAAATATTACCGCATCCACCACTATATTCAATGGTTAGATTTAGATTGTTATTGCTAATCGAAGCGTTAATTATTTCGAAATCATCATTTGGGCTATTTATAAACAAGTCTGTGTTAACTCGAATTACATCGGAGTTTTCCAGATAACTATTAATGTTATCATTACTATTACAACTAATTGTAAATGTTATAATAAATATTAGAAATGTAATTTTAAATTTCATCTGTCGTTAAATTTAAATGATTTAATGATGTTTTAAGTTTGTTATAAAAAGAGCTAAGAGCTAAACTAAATTTTTATTGTTGTATGCAGGAAAGTTTAAATCATTTTAAAGAAATCTCTTTTCTAATTCTACTTAATGAGCTGTCGGTAATACCTAAATAGGAAGCTAAAATTTTTAAAGGTACTTTTTTTATAATTTCGGGTTGTTGTTTTATTAAATTCAAATACCTTTTTTCAGCAGAATCTTTAATCATACCAAGCATTCGTTCTTTTAAATTAGAGTAGTTTGTAATTAGCATCATTCGACCAAATTCTCTAAACTCAGGAATGGTATGAAAGTTTTCTTGAACATCATCATAATTCATTTTCCATAAAACACAATCTGTTAAACTCTGAAAACTTTCATTGCTAGGTTGTTGTTTAAAAAAAGATAAAAAATCGTTTACAAAACAAAAAGGAGCATAAATATTAGTTGTAATTTCATTCCCATCACTATCAATAGTATAAGATCTAACAAAACCAGATTCTAAAACAAAAGTAGCTTTTGGAGTTTTGTTTTCAAATAAAATATCAATGTTATCTTTAATTTTAACAGCTTCAAATTTTTTGGTAATTAACTTTGCTTTTTCAGAAGATATTGGAAGTATTGATTGTATAAAAGTTTGTAGGTTTTCCTTATTCATAAAATAACAGTAAATTTTAAAAACCTGTCAAAATAACAGCTTTATTCTTTTGGTACGATTATCGCTCTAATTTATAAAAAATAAAAGAAATGAAATTATTTTTAAAATTATTGTTAACAGCTTTAGCAGTTATCATTTTAGCAAATATTTTACCAGGAGTTGTGGTTACAAATTACGGAACCGCTGTTATTGTAGCAGTTGTTATTTCGTTGTTAAATATGTTTGTGCGTCCGTTATTAGTGTTTTTTACATTGCCAGCAACCATTGTAACTTTGGGTTTGTTTTTGTTTGTAATTAACGCAGTAATTATCTTGTTTGCAAGTAATTTAGTAACAGGTTTTGCAGTTAACGGATTTTTTACAGCACTGTTATTTAGTGTGTTGTTGTCAATATTCCGATCGTTCTTATTTTCTTTATTAGATGATGATAAGAAGACGAAGAAAATGAAATAATAAAATTTGATAACAATATTTTGATTATCAGCAAGTAAAAGATAAAAGCAAGAGTGTACTCTTAAAGGTAAATGTCTTGCTTCTAATAAAATAAAATAGTAATTTTGCACCCGATTTTAAAGAAACAGATTTTAAGATGAATATTACAAAAGAAAACGTAGATGCGTTAAACGCAGTGGTAAAAGTTGATATAGTTGCTGAAGATTATCAAGCACAAGTAACAAAACAATTAAACGATTACCGTAAAACAGCGAACATTCCAGGATTTAGAAAAGGTCAAGTACCAATGGGAATGGTAAAAAAGCAATACGGAAAATCAGTAATGATTGATGAAGTAAATAAACTTTTACAAGAATCGTTAAACAAGTATTTAACAGAAGAAAAGTTAGATATTTTAGGAAATCCGTTACCAAGAGTTCAAGACGATTTTAATTGGGATGCTGATAAGTTTTCTTTCGAATTCGAATTAGGATTAGCTCCTGAGTTTGATGTAAACTTAAAACCAAAAAATAAAGTTACTCAATATAACATCGTTGCAACTGATGATTTATTAGATAAAGAGGTTGAAAATATTCAAACTCGTTACGGTAAAATGATCTCTAAAGAGGAAGCTACAGAAGAAGCGAATGTAACTGGTACTTTTGTAAACGAAGAAAAAGAAATCAATAAAAAAGCTACCATAGCGGTAAAAGATATTAAAGGAAAAACAAACTTAAAAAAGTTTGTTGGTGCTAAAGTAGGTGATGTTTTAGAGTTAAAAACTAAAAACTTATTTGAAGACGAGCATAAATTACAAGGAGCTTTAGGTGTTGCTCATGATGATGTTCACGGATTAGATGTTGCAGTTTCTTTTACAATTGAAGAAATTACTGAAACTGAAGCAGCAGAATTAGATAAAGAATTATTTGATAAATTATTTGCTGACGGAAGTGTAAGTACAGTATCTGATTTAAAAGATAAAATTAAAGAAGATGCTGAAAAGCAATTTCAACAACAAGCAGATCAGCAATTATTAAATGCAATTACTGAAAACTTAGTAGAAAATACAAAATTTGATTTACCTACTGAATTTTTACAAAAATGGTTGCAAACAGCAGGCGAAAAACAATTAACTGCTGAAGAGGCTGTTGAGGAATATAACAAGTCTGAAAAAGGATTACGTTACCAATTAATCGAAGGGAAAGTTATGAGAGATAACGATATCAAGATTGATTATGCAGAATTAGTAGACTACGCAAAAGGATTTATCCGTTCGCAAATGGCTCAGTTTGGTAACATGAATCCAGAAGAAAAAGAATTAAACGACATCGCTGGTAGAGTTTTACAAAACCAAGACGAAGCTCAAAAATTACAAACTCAATTAATTAGCCAAAAATTATTAGCTTTTTATAAAGAAAACATGAGTTTTGATGCTAAAGAGCTTTCTTACGAAGACTTTATTAAAGAAGTATACAAATAATAGTTTTAAACTATTTTGATATAAAAAACCTGAATGTAAATTCAGGTTTTTTTAGCCATAAACACTAACAAAATAGTTCTTATATTTACAGCTTATAACCAAAAACATTTTAGAATGGATTACGGAAAAGAATTTGAAAAATACGCAACAAAACACCACGGAATAAACAGTACATATTTAGGGAAAGTAACTAGTAGTTTAACGCCATATATTATGGAAGAACGTCAAATGAACATTACACAAATGGATGTTTTTTCTCGTTTAATGATGGATAGAATTATCTTTTTAGGTACAGGTATTAACGATCAAGTTGCCAATGTAATTCAAGCACAATTATTATTTTTAGAAAGTGTAGATGCAAATAAAGATATTTCAATTTATATCAACTCTCCAGGAGGTGGTGTTTACGCTGGTTTAGGTATTTACGATACCATGCAATTTATTAAGCCAGATGTAGCTACAATTTGTACAGGTATGGCAGCTTCTATGGGAGCAGTTTTAATGTGTGCTGGTGAAAAAGGAAAACGATCTGCATTGCCACATTCTCGTATTATGATTCACCAACCATTAGGTGGAGCGCAAGGACAGGCATCTGATATGGAAATTACCGTAAAAGAAATCGGTAAATTAAAAACCGAATTATATAATATTATTTCTGAACATTCTGGGCAACCTTTTGATAAAGTTCACGCAGATTCTGATCGTGATTATTGGATGAAAGCCGACGAAGCAAAAGCTTACGGAATGGTAGATGAAATTTTAACAAGAAAATAAATAGTTAGCTTTCAGCGATAAGCAATATGTAGTAAACTTTTTAAAACTACTACATAAAGCCTAGAGCCTAAATCTTATAAAAATGTCGAAAGAAGAAAACTTACAATGTTCCTTTTGTGGACGTAAAAAACCAGAAACAGATTTGTTAATTGCTGGTATGGATGCACACATTTGTGATAAATGTATAGAGCAAGCTCACGGAATTGTAGAGGAAGAAGTTGCTGAGGCTATTTCAAGCACTTTGTCTAAAGATTTAACACTAAAAAAGCCAAGAGAAATTAAAGCTTTTTTAGATGAATATATTATCGGGCAAGATGCAACTAAAAGAGGAATGTCGGTAGCTGTATATAATCACTATAAAAGATTATTGCAAGCCAAAGACGCAGAGGATGAAGTAGAAATAGAAAAATCAAACATAGTTTTAGTAGGTGAAACTGGTACAGGTAAAACATTAATAGCGCGTACTATAGCAAAAATGCTAAATGTACCGTTTTCTATTGTTGATGCGACTGTTTTAACCCAAGCAGGTTATGTAGGAGAAGATGTTGAAAGTATTTTAAGTCGTTTATTACAAGCGGCAGATTACGATGTTGAAAAAGCTGAAAGAGGAATTGTTTTTATTGATGAAATTGATAAAATAGCTCGTAAAGGAGACAATCCATCTATTACAAGAGATGTTTCTGGTGAAGGTGTTCAGCAAGCATTATTAAAATTATTAGAAGGATCTGTTGTAAACGTAGCTCCGAAAGGAGGAAGAAAACATCCAGATCAAAAATTTGTAGAAGTAAACACCAAAGATATTTTATTTATCGCCGGAGGAGCTTTTTCAGGAATCGATAGAATTATCAGCAAACGATTAAATATGCAAGCCGTTGGATATTCTGCATCAGTAGCTGAAGATAAAATTGATGAAGAAAATTTATTGCAATACATTATTCCGTCTGATTTAAAATCGTTTGGATTAATACCCGAAATTATAGGGCGTTTACCCGTTTTAAGCTACATGAATCCTTTAGATGCAAAAACGTTGCGTGCAATTTTAACAGAGCCAAAAAACTCTATTATAAAGCAATACGCAAAATTGTTTTCTATGGATGATGTTGAGTTTACATTAACCGAAGAAGCATTGCAATATATTGTAGACAAAGCGGTTGAATATAAATTAGGAGCTCGTGGTTTGCGCTCGTTATGTGAAGCTATTTTAACAGATGCAATGTACGATATGCCAAGTTCTGAAGAAAAAGAACTTAGAGTAACAAAAGAATATGCTGAAGCAAAAATAACGAAATCAGCATTAAAAAAATTAAGAGCAGCTTCTTAATTAAAAGAATATAAAAAGTTAAAAACCCACATTTATTAAAATGTGGGTTTTTTTATAAGTGATATTATAAATTTACTTTTACAATGTTTTAACCTTGCTATGTTTCTTAATCCATTCGTTAAGTTGCGCAGCTGTTAAATTATATTTTTGTTGTATTTGACTTTTTTTACTTTGTAAATGAGTAGCATTTAAAACTAAGTATTCATATTCTTTTGCTACCGATTTTTTAAACTTATCGTAAAAACTTTTTGCACTTTCAGTTGGTTGTGCTGTTTTTGCTTTAAGAGCAGAATTTCCTAGTAAATTAATCCACTGTGTAAATTGTTCAGAATTTAAATTATATTTCTTCTGAATTTCTTCTTTCTTACTTTGTAAATAAGCTGGGTTTAATATGGCTTTTTCATATTCGTCAACAGCAGATTTTTTGAATTTTGAATAATAAGCAGGAGTAAATTTTTTAGGAAGCCCTACATCAGTAGTCGTAAATTTATTTTTATCCGTAGTTAATAAACTAGCATATTTAGTAATCCATTGCGAAAGTTGTTGAGCGTTTAAGCTATATTTTTGCTGTAATTCGTTCTTCTTACTTTGCGTATGATTTGCCGCAAGTACTAATTGATCGTATTCGCTAACAACAGAAAGTTGAAATTTTTCGTAATAATTAGAAGTACTTTCTTTAGGTTGACTATTTACAGTACTTGGTGTTTTTTTTACAATTGGTTGTGGCGTTGTTTTAGTTACAACTTCTTTTTTAACGACAGTTTGCACAGGTGTACTTATGTCATTTTTATTTGTTGTATAAATAGCATTCTGATCTTTATACCATCCTTCAGGAATATTGTTAAACTGAGTTTCGTTTACTAAAATTCCACTTATTTTATTACCAGTAGTATCTAAACTTTCTAATTTAGTACAGCCTTTAACATTTAAACTTGTTAAATTGTTAAAACTACAATACAAACTTTCAAGCTTAGTATTTTCTCCTAAAATTAGAGAGCTTATTTTGTTATTATCACAACTTACATAAGCTAGTTTAGTGTTATTCGCTAAATTTAAACTTTCAATTTGATTTTCATTACAGTTTAAAAAAGTAATTGAAGTACTTTTAGATAAATCTATCTTCGTAATATTATTATTAAAACAATCAATTCTTTTTAAGTTAGGAAAATGCTCTAAACCCGTTAAATCTTTAACCTTAGAGTGTACATTTGGTAAAAGTTTATTAGTTAAAGGGTCGTTGATATTTAAGTTAATAACATGTTTGGCATCTTCAACTAAAATAGTTCCGTTTAAACCATTCGAGTCAATATCTAAATCAATTAAACATTCTTCTAACCCAATATCAGGAATAGCGATTGTTTCTTGAGAGACAAGATTTAAAGTTAAAAAAAATAAAATATAGAAGGGTGTACTTATTTTCATGAGGTATAATTTGCTGCAAAACTATATATTTATATGCTTTTAGCAAATAAAAAAGTTAATAGATTTGTTTTTAGGAGGAAAACACCTAAAACAAGTATATTTGCAAGCTGTATTTTACACGATATGATAACCCAACAAACCATAGAAAGAGTTTTTGAAGCTGCTCAAGTAGAGGAGGTGATAGGTGAGTTTGTACAATTAAAAAAATCAGGAAGTAGTTTTAAAGGATTAAGTCCGTTTACTGATGAGCGAACTCCATCGTTTATGGTATCGCCTGTAAAACAAATTTGGAAAGATTTTAGTACCGGTAAAGGAGGAAATGCTGTTTCTTTTTTGATGGAACACGAGCATTATACTTATCCGGAAGCCATAAAATGGTTGGCAAAAAAATACAACATTGAAATTGAAGAAACCGAACAATCTGATGAGCAAAAACAACAGCTAAACGAAAGAGAAAGCATGTTTTTGGCATCTAAATTTGCGAAAGATTATTTTCATGATGTGTTGATGAACTCTCAAAAAGGAAGAGCCATCGGATTATCTTACTTTAAAGAAAGAGGTTTTAGAGAAGATATTATTGAAAAATTTGATTTAGGATATTGTAAAGATGAGTGGAGTAATTTTACCGATGCAGCTTTAGCAAAAGGATACGATTTAAAATATTTAAAATCTACCGGATTAACAATTGTTAAAGAAGGCGGCGCACAAGACAGGAAATTTGATCGTTTTAAAGGTCGGGTAATGTTTCCAATACATAGTATGTCTGGTCGTATTTTAGGTTTTGGAGGTAGAATTTTAACCAACGACAAAAAAGCGGCAAAGTATTTAAACTCGCCCGAAAGTGATATCTATCATAAAAGTAAAATTTTATATGGTATTTATCATGCTAAGAAAGAAATTGCAAAACAAGACAATTGTTATTTAGTAGAAGGATATACCGATGTAATTTCGTTTTATCAATCTGGTGTAGAAAACGTAGTTGCCTCTTCTGGTACGGCGTTAACGGCCGATCAAATTCGATTGGTAAACCGTTTAACTAAAAATATAACCGTACTTTTTGATGGAGATGCAGCTGGTATTAGAGCTTCTATACGTGGTATCGATTTAATTTTAGAACAAGGAATGAATGTAAAAGTAGTGTCTTTTCCTGAAGGGGAAGATCCTGATAGTTTTGCAAAAGCACATTCAACCACAGAATTAAAAGAATATTTAGCAGAAAAATCGCAAGATTTTATCGAATTTAAAGTGTCTTTGTTGATGAAAGATGCTGCGAATGATCCTGTAAAAAAAGCAGGACTAATTAGAGATATAGTTACCAGTATTTCTAAAATTCCAGACGGAATTCAACGAGAAGTGTATGTGCAAGAATGTGCACGTATTATGGACATTTCAGAGCGAGTTTTATTTAGTGAGTTAGCTCAACTGTTAAATAAAAGTACTTCAAAACCTAAAAGAGGAAATCAATCTAGTGGTTTAAATCAACCGCCAGCAGAATATTTATACGAGCAAGAGCAAGGTAGTATGCGCGCTGTAAAAGGCGGTAAAAAAGGAACTCAAAAAATTGATCAACTAAATATTCTTGAGAAAGAAATTATCAGAATATTATTATTGTATGGTAATGAAGTAGTAGATTTTGTAAATTGGGTAGATGGTGTTGATGAAAAAGGACATCCTGTTTTAGAGAAAGAAGAATATCAAAACACAGTTTCTAACGAGTTGTATTTAAATTTGCAGGAAGATGAAATTGAGTTTGCAAACGAAATTTTTAAACTTACTTATTACCAATTAGTGCATCAATTAAATCAAGATGAAAAAATTTCTATTGATCAATTAATTATGCACGAAAATCAAGAAATTTCTAGCTTAGTAACTAATATTTTAATGGATGAAGAAAAGTATTCGTTAAGCGATTGGGAGCGTAAAGAAATTTTTGTGACAGAAACGATTAAAATTCTTCCTAAATTAGTTTCGGATGCAACATTAAATTTAAGGAGAATTTTAATTGAAGAAAAAATTAAAGAGATGATGCATGAAGTGCAAACACAAAATGCGGTTCTTGATTTAGAAGAAATTACCAATTATACCGATTTAAAAAAGCGTCTTTTCGAAAAACTAAATCGAGTAATTTAGTTTTAAGTAAAACAATAGGGTGTTTTCCCCTTTTTGTAACCTCCTATTTTTTTTGTAGTTTCGCAATAAGAAAAAGAAAATTACTACTATGGAAAAAACACTACAATTTTTAAATTTGTTTAAAATGTTGGTATTACTACCTTTTAACGTTTCTAACGGATACAAAAAACGCGCATATAAAGAAATTAAAAAACAAATGATGTTGGTTAATTTACTTTAACTCCAAAGGAATTTCGCAAACAGGAATAGGAACCATTTTGTGCTGATTAATTCGGTTTAAGCGAGTGTATATTTTAAATACTTCTAAATCTCTATCAGAAAAATCATCTGTTGTTTTTCCTTTATTTTGCATTTTCATTGCCCATTCTAACTCATCGTACGAAGCTCCAATTTGATCTTCGTCAGTTCTGCTATCACCAAATAAGCCATCAGTAGGTTGTGCTTTTTGAATAGATTGTGGTACGTTTAAATGTGCAGCTAAAGCATAAACTTCCGATTTTACTAAATCAGCAATTGGACTTAAATCAACACCGCCATCACCATATTTTGTGTAAAATCCTACTCCAAAATCTTCTACTTTATTACCTGTTCCAGCAACCAATAAACCGTGTAATCCGGCAAAATAATACAAGGTAGTCATACGTAAACGTGCACGAGTATTGGCTAAAGCTAAATCGGTTTTTGCTGATGTTTTTACTTGCGGAACCACTGTTTTAAAATCTTCAAAAGTACTGGTTAAGTTAACTTCAATTTCGCTAACATTACTAAAACGTTCCTTTAATTGTTTTATATGCTCATTAGCTCTGTTTACTTGGCTTTTTGCTTGATGAATAGGCAACTCAACACACAAGGTAGTTAATCCTGTTTTTGCGCATAATGTTGAAGTTACTGCGCTATCAATACCGCCAGAAATTCCTATAACAAATCCATTTACACCCGCTTTAGTAGCGTATTCTTTTAACCATTGTACAATATGTTCAGAAACTTTAGGCGTATTCATAATTAAGTAGATTTTATAAAGGTTTATAAAAATAGATATAAACTATTTTAGTAATTTCGACGTTGTAATATTCAATGTAAATATACTAAAGTTCATGAGAAAAATTTTAGCACTTTGTGTTTTAGTTTCAGGTTTAATTTCTTGTAAAAAAGAACCTGAATTTAATTTAAATGTAGATGTTTCTGCAATTAAAGTTAACTTAAATATTAATCGGTTTGATATTGATTTTTATACAATGCAACCCAATGAATTAAAGGATGTAAAAAAGAAATATCCTGCTTTATTTCCTGCACAACCAGATAGTGTTTGGATCAATAAAATCAATAATAAAGACGAAATTGAATTGTATAACGAAGTACAGAAAAAGTTTGCTTCGATAAATGATTTAAAAACTGATTTATCGTCATTATTTAAGCATTTAAAATACTATCATCCAAAATTTAAAAGTCCAAGAGTTATAACAATGTTAACCAATATTGATTATGATAATAGAGTTGTATATGCAGATAGTTTATTATTGATTTCATTAGATGCTTATTTAGGAAAAAACCATGAGTTTTATAATGATTATCCTGCCTATATAAAGCAAAATAACGAAAAAGAAAATATTATTGTTGACGTAACTAAGTCGGTAATAAATTCTGAAATTTTTCCTAGTAAGCAAAGAAGTTTTATTGATAAAATGATTTATAAAGGAAAGAAAATGTATTTGTTAGATGCTTATTTACCAAGAATTTCGGGTGATAAAAAAATAGGATATTCTAAAGCTAAATTTGATTGGGCTCAAAAGAATGAAGAGCAAATTTGGAAGTATTTTGTTGAAAAAGATATGTTGTTTAGTACAAGTAATGAATTAGATAAACGCTTTTTAAATGTAGCTCCTTTTTCTAAATTTTATTTAGAGCAAGATAATCAATCTCCAGGGCGAATAGGCGAGTTTGTAGGTTGGCAAATTGTGCGTTCGTACATGCAAAAGAATGATGTATCTTTGCAAGAATTATTACAAAAAAATGAAGAGGAAATCTTCAAGAAATCAAACTATAAACCAAAGAAATAATGGCGATAGAGCATACTTCTAAAATAACATTTAAAGTAGGGTTAGACGAAAATAAAATTCCGGAAGAAATTTCATGGAATGCTGAAGATGGCGGAATAACAAACGAAGCTTCTAAAGCAATTATGTTATCTGTTTGGGACCATAAGAAAAAAGATACTTTACGTATGGATTTATGGACAAAAGATATGCCTGTTGATGAGATGAAACAGTTTTATCATCAAACATTGGTGTCTATGGCAGGTTCTTTTGAAAGAGCTACTAATGATGAAAAAATGAGTGCAACTATGCGAGATTTTTGTGATTATTTTGCCGAAAAGTTAGAATTAAAGAAATAAAAAAAGCAGCGTTAAGCTGCTTTTTTTATTTCTTTAACTTTCAGGTTTTTAAGATTGAAATTAATTTTCCTTTTTTGTTTAAATGATTATTTTTGAGTATGATTAAAATTGTTTTTAAAAGTATAATAGTGTGTTTTCTGCTGTTTACAGGTGTAAGTATTAGCCAAACAAAGAGGTTAAAAGAAAATAAAATTAAGAGTGATAAAGAGTTAATTCAAGAGGCTTTTTTTCTTTTAAATAATAACGAGGAGAAAAAAGCATACACAATTGCTAAAGAGTTAAAAAAAACAACAAAATCTAGATATGCTTTAATGAATAGTAATATGGTTTTAGCATATTACTTTAACAGAAAAGTAACGATAGATTCTTCTATATTTTATGCACGAAAAGCACTTGAGTTTAATACAGAAGGAGGCGATTCTTTAAAATCTAAACGAAAATCAACCATATATAATCTTTTAGGAAGGAACTATAATGTAAAAAGTTTTAGTAAAGAAAGTAAAAAATGGTACATAAAAGGGATTGAAGAAGCTCAAAAATATAAAGAACAATACCTGTACTACGCCAATACACACGGGTTGGCTTTAGTGTATTATAATGAAAATGCTTTTAAAAAAGCGTTGAATCTTTTTAAAGAATGTTTAATTTATAAAGGAGATAAAGAAATTACTTATGGTAGTTATATAAATTTAGGAATGATTTATGGGGAGTTTAAAAATTATAAATCTTCAAATAACTATTTAAATAAAGCTTATGAAATTAGTTTATTAGAAAAGAATACTAAGGCAATGGCTTCAATTCTTTTAAGTTTGGCAAATAATGCTCAAGAACAAAATAATGCTAAAAAAGCAGAAGAATTGTATGCAAAGGCAATAAATATAAGCGAAAAAGATGGATATCATCAAATAAAAACAGAAGCTAAAATAGGAATGGGAAACCTACTTTTAGATTTAAAAAAATACAAGGAGGCTCGTTTAATTTACAGTATTGCTCTTAAAGATGCTTTGCAGTTTGAGCTGTTAGGAAAGCAGTTAAAGGTATATGAAAAGTTAAAAACTACATCGGTAGAAACATCTAATTTCGAGGAAGCTTTTTTCTTTAACTCAAAATATTATCAGATTAGAGATTCGATAAATAAATTACAAAAAGCTGAAAAAATTAACGAATTGGAGGTTAAATATGAAACAGTAAAAAAAGAAAAAGAAATAGTTTTATTAAAAAAAGATCAGGAATTACAAGAAATTAATTTAAAAACAGAAAAAGAGAATAAAAAAATAATGTTAATCTCTTTTTTAATTATTCTAGCCACTATTATCGGTTTTTTAATTAATTATTATTTAAGACTTCAGGCGCAAAGCGAGTTAAATAAAAAAGAAAAAGAAATTAATTTGCAAAAAGTAACAGCCTTATATAAAGAAAATGAGTTAGAGTTAATTAAAGCAAACATAGCCGGAAGACGTATAGAAAAAAAGAGGATAGCACAAGAATTACATGATAGTATTGGTGGTAATTTAGCAGCAATTAAATTGCAATTGAGTAGTTCTAAAATATCAAATCCAGCTTTTGTTAAAAAGGTAAGTGTTCAGGTAGATGATACTTATAAACAAGTAAGAAATTTATCGCATTCATTAATTTTTGAACAAAAAAAAGACAAAAATTTTTGCGATTCTATTGATGCTTATATGAATAATATTGGTAGTTCTAGTAATATAACCACTTCGTTTATTGCGCATCCAAAGCAAAAAATAAACGAATTGCCAGAACTTGTAAAGTCTGAAGTTTTTAAAATTGTTCAAGAGTTGATAACCAATACACTTAAACACGCAAAAGCTTCATTTATGGAGTTAAGTGTAAATTTATCAGATGAAGTTGGATTAAATGTTATTTTTGAAGACGATGGTATTGGTTTTAATTATGTAGAACAAAAAAAAGGCTTAGGATATAAAAATATTAAAAACAGACTTAAAAAAATAAACGGTAAATTAATGGTAGACTCTAGAAAGGGGAGAGGAACCATTATTAATATAGAAATAGCTGAAAATGAGTAGAGTTAATTTCGTTTAATTTTGTTGATAATTAACTGGTAATCATTAGGGTTATTAACAAAATCTAAATCTGAAACATCAATTATTAAAATATTTAAGTCTTGTTCAGTTTTTATAAAATTACTATAGCCATCATGAATTTTTTGTAAATAACTAGCTTCAATGTTTTGCTCGTATTCACGACCACGTTTTTTTATGTTTTCTAATAAACGATCTGTATTTTGATATAAATATACGTACAAATCGGGCTTCGTAATTTCTTTATACATCAAATCAAACATTTTTCGATACAATTTGTATTCATCCTTTTGTAAGGTAACTTGCGCGAAAATTAAAGATTTAAAAATGTAATAATCAGAAACAATAAAGTTTTTAAATAAATCAAATTGAGCTAAATCATCTGATAATTGCTGATATCTGTCAGCTAAAAAACTCATTTCTAAAGGAAAAGCATAACGCTCGTTGTCTTCGTAAAATTTGGGTAAAAAAGGATTATCAGCAAAACGTTCTAATACAATTTTTGCATTAAACTCATCAGACATCATATTGGCAAGAGATGTTTTTCCTGCACCAATGTTTCCTTCAATAGCAATATAATTATACTTCTCAGTAATTGGAATAGGCCTTTTTAAGCGTTCTTTAATTACTGTTATTTCAGAACTATCATTACAATTTTCTAAACAAATATAAAGGTGTTTTTTCTCTATTGGATGAATGGTGTTTCGGGCAATTTCAACTAAAGGTACTAAAACAAACTTACGCTCTAGCATGCGCGGATGCGGAACAATAAGATTTTTAGAAAAAATAATTTCATCATCAAATAATACAATATCTAAATCAATAATTCTGTCAATATAAGCTTCTGTATTTTTTCTTGCTCTACCCAATTCTTTTTCAATATCAAGTAAGGTTGTTATTAAGCTTTCGGGAGGCAAATAAGTAGAAACTTTAATGCAGGTATTATAAAATTCGGCACCATCAAAACCTAAAGCAGGTGTTTTATATACCGAGGCAATTTTTTGAACAGCACCAATTTTATCAGTAATTAAATTTACTGCATTTTGAATATTTTGAAGCTTATCTCCTTGATTGCTTCCTATAGATATGTATGTTATTCGTTGTATTTTCATTTGCTAAGTGCAAAGAAAAATAAAACTACAGTAAGATGCGTAAAAAATACTTTTTTTATTTTTTATTTTTTTTAAAAAATAAGGTAGGGTAAAAAGTATTTGTCTTGTTTTATTGCGGGGATTAACTGAGAAGAGGGTATTATACTTTTAAGATTATTGGGGAATGATCAATAAAACAACTCTTTTTTAAGGCTACTAATTTAATTAGTAGCCTTTACTTTTTTATTGCTTTACAATCGCATAATTTTTATTCATTTTTAACTCACTCAACACATTAAGAGCTTCGTTTAAGTAAATATCTTTCTTTAAAATTTTATGCCAAACAACGCGTTTTTCTTTTAAAACGGTATCTTTTGAAAATAAATTTAATTCGTATTTAGGCGATTTAAAAGTTAAGTTAGAATCAAATTTAAAGATATCTTTAAATTGCTCTCCTTCTTTTATTTTTTTCTCATTCTCCTTTTTAAAAGCACTATATTTTAATGAAAAAATTCTTTCTTCTTGATTTTTCTTAAGCCATTTAGCGTATTCATTAATTTCTTTAAACTTTTGATTATTTAAAACACGTTGTTGGCTATTGTAAATAGCATTCGCAAAATTACTATACGATTTTGTGCTAGTGTATGAGGCTTGTTGCACCTTATCCCAAGGTAAAGCACCATCTAAGTCACGTTCGCCAAATTTCATATAACTATATCGGCTAGGTAATGAAATATCAGAATAAACTCCTTCTATTTGAGTAGAGCCACCGTTTATTCTATAAAATTTTTGAATGGTCATTTTTAAGGCACCTAAATCGCTAGGGTATTTTTCATAAAAACGATTAATAGGAAGTACATTTTGTACTGTTCCTTTTCCGTATGTTTGTTTACCGCCAATAATTACACCGCGATTATAATCTTGCATAGCAGCGGCAAAAATTTCGGATGCTGAAGCAGAAAATTCGTTTACCATAACCACTAATGGGCCATTCCATTGAATTTTACTATCCGTATCATTTTTAACTAAAGGATCTTCATCTCTGTATTTTACTTGTACAATTGGTCCTTTTTCAATAAATAAACCACCAATTTCAATAGCTGTTTTTAAAGAACCACCACCGTTATCACGCAAATCAACAATTAAACCTTTAACGTTTTCACTTTTTAAACGTTCAATTTCTTTTTCCATGTCTTTAGCAGCATCTCTACGGCTTAAATCATTAAAGTCAATATAAAATCTTGGTAAATCTATAATTCCGTATTTTTTACCATCTTTTTCAACAATACTCGATTTTACAAAAGTTTCTTCAAGTTCAACAACATCTCTAATAATAGAAATAATTTTAGTTGAGCCGTCAAATTTTTTCTTAACAGTTAAACGAACCTCTGTACCTTTTTTACCTTTTATAAATTTAATAGCATCGTCTAAACGCATCCCAACAATATCTAAAGGTTCAGCATCTCCTTGTGCTACTTTTAAAATAATATCATCAGGCTCTAATTCGCCTTGTTTCCATGCTGGTCCGCCAGAAATTAGCTCAACAATATGAGTGTAAATTCCTTTTTTTTGTAAACGAGCACCAATCCCTTCTAATTTACCAGACATTTCTTGATCGAAACGTGTTTTTATTCGAGGAGACATGTAAGTAGTGTGCGGATCAAAACCACTAACAACACTATTTAAAAAGGTAGAATACCAATCAGAATTTTCTAATTCATCAATACGTTCGTATAATTCGTTCATGTCTTTTAAAACATTTTTTCGAGCCTTTTTTTCTAACTCTGAAAATGTTTCTTTCTTAAAATTAGCCTCTTTTTCAGCTTTTTTATCTTGAAGTTCTTCGGCATTTTCAATTCTACTAGCAATAGATAGTTTTAGTTGTTTTCGCCAATAATCAATGAGTTCGCTTTCGTTTTTTGCAAACGGAATTTTATCATAGTCAACATCTATTACTTCATTTTTTTTATAATTAAAAGGCGCTGTAAGTAATGAACGGTAATTATTTTTAGCAACAGATAATTTTGCTAAAAATCGGTTGTAAACTAACTTGTAAAAATCTAATTTACTTTCTTTTAATTGATCATCTATTTGATATTTAAACTGAGAAAATTCTTTTAAATCTTCTTGTGTAAAATATCTTTTACTAGGGTCTAAACCATCAATAAACGAATTGTAAACGTGTTCAGAAAAATTATCATTTAAATCTTTTTGAACATAATGGTATCTGCTTAAAATATTTTTTAAAACATATATAATTACTCTGTCTTTATCCGGATCTTTTTCAGAAACAGTATTCGGGTAAATTGTACTTGAGAATAATATAATGGCAAAAAAAGGAATGATAAATTTCGTTTTCATATATTTTCAATCTTTTTAATTAGATACTTGTATTGCTAAACTACTAAAATAATGTGAATTTTTTAATATTGAATTTCTAGTAAGAACTTCTTTTTTTAGATAAAGAATTAACCTTATTAATATAAAAAATAAGTCGCGTTTATATTTTACTCATTACAATGAGTAATTTCTTTATTTAAAAACTGATGTTATTAAAAAAAGGTAGAAATAATAAAAATAGATAAATCAATAATAATTCGTATCATATTTTTGATGTTAGATTACTACAAGTTTACGTATAAAATAAAGGAGTTTATCTTTACAAAATGTTAAAATAATAATGCTTTTTTTATGTTACATTTGTTGTAAAACTAATAAATAATGCAAGAAAGACCTTTGATTTTAATAACTAACGACGACGGAATTACAGCGCCTGGTATTCGTATGCTTATTGAAATAATGAACAAAATAGGAGACGTTGTAGTGGTAGCTCCAGATAATCCGCAAAGCGGAATGGGGCACGCAATAACAGTAAATAACGTGCTACACTGTAATCCTATTACCATTGATGAAGGTCCGCAGATTGAATATAGTTGTTCTGGTACGCCTGCAGATTGTGTAAAAATGGCAAAAAATGAAATTTTAAACAGAACACCAGATTTATGTGTTTCAGGAATTAACCACGGATCAAATTCATCAATAAATGTTATTTATTCTGGTACCATGAGTGCTGCTGTAGAAGCTGGTATTGAAGGGATTCCTGCCATTGGTTTTTCTTTGTTAGACTTTGATTGGCATGCCGATTTTAGAGCCGCTAAAAAATTTATAGAAAAAATTACTTTAAATGTTTTATTAAACGGATTACCAGACGGTGTGGTTTTAAATGTAAACATTCCGAAGTTAAAAGAAAACGAAATAAAAGGAGTGCGTGTTTGTCGTCAGGCAAATGGATATTGGAAAGAAGATTTTGAGAAACGTAAAAGTCCGCATGGTAAAGAATATTATTGGTTGTCGGGCGAGTTTGTAAATAGAGATAAAGGACAAGATACCGATGTTTGGGCGTTAGAAAACGGATTTATTTCGATAGTTCCTGTACAGTTTGATATGACAGCGCATCATGCAATTCAAAAAATAAATTCATGGGAAATATAAGAAAAGAAGTAGTAATCGGAGTTTTAATATCTTTATTAGCCACTGCATCTGGACTTTTTATTTATTTAGAATTTATATCTGACGATACAGTGAACGAAACTTTTAAAAAAGTAATTGAAGGCGGTGTTTTAGGACCTGTGTTAGCTTTGGCAGCGATTCCTAATTTATTTGTTTTTTGGATCTTTTTAAAAAAGAATCAAGATTACAGAGCAAGAGGTGTTTTAATTACCACCGTAGCAATTGCCTTAATAACGCTGATTTTAAAATTTATTTAAGCACGATTAAATGAAATATTACATTCTTGTAGGAGAAGCTTCTGGCGATTTACACGGAGCTAATTTGATGAAATCTTTACTAAAAGAAGATCCAAATGCTGAAATACGTTTTTGGGGTGGAGATTTAATGCAACAAGTTGGTGGTACGCTTGTAAAACACTACAAGGAACGTGCTTTTATGGGGTTTGTAGAGGTGCTAGTGAATTTGCGTAAAATATTAGGCATGATGTCTTTTTGTAAAAAAGATATTGCTCAATTTAATCCAGATGTGCTTATTTTTATTGATAATTCAGGTTTTAACCTTCGGATAGCTAAATGGGCAAAACAACAAGGTTTTAAAACTAATTATTACATTTCTCCTCAAGTTTGGGCAAGTAGAGCAGGCAGAGTTAAAGATATAAAAAGAGACATTGATCAAATGTTTGTAATTCTTCCTTTTGAAAAAGAATTTTATAAAAAATACAATTATGATGTACATTTTGTTGGGCATCCGTTGATTGATGGAATTGCAGGTAGAGAACAAATAGATGTCGCTTCTTTTAGAGCCACACATAATTTAGGGAATAAAGACATTATTGCTTTATTACCAGGTAGTAGAAAACAAGAAATAACCAAAATGTTATCGGTTATGTTATCATTAGTTGATGATTTTTCTAGATATCAATTTGTTGTAGCAGGCGCGCCGAGTCAAACAAATGAATTTTATCAAGAGTTTATTGGCGATAAAAATGTAAAGTTTATCAGTAATAAAACTTACGATTTATTAAGTATTTCGCATGCAGCTTTGGTTGCATCAGGAACAGCAACTTTAGAAACCGCTTTATTTAAAGTGCCTCAGGTTGTTTGCTATAAAGGAAGTAATATTTCGTATCAAATAGCAAAACGAATTATTACCTTAAAATATATTTCGTTAGTAAATTTAATAATGGATAGAGAGGTTGTAAAAGAATTAATTCAAAACGATTTTACAAAAGAAAACTTATCTAAAGAGTTGCAACGAATTTTAGAAGCCGATCATCGCGAAAAGTTGTTTTTGTCTTATTTTGATTTAGAACAAAAGTTAGGCGGAAAAGGAGCGTCTGAAAAAACGGCTAAATTAATTGTAAACGGATTGAATTAGTACATGTCTTATCGAGCGCAGTCGAAAGATATAAAGAATGTGTTGAATTAAACCTCGACTGCGCTCGATTTGACAATAATATGATAAAAAAGATACTCTTTATTTTAGCGCTTTCTTTTTTGATGATTTCTTGCGGATCCTCAAAAAATGTAAAAACGTATAAAAAACCAAAAAAAAGAACTCATAAATCATCTACTTCAACAAAAAAACCGTCTGTTGCAGATAAAATTGTTTGGACAGCAGTTACCTACAAGGGTGTGCCTTATAAATATGGAGGAACTACAAAAAGAGGAATGGATTGCTCAGGTTTATTACACACTTCTTTTAAATACCGAAATGTTGAATTGCCGAGAACTTCTCGAGAAATGTACACTAAAGGATATGATATTTCTTTGCGTAATGTAAAACGTGGCGATTTATTATTTTTTAAAACTTCAAGAAAAAGAGGAAAAGTAAATCATGTTGGTTTGGTAACTTCTACAATAGGAGGAGATATTAAATTTATACATTCCACCAGTTCTCGCGGGGTTATTGTAACTTCTTTACATAGTCATTATTGGAAAAAAGCATTTGTTAAGGCTAAAAGAGTTTTGTAAATAATGAACAAAAATTGGTTTTTATTTATTGTAATTATCGGATTTATTATTTTTCAGTTTTCTAAGACCCAAAATGAAGAATTAAAAAAAAGTAATGATAAAGTTGAATTAACTACGGTTAGTAAGTTACTTGAAATAGCAAACTCACACAAGGGAGTTTCTTATAAAGCAGGAGGGACTACTAAAAACGGAATGGATTGTTCTGGATTGGTACATACTTCGTTTAAAAAAATAGGAGTTGTATTACCACGATCATCAAAAGAAATTAGTTTTAAAGGAACTAAAATTACTTTGGATGAAGTAAAAATTGGCGATTTATTATTTTTTGATATCGCGCGTTTAAAAGGCGGAATAAATCATGTTGGTTTGGTAACTTCTGTTATAAATGAAGAGATTTTATTTATTCATTCAACAACTTCAAAAGGTGTGATTATCTCATCAATGAATGAAAATTATTGGAAAAAGGAGTTTGTAAAAGCAAAACGGATTCAATTAAATTAACAGTTTTTATCGCCAAATAATTAGTGTCGTATTGCTGTCATATAACTGTCGTTGGACTATCGTATAGATTTTAATGTTTATAAATAAGTAACTTTTATTTTTGCCAACAAATAATAATACACATCTTACAAATAATGGAGTCAACAAAAATTAATTTACGAGAAATTAAAAAAATGAGATTAGAGCGTCATTGGTCTCAAGAGCAATTGGCAACTATGAGTGGTTTGAGTATTAGAACTATTCAGCGAATTGAAAATGGTGAAAATGCAGGTTTAGAATCGATAAAAGCATTATCGGCTGTTTTTGAAACAACAATTATAGATTCTGACAAAAAGGTAGAGTTAGAATTGGTAAAAAAACAAGAAATCTATATTCAGCAATTAAAAGGTTTTTATAAACTAGTTGCCATTGCTTTATTAAGTTTATTTGTACCGTTAATTTTAGCAATTAATGATGCTAGCCTTTGGAGTGTTTTTTTATGGGTATTACTTTCTTGGGTAATATTAATAGGTATTTATGCTTTGAATGTTTTTAATTTTTTTGGTGATAATTGGAAAAAGAAAGTGATTGACAAAAAGTTTGGAAAGAAATAACAAGGTACATTTACTTTTTATTTCGTCTTAAAACAAAGCTTAAAAATGCAATGCCAATTAATATATAGAGTAGATAAGTTAACTGAACATTTAAAAAGAACGAATTGTATAAATAAATTGCAAGTAAAATTATACCAAAAATAAACAACGTGTTCTTTAAATAATCAGCAGTATTATTAGTTGATTCAACGTTTTTTTGATTGGGAAAATGTTTTAATTTGAATCCGTTTTTAAAATCAATGTATTTTACGGTTAAAATCATAAAAACTAAATAAGAAAGAAAAATAATTGAAAAAGAGAAGGCAAATATTTTAATTCCATTCATGTTTTTCCAATCATTAATTAAAGACAAACCTGCATACAGAATTACTAAAATTAGTGGTATTGATTTAAGTATTCTTTTCATCAGTATTTATTTTTATGGAGTAATGTATAAATAACGTTATAAAAACACAAAAAGCTGTTAGAAAAGCAAAAGTTTTGTCAATCTAAATTTATTTAGAAATAACGAGCTTAATTACTTTATAAAACAGCTTTTTATAAAATGTATCTTTAAAAGAATATTAGTTTAACATATCCCATAATTTATCTTTTAGTTCTTGTAAACCTAATTGGGCTACAGACGAGATAAATAAGGTGTCGATACCTTTGGGTAAGTCTTGTTTAATTTCTTCTTTTAATTCATCGTCTAACATATCAGATTTTGAAATGGCAAGTAAACGATCTTTATCTAATAATTCAGGATTGTGTTTGCGTAACTCGTTTAAAAGAATTTCATATTCTTTTTGAATATCATCACTATCCGCAGGAATTAAAAATAATAGGGTAGAATTACGTTCAATATGTCGTAAAAAATAATGCCCTAATCCTTTACCTTCAGCAGCTCCTTCTATAATTCCAGGAATATCAGCAACCACAAAACTTTTATGATTACGGTGTTCTACAATACCTAAATTAGGTTTTAAAGTAGTAAAGGCATAATCGGCAATTTTAGGTTTTGCTGCTGTAATAACTGATAATAAGGTAGATTTACCTGCGTTAGGAAAACCAACTAAACCAACATCCGCTAAAATTTTAAGCTCTATACGAAACCATCCATCAAGTCCGTCAATACCAGGTTGTGCATAACGTGGTGCCTGATTTGTAGATGATTTAAAGTGCCAGTTACCTAAACCACCTTTACCACCTTGTAATAAGATTACATCTTGATCGTGTTGGGTAACTTCGTGTAAAATCTCATCAGTATCAGCATCACGAACAATAGTACCTAAAGGTACAGGAACAATAATGTCTTTTGCATCGTGCCCAGTACTACGACTACTACTACCGTCTCCACCAGATTCTGCTCTAAAATGACGTTTAAATTTTAAATGGAAAAGTGTCCACATACTTTTGTCACCACGTAAAATGATGTGACCTCCACGACCACCGTCACCTCCGTCAGGACCACCTTTAGTAATGTATTTTTCACGATGTAAGTGTGCTGATCCTCGACCTCCTTTACCAGAAGATGCGTAGATTTTTATATAGTCAACAAAATTTCCTTCAGTCATTTTTTCAAATATTTAAAAAGAAAGAGAGTTCTTCCTTTTTATGTAAATTATAATGTATCAAATACGGTTGATAAACGTTGTGTAATCTCTTCGATAGAGCCAACACCGTTTATGCCATAATAATTACCTTGTTCTTGGTAAAAATCTTTTAAGATAGCTGTTTTTGTATTGTATTCGTTAAAACGGTTTCTAATTTTACCTTCATCAGTATCATCTGTTCTTCCGCTAGTTTTACCTCTTTCTAATAAACGACCTACTAATAAATCTTCTGGCACTTCTAAAGCAACCATACCGTTAATTCGTTCGTTTTTTTCGCCTAAAAAAGCATCTAAAGCTTTGGCTTGCGATTCTGTTCTTGGAAAACCATCAAAAATAAATCCGTTTGCATCCGTATTTTTTTCAACTTCAGCTTTTAGCATGTTTATAGTAACTTCATCCGGAACCAAGTTTCCGTCATCCATATATGTTTTGGCTAATAAACCTAGTTCGGTTTCATTTTTAATATTAAAACGAAAAACATCTCCTGTAGAAATATGTACTAAATTGTATTTTTCTTTTAATAAATCTGCTTGTGTTCCTTTTCCGGCACCTGGAGGGCCAAATAATACGATGTTTTTCATTTTGGGTTGTGTTGTTGTTAATTGGTGTATAGCTGGTAAATTTCTTCCATAACCGTTGTAATCTAATCCGTAACCAACAATAAATTTATCTTCAATATTTTTTCCGACATAATTTATGTGTAATTCTTTACGATATACATCTGGCTTAAAAAAAAGTGTAACTATTTTTAATTCTTTTATTTTTTTTGATGCAAAGATTTTATAAATCTCTTGTAATGTTACACCGGTATCAATAACGTCTTCTAAAATAATAACCGTTCGGTTGGTTAAATCTTCATTAATACCAATAAGTTCTTTTACTTTTTCTGTTGATGTTGTGCCATTGTAAGAGGCTAGTTTTACAAAACTAATTTCGCAATCGCCTTTATATTCGCGTAAAAAATCGGCAGTAAAAACAAAGCATCCATTTAAAATTCCGATAAACAAAGGAACTTCATCTTTGGGTAAATCTTTTTTTACTTGTTGCGCTAAATTTTTAACAATAGTAGCAATTTCATTTGAAGAAATGAATTCTTTAAAATATAAATCGTGGAGTTTTGTAATTTTCATCAGACTGCAAAGATAGTTGCTTGATTGTAAATGAAAAAACCGTTTTGAATATTATTCAAAACGGTTTTTGTAAAATATATATTGTTGTTATGCTTTGTCTTCTTTTTTAGAAGCATCAAACATAATTGGTGTTGCAACAAATAAAGATGAGTAAGTACCTACAATTACACCTACAATTAATGCAAACATAAATCCTTTAATACTGTCTCCTCCAAAGAAAAAGATTGCTAACATTACTAATAAGGTAGTTAAAGAAGTGTTTATTGTTCTTCCTAATGTGCTACTTAATGCTTTGTCAACTAAACCGGCAGTTAATGAATTACTTTCGGCTGCATATTCTCTAATTCTATCAAAAATTACCACGGTATCATTTAATGAGTATCCAACAACTGTTAAGATGGCTGCGATAAATGATTGTCCGATTTCCATATCAAAAGGCATGAATTTGTAAAAGATAGAGAAAACTCCTAATACTACTAATACATCGTGAAATACTGCTGCTACTGCACCAATAGAGTATGACATTTTTCTAAAACGTAATAAGATGTATAAGAATACTACAAGTAACGAACCGATTACTGCCCATAAAGCTGATTTTTTAATATCATCAGCAATGGTTGGCTCTACTTTCATGTAGCTCATAATTCCGCTACCAGCTTTTTCAAATCCAGGTTTAAAGTCTTCGTAAGAAGTTGTACCTAAGTAAGATTTTAACCCTGTATATAAAGCATTCTGCACTTGTTCATCAACCTCAGTACCTTCTTCATCAATTTTAAAAGTAGTGGTAATTTTTAATTGATGATCAGAACCATAAGTTTTAACTTCAGGAGCAGCTTCAAAAGCACCTTGTAATGTAGAGGCAACTTCAGTAGCATTCATTGCTTGGTCGAAACGAACAACATAAGAACGACCTCCTTTAAAGTCTACACCTTGTTTTAATCCTAAAGTAAAGATTGAAACTAAACCAGTAAGGATAAAGAATCCAGAAATAATGTAAGCTAATTTACGTTTCTTTAAAAACTCGATACTAATATTGTTAAACCAGTTTTTAGAGATATTTGTGTTAAATGTTAAGTTGGTTCCTTTATTAACAGCTCCGTCTATAAATAAACGAGTAATAAAAATTGCAGTAAATAAAGAAGTAGCAATACCTAGCATTAAAGTATATGCAAAACCTTTAATTGGTCCTGTGCCAAAAACAAATAAAATAAGTCCTGTTAAGAAAGTTGTAATATTTGCATCAATAATTGCAGATAAAGCTCCTTTAAAACTAAATCCTTCATCAACTGCTGTTGCTAAACTTTTACCACCTCTTAAAGCTTCTTTAATTCTTTCGAAAATAATAACATTTGCATCTACCGACATACCTATGGTTAAGATAATACCAGCAATACCAGGTAATGTTAATACTGCGTTGAATGATACCAACCATCCGAAGATAAATAAGATGTTTACTAATAAAGCAATGTTTGAGAATAAACCAGATTTACCATAGTATAAAACCATCCATACTAATATTAATAATATAGCTAAACCGAATGACCAAATACTTGCATTAATAGATTCTTGACCTAATGATGGTCCAACAACCTCCATTTGAATAATTCTTGCAGGAGCAGGTAATTTACCCGCTTTTAATACAGTAGATATATCTTGCGCCTCTTCAACAGTCATTGTTCCTCCAGAAATTTGAGTACTTCCTCCTGTAATCGCTCCGTTTACAACTGGTGCAGTATAAACATAATCATCTAAAACAACGGCAACAAATTTACCAACGTTTTCGCTAGTCATTTTCGCCCATTTTTTAGTTCCTACACCGTTCATTAACATAGAAACAACAGGCTTACTTAATTGATCAAAATCTTGATTAGCATCAGCAATTACATCACCATCAATAGCAGCTTGATCGTTTCTGTTAGATTTTATAGCATATAAACCAATAATTTCAGCACTACCATCAGCACTACCTTGTGCTTTGTAATCCCATAAAAACTTCACATACTTTAAATTAGCAGGTAATAAAGCTCTTACGCTTTTGTTTGCTAATAAACTGTTTACTTTAGCGGTATCTTGTACTTTAGCCTGTGCAACTAAAGAACTCATTTGTTGTTGATTTTGAGCTACGTTAGGAAACAAGTAAGTAAATAAGTTTTTCTGATTTTCAACTTTCGTAGAATCTGCAGAAGCACCTAATAAATCATCAATATTATCTGTTTTAGCAGAATCTTTAGCTTGCGTTGTAGTTGAATCGTCTTTTAATAACTCAGCAACTTTAGCATTTGCAGCAAAGAAAAAGTTTTGAACTTCAGCATTTGTATATACTTCCCAAAACTGTAATTCGGCAGTACTAGTAATTAATTTAGTAACACGCTCAATATCTTTAGCACCTGCTAATTCAATTTGAATTCTACCAGAAGTTCCAATACGTTGTATACTTGGCTGTGTTACACCAAATTTATCAATACGGCTACGTAATACTTCAAAAGAAGTATTGATAGAAGTATTAATTTCTTCTTGAAGAACTTCTTTTACTTCAGCGTTTGTTTTGTTGAAGTCAATTTTTTCACGTAAAGATTTTGTTCCAAAAATTGCAGGATCACTTAATTTAACGGTTCCGTTACTTAATGTTTCGAATTCGCTAAAAAATAAATCTAAATAATTTTCTTGACTATTTTTTTGAGCTTCGTTTGCTTTTGCTAAAGCATCTCTAAAAACAGTATTGTTAGAGTTGTTTGCTAAAGCTACTAAAATGTCTTTTACAGATACCTGTAAAATAGCATTTATACCACCTTTTAAGTCTAAACCAAGGTTCATTTCACGCTCCTTAATGTCGTTATAAGTGTACTTAGAAACTCCTAAATTTACAACTTCATTGTTAGCAACGCTGTCAAGATATTTTCTTTCAAACTTAGCTAACTCTCTACCGTTATTGTCTTTAACGTTTTCTTTTGCATATACTTTAGCGCTATCTTCTACTTTATTAGCAAAAAATGTAAACGATAATTGGTATAAGCTTACTAACCCAAAAAGGATAGCAAATAATTTAATAAGACCTTTGTTCTGCATCTATAATAATTTAAATCGAGTTCTTTTTTAAAACGTGCAAATATAGTATTTCAAAAAAGATTTGCCAATTCTTTTATCATATTTATCTCATTCGATTAAGTTTAGTTAAATAAAGCTAATGAATGGCAATTTTTATAGGGATTATATTATGTATATTTACTTGAAATTAATAACGGAATTATAGACAATTTTTAATGGCACATTTAACAGATATAGAAATTGCGCAAGCAAAAGATTTACAGCATATTAAGTATATAGCAAATAAACTAAAGGTGGTTGAAGATGATTTAGAGATGTACGGAAAATACAAAGCTAAATTGCCATTAAGTTTAATTGATGATGAAAAAATAAAAGAAAATAATTTAGTTTTAGTAACCGCCTTAACTCCAACTCCAGCCGGAGAAGGTAAAACAACCGTTTCTATTGGTTTAACAGAGGGTTTAAATAAAGTGGGTAAGCAAGCTACTGTTGTTTTACGAGAGCCATCTTTAGGACCTGTTTTTGGTATAAAAGGTGGTGCCGCTGGTGGTGGTTATTCTCAGGTGGTACCAATGGAAGATATCAATCTTCATTTTACAGGAGATTTTAATGCTATTGAAAAAGCAAATAATTTATTGTCTGCTTTAATTGATAATAATTTACAGAGTAAGGTTGGTAATTTAAATATAGATCCGCGTACCATTCTTTGGAAACGTGTTATTGATATGAACGATCGTGCTTTGCGTCAAATAACCATTGGTTTAGGCGGAACAGCAAATGGAATTCCTCGTGAAGATGGATTTAACATTACACCTGCATCCGAAGTAATGGCAATTATTTGTATGGCAACCAGTTTTAATGATTTAAAAGAACGATTAGGAAATATTTTTATAGGTTTTACTTTTGATAAAAAGCCAATATTCGCAAGAGATTTAAAGGCACAAGATGCAATGGCAATTTTATTAAAAGATGCTATTAAACCAAACCTTGTACAAACATTAGAAGAGAATCCAGCAATTATTCATGGTGGGCCTTTTGCAAATATTGCACAAGGAACAAATACAATTTTAGCAACAAAAATGGGATTGTCGTTATCTAACTACGTGGTAACAGAAGCAGGTTTCGGAGCCGATTTAGGTGCTGAAAAGTTTCTAAATATCAAATCTCAATACGCAGGTTTAAATCCTAAATGCGTTGTGTTGGTTGCAACAGTTAGGGCATTACGTCACCACGGAGGGGCTACTAAAGAAGAATATAACACGCCAAGTTTAGTGCGTGTTACTAGCGGATTTAAAAATTTAGAAAAGCATATTGAAAACATCCGGAAATTTAATATTGAACCAGTTGTTGCTATCAATTCATTTATTTCTGATACAGATGATGAAGTAAATTTTGTAATTGATGCGTGTAAAAAGCTAGGCGTTGATGCAGTTGTTTCAGAAGGATGGGCAAAAGGAGGTGAAGGAACAAAAAATTTAGCAAATGCTGTAGTTAATGTTGTTGAAAATAAAGCAACTCAGTTTAAACCGTTGTACGATTGGAAAAGTCCTGTGAAAGATAAAATAGAAACAATTGCGAAAGAAATTTACGGAGCAGTGGGAGTAACTTACGATAAAAAAGCGGAATTAAATTTACGTAGAATTGATCGATTAGGGTTTAGTGGTTTTGCAGTTTGTATGGCAAAAACACAAAAATCTTTTTCAGATAATGATAAGCTTATCGGAAAACCAGAAGGGTTTACGATAAATGTGCGTGAAATTGAAATTGCTGCCGGTGCACAATTTGTTATACCTATTTTAGGTAAAATGATGCGTATGCCTGGGTTGCCAGCAAAGCCAGCATCAGAAAATATGAGTATTGATAATAACGGGGTAATTTCGGGATTGTCTTAAAAATAAACTTTATATTTTCTAAACAAATAAACCCGAGTTAAACTCGGGTTTATTTGTTTTATATCTTTAAAGGTATAATTAATTTACACCTCGTTGCTTGTTAATTTCGTCTTGTAATTGTCTACGTAATTTTTGCTCTTTATCTATTGATTTCTTCTTGTATCGTTCAAATTCATCCTCAACATTCGCTAATAAATCTTTAGCTTCTTTGGTAACGGCACTACTGTTACTAAATTTGAAAATAAAAAAACCTAAACCAAATATTAGTACACTTATAATACTCATTAATATAGTATTATAAGTAGCTTTATCTAGCGGGATACCTATAAAAGAAATAGCACCTTCTTTTTCAATAGAAATAGATAAATTGCTCTTTAAAGTATTAATTTCTTCTTTTAATAAGTTTGCATTTTTTAATTGCGTATTAATATTAAATTGTTTTGCTGCTACATCTTTTTTTAATACTGAAACACTGTCAAGAATGTTTTTTTGAAAGCTGTTAAAATGCGTACGCTTAATCATTTTATATTCTTGCCAATTATTAGATAATCGGTAAATTTTAGTAAACTGATTTTCTATCGTGTTTGGTAGCGAATCTACTTGCGTTCTAGATAAACGTTTTTGAGCAGCAATATTTTGTGTAATAAGTATAAGTAATAATATTCTTAGCGTTTTCATAGATTAGAATTTTATGTAAATATAATTGATTTAAAAAAACCCAAACGATTAAGTTTGGGTTTTTAGTATAAGCAAGGTTATGAAACTTATTTTACTTTTTCTACAATGGCCTTAAAAGCTTCTGGGTTGTTCATTGCTAAATCGGCTAAAACCTTACGGTTTAATTCGATGTTATTAGCTTTAACTTTCCCCATAAACTGAGAGTAAGACATTCCAAACTGACGAGCTCCTGCGTTAATACGCTGAATCCATAATGAACGGAAGTTTCTCTTATTGTTTTTACGGTCACGATAAGCATATGTCATCGCTTTTTCTACCGCATTCTTTGCTACTGTGTAAACGTTTTTACGTCTTCCAAAGTAACCTTTTGCTGCCTTCAAGATTTTTTTTCTTCTTCTTCTTGAGGCTACTGAATTTACTGATCTTGGCATAATTCAAATGTTTTTTGTAGTAGGCGATCGAAAATAATCGATACTTTATTGAGCCTAACTCCATGGTTAATAATTAAATTCCCTGGCTAACAATTATCTTAAAACTAATTGTTGCTTAATGTTTGCTTCATCAGACTTGTGTACTAATGTCGCGTGTGTTAAAGCTAGCTTACGTTTTTTAGACTTCTTTGTTAAGATGTGGCTTTTAAACGCGTGCTTTCTTTTGATCTTTCCAGAACCAGTTAACTTAAAACGTTTCTTGGCACTAGACTTTGTTTTGATTTTAGGCATCTTTGTTTTTTAGTTTATCTTGCTTATATATTATTAATGATATTGTTATTTGGTCTTTTTAGGAGCAATAAACATAATCATACGTTTTCCTTCTAGTTTAGGCATTTGTTCTACCTTACCGTAATCTTCTAATTCTTGAGCTAATTTTAATAATAAAATTTGCCCTTGTTCTTTAAATACAATCGAACGTCCTTTAAAGAAAACGAAAGCTTTTAATTTAGCACCGTCTTGTAAAAACTTAATTGCATGTTTCTTTTTAAACTCATAGTCATGCTCATCGGTTTGTGGTCCAAAACGAATTTCTTTTACAGTAACTTTAGTAGCTTTTGATTTTAAAGCTTTTTCACGTTTCTTTTGCTCGTATAAAAACTTTTTATAATCAATAACTTTACAAACAGGAGGAACAGCTTTAGGTGAAATTTCAACTAAATCTAATTCTTGCTCACGTGCTATTTCTTTGGCTTTTTCCAAAGGATAAACACCAACCTCAATGTTTTCGCCTACAAGACGAACTTCATCAACATATCTAATTTTTTCGTTAATTCTATGTTGATCTTCCTTGATTACTCTGAGCGGTCTACGTCCGCCTCTTCTTCTAATTGCTATAACTTATGTATTTAAAAATTAGTATCTTTTTTTAATTTCCAAAAGGAACTAATACATCGCTAACCTCTTTTTTTATAAGAGAGATAAAATCTTCGATTGTATAAGTACCTATATCACCTTCTCCGTGTTTCCTTACAGATACTGTGCCATCTTGTTCTTCCTTTTCACCAACAATAACCATAAACGGTATTTTGTTAACTTCGGCATCACGTATCTTTCTTCCGGTTTTTTCACTTCGGTTATCTACCAGGGCGCGAATTTCGGAATTTTCTAACAAAGTTAAAACTTTTTTAGTATATTTTTGATATTTCTCACTGATTGGCAGTATAGTAACTTGCTCCGGAGTTAACCAAAGTGGAAAATTACCTCCTGTATGCTCTAATAAAACAGCAATAAATCGTTCCATCGACCCAAAAGGTGCGCGGTGAATCATTACCGGACGGTGTAATTCGTTGTCACTTCCTTTGTAATTTAAGTCAAAACGCTCTGGTAAATTGTAATCTACTTGAATGGTTCCAAGTTGCCAACTTCTACCTAAAGCATCTTTTACCATAAAATCTAGTTTAGGTCCGTAAAAAGCAGCTTCGCCTTCTTCTATTACAAAATCCAGCCCTTTATCGGTGGCAGCATTGATAATAGCTTGTTCGGCTAATTCCCATGTTTTTACTTCTCCTATATATTTATCAGGATTTTCAGGGTCTCTTACAGAAACTTGTGCTGTAAAATCTTTAAAACCTAAAGAACCAAAAACATATAGTACTAAATCAATAACATTTTTAAATTCTTGATCTAATTGTTCTGGTGTACAAAAAATATGAGCATCATCTTGCGTAAAACCACGTACACGAGTCAATCCGTGTAACTCTCCACTTTGTTCATATCTGTAAACAGTTCCAAATTCGGCAAATCGTTTTGGTAAATCTTTATAAGAGTGAGGTTTAAAATTGTAAACTTCACAGTGATGAGGGCAGTTCATAGGCTTCAATAAAAACTCTTCGTCCATTTTCGGAGTTTTAATTGGCTGAAAACTATCTTCACCATATTTTGCATAATGACCAGAAGTAACATAAAGTTCCTTTTGCCCAATATGTGGAGTCATTACCATTTCATATCCTGCTTTTTTCTGAGCAGCTTTTAAGAAATCTTCTAAACGACCACGTAAAGCAGCTCCTTTTGGTAGCCATAAAGGTAAGCCTGCACCTACTTTTTGAGAAAAAGTAAATAACTCTAATTCTTTTCCTAGTTTTCTATGGTCACGTTTTTTAGCTTCTTCTAATAATTCTAGATATTCCGTAAGTAATTTTTGCTTCGGAAAAGAAATACCATATATACGAGTTAGTTGATTGTTTTTTTCATCGCCTCTCCAATAAGCACCGGCAACATTCATTACTTTTATTGCTTTGATAATTCCTGTATGTGGTATATGTCCTCCTCTACATAAATCAGTAAAGTCACTATGGTCACAAAAGGTGATTTCTCCATCAGTTAAGTTTTCAATTAACTCAACTTTATATTCATTTCCTTCTTTTTTATAGTAGTCTAAGGCATCAGCTTTAGAAATAGAGCGTAATTTAAACTCATGTTTACCGCGAGCTAATTCCAAAAATTTCTTTTCAATAGCAGAAAAGTCTTTTTCAGAAATTGTTTCATCACCTAAATCTATGTCATAATAAAAACCATTATCAATTGCAGGTCCAATAGTTAATTTTGCTGTAGGGTGAAATTCTAAAATAGCTTGCGCTAGTACGTGGGCAGAAGAATGCCAAAAAGCTTTTTTTCCACCTTCATCGTTAAAAGTATATAGTATTAAAGAGCCATC